>CAZFFP010000023.1:0-47126 GCA_964518215.1 uncultured Chitinophagaceae bacterium
AAAGACAGCGTAAAAATGCGTTTGACGGGTGAAGGGCACGAAGGCATGAGCTTTACGGAGTTCACTTACCAGTTGGTGCAAGGATTTGACTTTTATTACCTGTGGGAGAACAAAGGCGTGAAACTGCAAATGGGTGGCAGCGACCAGTGGGGCAATATTGTTACCGGAACCGAACTGATTAGAAAAAAGAAAAATGGCGAAGCATTTGCGCTCACCACGCAACTTATCAAGAAAGCCGATGGCGGAAAATTCGGCAAAACCGAAAGCGGCAACGTGTGGTTAGATGCTCAAAAAACTTCTCCCTATCAGTTCTATCAATTTTGGCTCAACGTGAGCGATGAAGATGCCGAAAACTATATCCGCATTTTTACTTTTCTTTCGAAAGAAACAATAGATAATGAAATTGAAGCGCACAGAAATGCTCCGCATGTAAGACAACTGCAAAAACTGTTGGCAAAAGAACTCACCATATTGGTGCATTCTGAAAACGATTATGAAACGGCTTTGAAGGCTTCCGAAATTTTGTTTGGTAAAGCCACCAAAGAAACCTTGTTATCTATTTCTGAAAATGATTTTCTGAATGTGTTTGAAGGCGTGCCTTTGTTCACAACCGACAGGCAAATTTTCGATAGTGGCATTTCCTTAGCCGAAGTATTGGTAGAAAAAAATGCGGTGTTCCCTTCCAAAGGCGAATTGCGCAGAACCATTAAAGAAGGCGGCTTGAGCATAAACAAAGAAAAAATTGCAGATGAACAACATCTGCTCACCGCCAATGATTTGTTGAATAACAAATACCTCTTGGTGCAAAAAGGAAAGAAGAATTATTTTTTGGTGGTGGCGGAGTAAGAACTTTGAAATGATTAGTGATGCATGAGGATTCTAAAAAGAAAATCTTTTTAAGTTCTTATGAGATTATCTTACCATCTTCCATTTCAATTATTCTGTTGGTTCTTTCAGCAAATTCGTTATCGTGAGTAACAATTAAAAGTGTTTGTTTAAAATCTTGCGTCAATTCCTGAAATATACTGAAAACTATTTCGCTGTTTTTTTTATCTAAGTTGCCTGTAGGCTCATCGCCCATAATTATATGCGGGTCGTTAATTAAAGCACGAGCAATAGCTACTCGTTGTTTTTCGCCTCCGGAAATCTGATTAGCTTTCTTATTGGCTAAACGTTCTATTCCTAAAATTTTCAGTTTTTGCATGGCTTTGTGCTCAATTTCTTCTGCTGAAAACCTACCCAATTTTAGTCCGGGAAGCATTACATTTTTTAATACAGAAAATTCATTCAGCAAATAATGAAACTGAAAAACAAAACCAATTTTCTCGTTTCTGATGTGAGCAAGGTAAGCCTCTTTTCTATGGTTCATTGACTCACCGTCTATAAAAAGTTGCCCTTCATAGTCGGTATCCATAGTTGAAAGAATGTAAAGCAATGTAGATTTGCCGCAGCCCGATTTACCTATAACAGAAGCAAACTCGCCTTTATCTACTTTAAACGAAATATCAGACAATACCTTTACCGTTAATGGGTCGTGAAAATATTTGGTAATATTTCTTGCTTCTAAAATAACTTGGCTCATGATTATTTTCCTCTGATAATAATTACAGGATCTATTTTACTGGCTTTTCGTGCCGGCAACCAACCGGCTAAGTAGGTAGTTACCAATGAAAAAATTGCACCTATGAAATAATAAGCAGGGCTATAATTTACCGGGTAGGTTTTAATAGTAGGTAAAGCATCGGTTTCAAAGGGCAATTGGTCTATTCCTAATGAAAGCAAAAAGCCAATAATTAAGCCCAACATTCCTCCGGAAAAACCTATGCTTAAGGCAATAATGATAAATACATTTTTCACATCGCTGCCTGAAAAACCAGTGGCTTTCAGAATGGCAATAGAATCCATTTTCTCATAAATCATCATGTTGAGAATATTATATATTCCGAAGCCTGCAACCACTAATAAGGTAATGCCAACGGCATAAGAAATAAGCGTTCGTATAAAAGTGCCTGTTTCGTATGTTGCATTGGCAGTTTGAATATCTAACGCATCTGTAGCGAATAATTGAGCATACTCTTTAGCTACTTGTGGCGCAGTTTTAATGTCTTTCAGTTTCACCTGAATATCGGTTAAATAACTATTCGGTTTACCTAATAATTTATGAACAGTATTAATAGAAGCATAGCTTTGCACTTTATCATAATCTCCTAAACCCGACTGAAAATAGCCCACCACTTTTAGTGGTAACCTTTCTCCGGTTGTTGTTGTAACCCAAACCATATCGCCAATTTCTGCCAATAAAATATCGGCTAATCCTTTGCCCAGAATAATGCTGTTCGATATGTTTTTTAGGTCAAGGGCATTGCCGGTAGTTATATAATCGCTGAAAAAGTATAGCTCACTTTCAGCAACTACATCAATGCCATTTACCACTCCGGTAATATCTATAACACCTGAATTAAAAAATGCCTGTGCTATAATTTTTGGAGAATAGCCCAATACCCTGCTATCGGTTTTCAAAAAATTCATAATGGCAGCGCTATTATAAATTTCCTGCCTTGAAACTGTGGGCTTTATTGAATTGATAAAATTATAGTTATTACTATACAACTCATCCATTGCTACCGGCTGTTGTTCGGTAGGTTTTATATCGTTGTATAATCGAACATGAGGCGTTCTATTGATTACTAAACCATCGAGCATATCGTTTAGCCCTGTCATGAAACTGAGCAATGTAATAAACATGGCAATACTAAATGTAACACCCACCGCTGCCACAAGGGTTTGTCTCCAACGGGCAAGCAGCAATGATTTTGCTATTTCAAAAACCAGAAATTGTTTCATTATTAAGGTTTAAGAATTACCGTTTCAGCATTGATGCCCTCAACAATTTCTACCTTGTTGTAATCTTTCAATCCTGTTTTTACTTTTTTAATCTCTTTGTTTTCCAACACCACTGAAGAATCATTTAGCAAATAAGTTCTGGATATTGTAAGTGCGTTTTCTTTAGTTTGAATAACAATATTTGCCTCGGCTGTAAGGTTTGGATACAACGTTTCGGGCGCAACAACAAATTCTGCTTCTACTAAAAACGAACGAGTGCGCTCGTTCATAATGGGAATAATTCTGCTGATTACTGCTTCAAAAAGTTTGTCTTTATAACTATCCATAGTTAACAGCACTTTTTGACCTACTTTAATTTTCACAATATCATACTCATCTATTTGCAACTCTAACAAAAAGTTTTCGGCATCGCCAATAATTGCTAAAGGCAGTTGAGGTGTAACAATTTCTCCGGGTTCTTTCAGCACACTGTAAACCTTCCCGTCTATGTTGCTTCTAACTAAAAAATCGTTTAGAAGCGAAGCGCTTATTTCAAGATTTTTTTTCGATTGTTTTGAAGAAAATTCTAATTGCTTCTGTAAATCGTTCAATCTTAATTTTGCTGAATTATAGGCTGTTAAAGAATTTTTATAAGCAATTTCTCTTTGCTCGTATTCTACCTTGCTGCCAATATTTTCTTCCCATAATTTCTTTTGTCTGAAGTATAACAGCGAATCGTTTTCAAGTTTAGATTGGGCTAATTCAATGTTTATTTTCAAATCATTCAGTTTGTCTTGATTGGCTTTTAAATCGGCAAACTCGGCAGCTAAGCGGGCATTTTCTTTATTAAGTTGTGCCGCATTATTCTGAATAATAAAAAGCAAATCGCCTTTTTTCACTATGCTTCCTTCAGAAACCAACGACTGCATCAACAATCCGTTTGCCGATGCAAATACCTGATACTGATTTTTACTTTTAATAATTCCTGAAGCATACACCGATTCGGTAATGCTTTCAACAGTGGGCTTTGTTTTTTCTTGTTTATTTCCGCAGGAAAAAAGCAATAGTGTAACAAAAAGAGTATTCACATAAAGGATTTTCATCTCTGCCTAAATTTTGAATTAGACCGCAATTTAATTAATCGCTGATAATGTAAATATGACTTATGTCAACAAGGGAAATACTCCACAAACAGTGCGACCTTAAATAAAAATGCCGATGAACAACACCTGCTCACCTCCAATGATTTGTTGAACAACAAATATCTCTTGGTGCAAAAAGGAAAGAAGAATTATTTTTTGGTGGTAGTTGAGTAAGCTGAACTATTAGCCCATATAAACAAAATCAATATCTTGCCGCGAGACTATCTCCCCATATTTTTTGAGGATGCACTTTCAACACCGGCTACCTCTTTTGCCATATTCTGCTTTCTGCGCAACTGTATTTTTTCTTAATAAGATTCTTTTTTTGTTTTGAAAAATTTTACATTTAACAGAAGATTTTCTTAACCCTTATTGCAAATTGAACTTATGAAATTCAGTTGTGTCATTGTGCTTGTTTTTTGTTTTGTTATTGTCTTTGCCGAAAAACCATGACCTGCTTAGACTTATCATACAATAACAACAAGAAGTGGAAATGCTAAAAAAGCAACTGAACCTAATTGCAGAAAAGTGAAATATATTTGATATATTCAAATAATAAAACCATCTAAATAATGAAGCTCCTTCTCTCCATTATTTTGCTCTTTTCATTTCACACCCATGTGGCTGCCCAACTACCCACATTAGATAAAAAACGAGCTAATATCTGGTATTTTGGGCGAGCAACTCAGCAAGGGTATGGAGCACCGGGGCTTGACTTTAGCAGCGGGCAGCCCGTTGTGCTTACTGATGGCGTAAATGTGAGTAGTGCTGCCTGCACTATTAGCGATGCTGATGGTAACTTACAGATGTATAGTGCAACGATTTTTGTAGCCAATGCACTTCACGATTCTATGACAAATAGTATAGGAATAACAAATAGTTCAGCATTCAGCGGCCAACCTCAAGGGCATTTATTTATACCTAACCCTTCTAATAATGGCTTGATTTATCTGTTTACTTTCACAGAAACCAGCCCTAACAGCCCTCGTTCGTATGTGTATCATGTAATTGATATGAATTTATCAGGTGGATTGGGTGAGGTAGTATCGCAAAATAATCATTTACATATACCTACAACTGCCAAACAAACTGCCGTGCATCACAGCAATTGCAGGGATGTTTGGGTAGTTTCGCATCCGGCAAGTTCCAATAATTTTTATGCTTATTTAGTTACTGATACAGGAGTAAATACCAATCCTGTTATTTCAAGTGCCGGGGCGGTAATAGGCGTAAATAATGGGTTTACCGGAACCATGAAACTATCACCCAACGGCAAAAAAATAGCATTTGTTACCAAAACAATGAGAATAGTTCAATTATTTGATTTTGATAATTCAATAGGCATTGTTTCTAATGCTATTACGCTTCCGGTTGATAGCCCCTCAAGTCAACACGACCTTTCTTTTTCTCCCGATGGAACAAAACTTTATGTATGCACTGTAGCGGGAGGTGGCTTACCTAACAGAATTCACCAGTTTGATGTATCATCGGGCGATTCAGCAACAATAGTAAACAGCAGGATATTGATAGGGCAGTCCATTTTGGGAGCGCCTTATGGATTGTATGGTATGCATTTGGCGCCCGATGGGAAAATGTATATTTCAAAATCTTCAAGTCAAAGCGTGATTGATTCATTAGCCATCATTCACAATCCTAATGCTGCCGGGTTAGCGTGCAACTTTGAGCTTCACGCGATTAGGTTATACGGACAAAGCGGAACAGGACTGAATAATTTAATTCAAAGCTATTTTAATGAAGCCCCTGATGCATACCCCTGCTTTGTCGGAATGGAAAACCGGCATTTAACAATATCAAACAATGATTCGGTAGTTATATATCCCAATCCTTTTTACGACAAGGTAAAAATTGAACTCAGCAATCCGGTAAAAAACTGCCGAATCACTATTCACGATTTATCGGGCAGGGAGTTTTTTGCAGCAAATAAAGAGGTGCTTACCGATATGGAAATAGAAAGAAAAAATATGCTTCAGGGAGTTTATATTCTGAAAATTCAGGGAGAAAATTTTCTACACAGCGCAAAAATCATAATCATTAATTAAACCCTTAAAACCCAAAAATTATGAAAGTAAAAACCATTCTCGGAATCATTGCAATGCTGATAGCTTGCAGTATTCAAACAGTTTTTTCTCAAGCAACCTTTTGGGAACTTGGAGGCAATAGCATTACTGACCCACTTGATGATTATATAGGAACAACTAATTCAGAGCCATTTGTCATCCGAACAAATGATGACCCACAAATGATAATAGACGCAACTGGTGATGTGTTTATGGGAGTAACCAATCCTGTAACGTTAGATGTAGATGGTAATATCAATGTGAGTGGGGAATATAGAATAGGTGGAGAGAACGTATTAGGTCACAACGGAGACCCTTCCAATATCTTTGTGGGCGAGGGGGCGGGAGCAAACGTCAATGGCAGCCAGGCAAATACTTTTGTAGGCAATGAGGCAGGATATAACCAATCCACTACCGATGGCGGAGAAAATGTGTTTATTGGGAGCATATCGGGCAAAGCAAGCACAATCAGTAAATTAAATGCTTATGTAGGTGTGGGTTCGGGGCAGTTTAATGAGGAAGGTATTGGGAATTCGATAGTCGGATATCTGGCAGGCAGATTCAATCTGGTGAGTTACAATTCATTTTTCGGACTGCGTTCCGGTCAATTAACCAATAATGGAGGTTATAATTCTTTTTTCGGGGCACATTCCGGTTACAGCAATACCACCGGAAGTGAGAATGTATTTATAGGTTCTGGTGCAGGATACCATACACAAAATACAGTTGGAAACACCACAGGATTTAATAATGTATTTCTTGGTTTTGAATCGGGCTGGACAAACACAGAAGGAAACAACAACACCTACTTAGGACACTCGGCACGTGGAACAGGAACAGATGGGGCTATACTTGAGTTTGCCTCTGCCATTGGCGCAAATGCACAGGTAACCGCCAACAACTGCATGGTGTTGGGCGGAATTGGAGCATTCGCTGTAAACGTGGGCATTGGCCTAACCGCTCCCGCTTACACGCTCGATGTAAACGGCACCGTTGCCGCAAAGAAAATTCTCATTACTACTGAAAATGAAACGCAGGATTTGCTTGCGCTGATTATGCAACTGCAACAAGAATTAGAAATACTTAAAAAAGAGCTGAACCTGATTGCTGAAAGGTAAGACTTATTTGATATATTTATAAAACTAAGCTCCCTGACACATGAAACATTACCTTGCCATACTGCTAATTTCTTTAAGTTTTAGTGCATTTACCCAAAACCAAAACCCCGGCTTGCAGGTGGATAGGGCTAATAAGTGGTATTTTGGTCGGGAGTCTGTTCCGTTTGCTAATGATGCACCTGGTTTACATTTTATTAATGGCTCACCTATAGTATTAAATGAAGGTGGATTCGGTCGTGGAACAACTATCAGCAATCCACTAAGCAATCTTCAATTGTCTGGAACTCAAAAAATATTCGACAGAACACATGTTGAAATGCTAAACAGCAATAATGACTTGGGGCATCTGCAATATGGGAACAGAGATGCTTTAGCTGTGCACAAGCCGGGGAACCCCGATACAATCTATTATTTCACTGTTCCGGGAAATTTTCATTACAGTATTATTGACATGAATGCCAATGCGGGCTTGGGAGCAGTAGTTGCAAAGAATATTACGCTATACTCAGGACTTGTTGGCACACAATTGGCGGCTGTGCATCATTGTAATGGGATAGATGTTTGGGTGGTAACACATGAATTTAACAGCCGGAAATTTTTAGCTTATCTCGTTACCGAAAATGGCATTGATACCATTCCGGTAATTTCTGAACTTGAGCCATTAAGCAACAACAGCATTCAAAGCGGTCGTTTGAAATTTTCGTCCAATGGGAGCAAAGTAGCAATTACGTTTTCTGGTTTTACTATTCCACCCTATTTATACGATTTTGATAAAACAACAGGAATTGTATCTAATCCAATTCCTTTGCAAAATGATATTGGAGAAACGGGGGTTTCTTTTTCGCCTGATAATTCCAAGTTGTATGTTGGAACAAATAACGGAAAACTGCTGCAATATGATATTGAAGCAGGTAATGCCAATGATATTGTGCTATCAATGAAAATAATTGCCGATATTCCTCAAACAGGTTTTTCTAAACTACAACTCGGCAGAGACGGGAAAATATATGTAAATCAGGGAGGCTCATCATCACCGCCATATTCATATAGTGCCTATCTTGGCGTAATCAGTAGTCCAAATCTTCCCGATACTCTTTGCAATTATAATCCGTACGGATTATACTTAAACGGAGCATTTACATCAGATGGCTTAATGAACACTATAGAAAGCTACTTCTACTCGGGCAGCTCTGCATTTCCTTGCTATGGTGATACATTGGTGAGCGCAGAACAGCCGGAACAATCAGAGCTAAACACCAAAGTATATCCCAACCCATTCAGCGATTATGCCTATATAGATATCAATGGAGTAAATACTATTGGGCAAGAACAGATTACTTACCAACTGTATGATGTATTGGGCAGAATATATCAGCCCGACATCACCGAACTGCAAACCCATAACGGCATCATTAAGCTGCTAATGAAAAAAGGCAACCTGCACGAAGGTTATTATTTCCTGACCGTGCATACGTCTCATAAAACACACACGCTAAAACTTTCCATTTTTTAAACCCATAAAAACCAATTATTATGAAAACAAAAACCATTATCGGAATCATTGCCATGCTGGTAGCTTGCAGTGTTCAAACAGTTAATTCTCAAACTTATTGGGAACTTGGAACAAATTCGACAAGTGGTGAATCCATTGGGACATTTAATGCTCAACCATTTATTATTAAAACATTTGATGATGACAGAATGATAATAAACCAATCTGGCGATGTCGGCATAGGCACGATGACACCCGCAGAAAAACTCGATGTAGATGGCAATGTGAATGTGAGTGGGGATTATATGATTAATGGGTTGAGTATATTGAAAACACCGGGCGGCACAAATATATGTGTAGGAGATTTAGCAGGGGAGAATATAAATGGCAGTCAGGCAAATACTTTTGTTGGAAATAATGCCGGACAAAATCAAACCATCAGTTCAGGTGGGGAAAATGTATTTATAGGAGCAAGTTCGGGGCAATTTAGTGTTATCAGTAAATTAAATACATACGTTGGCGTTGCAGCAGGTCAAAATAATGAGGAGGGTATTGGAAATTCGATAGTTGGGTATCTGGCAGGCAGAGATAATCTGGTGAGTTACAATTCATTCTATGGATATCGTTCGGGAAGACTTAATGAAGATGGCGGCTTTAATTCATTTTTTGGGTCAAGTTCAGGAAATAACAATACCAGTGGGAGTGAGAATGTTTTTATTGGCGCAAATTCAGGGTATAATCCAAATACTTTGGTTGGGAACACCACAGGGTTTAATAATGTATTCCTTGGTTTTGAATCGGGCTGGACAAACACAGAAGGAAACAACAACACCTACTTAGGGCACTCGGCTCTCGGAACAGGAACAGGTGGGGCTACACTTGAGTTTGCGTCTGCCATTGGCGCAAATGCACAGGTAACCGCCAGCAACTGTATGGTGTTGGGCAGCACAGACCCCCCCATAAGAGTAGGCATTGGCATTCCCGAACCGAAACAAAAATTTCATGTACACAATGTCAATGAAAATAGAGGAATATTAGTAAACACATCCTTATCGTCCGGTATAGATAATTATGGCTTATTCGCGACTGCTGAAAATTCCACAGATAACAGTATAGGCGTTCATGGTATCGGAGGCGGAAATGGTGTCGGATTTCCTTTTCTTGGCTCGCAAGACTTCACTTACAACATGGGTGTTAGAGGTCATGCAATTAATGGGAATATAAACTTTGGTGGCATCTTCGAAGCAAATCAACAAAATGTTTTAAATTTTGGCATTTATGCAAGTGCACCTTCGATTCAGGTTTCATTACCACCACTTTTTGTATTAGAGTTTGGATGGGCTGGATATTTTCAAGGAAATGTTCTTAGAACCGGAAACGATAATTTTGCTTCAGACATAAATTTAAAAGACAGCATTGATAATATTTCTAATGCACTTTCAACCCTTGCTGCTATTCAACCCAAAAGTTTTGTTTTTAAAACAAACGAGTATGAATACATGAATCTTCCTCATGGAAAACAGTTCGGATTTATTGCCCAACAAGTTGACACAGTTCTGCCCGAAATAGTAAGCGCATTTTTACAACCCCCTATTACAGACACTTCAGGCGCATTACTCATGGATACTGCAACTTTCAGGGCAATGAATTACTCCGGTTTAATTCCCTATCTCGTAGCCGGAGTAAACGAACTCAATGAGAAAAAAGTAGCTCCTGCATCCACACCCACCACTGCCAATGTAGTTCCCAAATGGAGTCCTACCACCGGAAGCGTTTTGGTAAACAGCCTAATCTATGATAATGGCACCAGCGTAGGCATCGGCACCACTTCACCCACAGCCAAGTTAGATGTTTTGAATGATACAGAAGAAAATGCCATATATGCGTTGAGCGAAGGAACAGAATCTTTGCAGAGCGGGGTGGTTGGAGAGAGTAAAAATGCTACAGATGTAAATATAGGCGTAATGGGTAAATGTGTAACAACAGTAGCCGGTGGTGTATCTAATGTAGGTTTGGTAGGTTTTGGAGAAGGGTCCCCTTTAGAAAATGCAGGAGCTATTGGCTTGTCTGAATATACAAGCTCAAGCTCCAGAAATTCCGGTATTGTAGGGAGGGCAGAAGGTTCTGACTTTGAAAATTATGCCGGTCGTTTTGAAGCTGATGGCACATCAGGAGATAACTATGGGGTATATAGCCGTGTAGCATCAACCGGATCGGGATATTATGCAGCATTTTTTGTTGGCGATGCATGGTCCACTTCAGGTAACTGGACAGGCTCTGACAGAAAGTTAAAGAATAACATTGTTGATTTAGATGCAAATGAGGCAATACAGTTTATTTCAAGATTAAATCCTAAAACATACGAATTTAAAAGAACCGATTATCCTTTCATGGGATTAAGAAATGGTGTTCAATACGGTTTAATAGCAGATGAAGTTGAAAGTATTTTGCCGGAACTGGTTTCAGAAGCACTTGCCCCTGAAGTTAAAGATAAGCAGGGCAATATACTTCAATCTAAAACTAATTTTAAGGGCATCAATTACATAGGTCTTATTCCCGTTTTAATAAGCGCGTTAAAAGGTCAACAAAATATTATTGATTCGCTTTCAAATACCATAGAGCAAAGATTAACCGCTTTAGAACAAGGCATGGTAAATTGCTGCGGAGCAAATCAACGCAGAGCTAACCCCGCAACTGATGATGAAGCCACAATAAAACAAATTTCGGTAGAACTGAATCCCCTGCAGGTAATAGTATTGGAGCAAAATGTTCCCAATCCGTTTGCCGAGCAAACTTCCATTTCCTATTATATTCCCGAAGATGTTCAATCGGCAGAACTCCTGTTTTTCGACATCAACGGCAGAACCATCAAAACAGTAAATATAGAAACCGGCTACGGCATGGTAACGGTGTTTGCATCGAACCTGAGCACCGGCTTATACAACTATTCGCTACTCATAGACGGCAAAGTTGTGGAAACTAAAAAGATGATGAAAACAAGATAGTTCAGTAAGGATTTTTTAAATAAGCAACCCCGCTTTGCTCTTATTCATTAAAAGAGGAAAGCGGGGTTTACTTTTCTGGTGCAAAAAGATAAGAAAACTTACTTTTTAATAGCGGAATGAAATCAGTTTTTAGGCCTGGTTTCCGCAGGCTTCACCATATTGATTTCTTCATACACTTTAGGATTGGCTAAAATCCAAGCTTCTTTCACCTTTGCATATTCTTCTTCAGTTTTGAAATCGGCACGGTTGGGTGCGTTGTGTTTCACTTTGAGTGCTTCAACTTTTTGGTTGGGCGCTTCAGAAGTTTGAATGGCAGATTTTTCGGCTGCAGGCTGTTTAGTGTCTTGCGCCTGAGCGTATCCGAATACAAAACCAATGGCTGTAATCAAAAGAATCTTTTTCATGAGTTGTGATTTTTATTATTTCTCTGAATTTAGAAAATGTTTTGATTTGCCTGAATTATTTCGCGTAAGCCACCGCTCTTTTTTCACGAATCACGGTTACTTTCACCTGTCCGGGATATTGCATTTCTTTTTCTATTTTTTGCGAAATACTGAAGGCTAATTCATCGGCTTTGGCATCGGCAACTTTTTCGCTTTCTACCAACACGCGCAACTCTCTTCCTGCCTGAATGGCATAGGCCTTCTCAACGCCTTCGTAAGACATGGCAAGCGTTTCGAGGTCTTTGAGGCGCTGAATATAACGCTCGGTAGTTTCGCGTCTGGCACCCGGGCGTGCGCCCGAAATGGCATCACATGCTTGGATGATAGGCGATATGTTGTAGAGCATTTCTATTTCATCGTGGTGAGCGCCCACGGCATTACAAATCGCTGCATGTTCACCGTATTTTTCGCACATTTTCATACCCAAAAGAGCGTGCGACAATTCTGATTCTTCATCGGGCACCTTGCCTATGTCGTGCAGCAATCCGGCACGTTTTGCCATCTTGGCGTTTAAGCCCAATTCGGCAGCCATAGTGGCGCAGAGGTTGGCAACTTCGCGCGAGTGTTGTAAAAGATTTTGACCGTAAGAAGAACGAAATCTCAGTCTGCCTACCATTTTAATAAGTTCGGGATGCAGACCATGAATGCCCAACTCAATGACGGTGCGTTCGCCAATTTCCATAATCTGGTCTTCGAGTTGTTTTTTGGTTTTGACAACTATTTCTTCGATACGAGCCGGGTGAATGCGTCCATCGGTAACGAGGCGTTGCAACGAAAGGCGGGCGATTTCTCTGCGCACGGGGTCGAAGCCCGAAATGATGATGGCTTCAGGGGTGTCGTCAACTATAATTTCAACACCGGTAGCGGCTTCGAGTGCACGTATATTCCGTCCTTCACGCCCTATAATTTGTCCTTTCTGGTCATCGGAAGTAAGATTGAAAACCGAAACTGAATTTTCGATGGTATGCTCGGCAGCCGTGCGCTGAATGGTTTGCAGCACAATGCGTTTCGACTCTTTGTTGGCTTTCAGCTTGGCTTCATCCACAATAGTTTTTTGAATGGAAAGCGCTTGTGTTTCGGCTTCTTTGGTGAGCGAATCAATCAAAGATTGTCTGGCTTGTTCTGCCGACATACCTGCTGCGGTTTCGAGTTTTTTCACCGCTTCGTTATGCGCTTTTTCCAAATCTTCTTTTTTCACATTCACCAAATCTAACTGGCGTGTAAGGTTAGCTTTAATGGTTTCCACTTCTTCCTCTTTGTGCTTCAGTTCTTCTTCGCGCTTTTTGTTGTTGGCAAGCTGCTGGTTTACAGATTGCTCTTTTTGGCGCACCTGTTGTTCGCGCTCGTCAATCTTTCGGTTGCGTTGCGCGGCTTTTTGTTCTTGTTCCTGATTGAGTTGAAGAATTTTGTCTTTCGCCTCGTAAATCTTGTCTTTCTTGGTAATCTCGGCTTCTTTCTTTGCTTCTTCAATAATGAGCGCTGCTTCTTTTTTGGCGGTTTCTTCCTGCTGTTTCGCGGCACGCTGGTAGATGGCTTTTCCTATCAAAAACCCGATACCTAAAGCTATCAGCACCGAACCTACTACTATAACAATTTCCATAGTTGTGAGTATTTATTTATGTTGAGAAATGATGTTTCGTTTTGCGATATTTCGATATTCGACTCGCTTTGCTTTGCTTGGCGATATTCGATATTCGATTGTCTTTATTTTCTTTGTTTATTGTTTCTTGTTCCATTTTAATTTTTTCCCGTCAGCTAAAGCAGACGACAATCTAACTTCTAAAATCCAACTTCAAACTTCCAATCCGAAATCCGACATTCGAAATCAGTAATCTGCCTTCTCACTTTTTGTCCCGTCAGCTAAAGCAGACGGCAATTGGTTTTTTTCTATTGGTCGATTATTTATCTTTCAACCACTCTTCTGCTACTTTATAACTTTCCAGCTTAAACTTTTTTGTCGAAAATCGCACATCGAAATATCACATATCGAAACGAAAAAATGAACAAAAAAACTGAAAATTGAACCTTGCGTCAGACGTGCTGAAGCAATTGGAGGAGGGCATCAACTTTTTCCTGTGCCGATTGGTCGGAAACCAGAGATTGTTGTTTCAGGTTGGCAGTTTCCACCGCGTATGTCAGGGCAGACATAGCGAGAAAGTCCTGTTTATCTTTAGCTGCATACAGATTTTGCAATTCTTTCACTTTTTCATTGATCTGTTTTGCAGCGGCTCTCACGGTCGCTTCTTCTTCAGGCTTTACCTTTAAAGGGTAAGGTCTGTCGGCAATAATCAGGTTAATGTTGATCAGTTCACTCATGGTTTCAATTGTTCAGTAATCCCACACATTGATCAATTTCCTTTATCAATTCATTTATTTTCTTCTTCAAAGCTGCTTTTTGGGTTTCATCGCCCGATGCCGAAATACTTTTGGTTAATTTCAGCAGGTGCAACTGATTATCCAGTTCAGCAACTTTACTGTTTCGTTCGTTTAATAATTTTTTCAAAGAATCGTTCTCTTCCTCCAAGCCCGCCATACGCTGTTGTTGTTCGTGTAACCGGTTCAACAACAGCTGTATTTTTTCATGAATGACATTCAGTTGTTCGGTTCGGTTCATGTTCAGCGGATTTCTGCGCCTAATTCTTTTTTGTATCGTTCCATGAGTTGGTTCATCCACGTGTCCACTTCTTCGTCCTTAAGTGTCTTTTGCGCGTTTTCAAAAACAAAACTCACAGCATACGATTTTTTATTATCGCCCAACTTTTTGTCCTCGTAAATATCGAACAAATTCACCGATTTTAATACTTGCTTCACTTCGCGGTGGGCAATTTTCTCTATTTCGGCAAAAGTAACCGCCCTGTCTATGAGCAAAGCCAAATCGCGTCTGACCCATGGAAAACGGGGTATTTCCTTAAATTTCAGAGCATTGGGTTTCATCTGTTTCAACAGATTATCCCAATGAAAATCCGCAAAAAAAACTTGCTTTTCTATATCGAAACTCTTTAATGTTTTTGAAGAAACACCGCCCATTTCCACCAAAACGTTTTTTTCCGATGTGTATCTCATGCCGAAGCCGAAATTTTCTCCCGGCAAATTTTCTTCGCTGTATCGGTTGATTCCCAGTAATGAAAAAATATTTTTCAACACTCCTTTCAGATAAAAAATATCGGCAGCCTGAGGTTTCTGAAAATGATTTTCTTCCAGAATATTTCCTGAAACAAAAAGAGACAAGTGTTCTGTTTCTATGAAATTTTCCGCTTTTTCAGAAGCGTAAGTTTTTCCGAATTCGAAAAACTTGAGGTCGAAATTTCTGCGATTGTGATTGTAGGCAACAGCCTCCAAACCCGAAAATAACATATTGGGACGCATCACATCGAGTGCGGCATTGGAGCTTTTTTGCAGACGCACGGCAGGTTCAGCATTCACTCCGAAATTCGATTCGAGATACTTATTGCTGATAATAGAATTGGTAAGTATTTCTTTGAAACCTGAAGCGGCAAGCATGTCGGAAATTTTTTCTTTCAGCGCACCTGTATCTGTTCCTTTTTTTTGAGTAAGATTGGCTTTGAAAACTTCGGGCACGGGAACATTATTGAAGCCGTAAATGCGCAGAATTTCTTCCGACACATCCACATCGCGTTGCACATCGGCTTTGAACAAAGGCACCGAAAGTATGAGCGCGTCTGCGGTTTCTTCCAGAATTTTTATTTCGAGTTTGTGCAAAATGAGTTTAATGGTTTCCTTCGGAATGGAAATGCCCAAAAGCGCATCAGATTTTTGGAAAGCAAAATTCACTTCATAATTTTTCTTTTCTTCAGCATAAACATCCACCACATCGGAAGCAATTTCGCCACCGGCAATTTCGAGCACTAATCCAATAGCACGATGCAAAGCAGGAATGGTAAAAGCCGGGTCGGTTCCTTTTTCAAATCGCTGTGCGGCATCGGTGCGCAGGTTGTGGCGTTGCGCGGTTTTGCGCACCGAAACGGCATCGAAGCAAGCGCTTTCCAAAAAAATATTTTTGGTTTTTTCGGTTACGCCCGAATGCAAGCCGCCAAACACACCCGCTATGCAAAGTGGTTTTTCGGCATCGCAAATCATGAGGTCGGTTGCAGCAAGTTTTCGTTCGGTTTCATCGAGTGTAGTAAATGAAGTTCCTTCGGAAACATTTTTCACCACAATGGTATTGCCCGAAATAATATCGGCATCGAAGGCGTGAAGCGGCTGCCCGTATTCCATCAAAACAAAATTGGTGATGTCAACAATATTATTGATGGGGCGCAACCCGATATTTTTCAAGTGCGTTTGCAACCATTCGGGCGAAGGCTGCACATGAATGTTGCGAATGGTAATGCCCGAATAACGCGAACAAGCCTGCGTGTTTTCAACTTTCACCTGAACCGCTTGCTTGCCTGCATTTGCCACCTGTGGCAAAGCGGGATATTGCAGGGTGTAATCTTTTCCTTTTCTAATGGTGAGCGCAGCCGCTAAATCTCGTGCAACACCAATATGACCGGTAGCATCGGAACGGTTGGCTGTTAAACCAATCGAAAAAACATTATCGCTTGCTACTTTATAAAAATCTTTGGCATCGCTGCCAACTGCTGCATCATCGGGCAATATAATAATGCCGTCATGGCTTTGGCCCATTCCTATTTCATCTTCGGCACAAATCATTCCGAAGGATTCCACGCCTCTGATTTTTGCTTTTTTAATGGCAAACGGTTCACCACTTACAGGATAGAGCGTGCTGCCAACGGTTGCCACCACTACTTTTTGTCCGGCTGCCACATTGGGCGCACCACAAACAATTTGCAGCAACTCGCCCGTGCCAATATCCACTTGGGTAACACTCAGCTTGTCGGCATCGGGATGTTTCTCACAGGCTTTCACTTTGCCAATTTTCAGACCTTCCATGCCACCGCCCAATCCTTTCAGCGCTTCCACATCTTCCACTTCCAAACCAATATCGGTAAGGGTTTCGGCAACTTCTTCGGGCGAAATGTCTAAAGCAATATATTTCTGAAGCCAGTTATAGCTGATTTTCATCGGGAAAGAAATTTGGGCAAAGATAAACGAATGAAATATTATTGGGTTTTTGATAAAACCTTAATCCACCCAACTTTTGAAATAATCCTGATGCTCTATTTCGAGTGCTTGCTTAGTAATTTTTAGCGGCTTGAAAGTATCAATCATCACAGCTAATTCAAGAGTTTCTTTTTTTCCGATGCTTTTTTCCACCGTACCCGGATGCGGACCATGAGGAATACCAATGGGATGCAGGGTTATCATTCCTTTGGTTACATGTTTGCGGCTCATAAAATCGCCATCTACATAATACAGTACTTCATCAGAATCTACATTCACATGATTGTATGGTGCGGGGATGGCTTCTGGATGATAATCGAATAGGCGCGGACAAAATGAACAGATGACAAAGTTGTGCGCTTCAAATGTTTGGTGTACGGGTGGCGGTTGATGCACCCTGCCTGTGATAGGTTCAAAATCGTGAATCGAAAAAGCATACGGATACAAATAGCCGTCCCAACCCACCACATCGAATGGATGCGTTTGATAATGGTAAGGAAAAATTTCATCTCCTTTTTTGATATACATCAGAAAGTTTCCTTTTTCATCATGCGTTTCGAGTTCCACCGGTTTGCGAATATCGCGTTCACAGAATGGCGAATGTTCCAGCAATTGTCCAAAATGATTGCGGTAGCGTTTCGGTGTGCGAATAGGGCTGAACGATTCCACTATGAGCAAACGATTTTCTGTATTGTTGAAAGAAATCTGATATGCCGTGCCACGCGGAATAATCAAATAATCGCCATATCCGAAAGTGATTTTTCCATACATGGTTTTCAAAACTCCGCTTCCCTGATGCACAAAAATCATTTCATCTGCCTGAGAATTTTTGAAAAAATAATCATCGTTACCTTTTTGCGGTGCTGCTAAAGAAACATAACAATCATTATTAAACAACACGATGGTTCTGCTTTTTAAATAATCGGCTTCGGGCTTCACCTGAAAGCCTTCAAATGCCCGATGCTGCATATTATTTTCGATGGCAGCTTCGGGCTTCACAGAATAAGATTTATCAATGGCGCTCACAAGAGTTGGAGGCTGCAAATGATAACACAAAGAATAAATGTCTGAAAATCCTTCGGTAGAAATCAGATGCTCAGAATATAAACTGCCATCGGGCTTGCGAAACTGTGTGTGGCGTTTTGGAGGGATTTTACCTAAAGTATGATAGTGCATGTTGGTTGATTTTGAATGGTGAACGAAAGCAGAACAGATAATTTCTGACACCGAAGGTAACAGACATTTCTTCCTTTTGCCAAGGATGCGAAAGAATGAAAATACAGAAATATTATTCTACCACCACCTTCAGTAAAAACGGGTCGAATACCTGACCGATATATAGTGTATCGTTTCGCAAAAGGGCAGTAGAGCCGGCACTGATACTGTTGCCATCGGTTGCATACAGGAGTTTTATACTGTTGTCATGAATGCCAATTAAATGCACCAATACAGGCGATTTTTTTTCAGAAGATTTTACATGCTTCAGAAATTTTCCGAACGAAGGATGCGAAGGCATAACGATATAATCGTTTCCGAAGAAAGTAATATTGTCCATGCCTTTTATGCCCGGAAGTTGTTTGGTTTTTTGAAGCGAACCATCGGCATTTTTCTTATACTGAATCAGTTCGCCTTTGAAAGTACAGGCAATCCAAACCGTATCGTTACGCACTGCAATGCCGTTGGCATAAGCCAATTTTTTTGTTGCAATGGAATACACACCTGAAGGATTTTTATACACGATAGTGCTTCTTCTGGTTTGAAATAATTTTTCAAATAGCAATCCCAATCCTTGAGTATGCTTCGAATCGTTGGTAACGTAAAAACTCCCATCGGGTAAGCCCGCTACATCGTTGGGCGAAACTATAAGCGGACTGATATGTTGCGCCACAAACAATAAAGTGTCGCCTTTTACTTCATACTGCAATACCGAATGTTTTTTATAATTTTCTTCAGGCTCATGATTCACGGCATAAAGCATCACTGCGCCATTGGTTTGCAATACCAAATCAATTCCGTGAGGAAAAAACTGCAAGCCCGAAGGTTCTCCTAAGCGAGTTAAAGGTTTTGTCGCATTACCATCGAAATAGTAAGCCGCAATACTGCCTGATTGGGGTTCCTGTTTTCTTCTCGCTGCACAACTAATCAGCAATCGTTCGCGGTGGTGAAAAGTGTCTAACACAAAATCTTCGGGTCCGTAGCCGGTTTCAATACGCGATTCATGCAGGGTTTTAATAGCAGGCATTGGTGTTTTGCAGGAAAACAGAATGGTTACAAATACAATTATGAGCAGTAGGTTCTTCATTTTTTAGGTTGAGTTGCTGAAAATAAAAAAACACTTTTATAATGAGGTTGCTACATTCCATTTAGTTTCGCTCGTGATGAACGCTTTATTTTGATTCAGTATAACTACCATTCACGAATTATCATGGAATCAGAAAATCAATATGTACCGACACTTCCTGATGTCCGGTTTCATCAAGCGTAAACGAGTTCGACACATTCGAACTCATATAATCGCCCGAAGAATATGTGCCATTGCCGTCATTATCGTAAAAAGAGTAAACAAAATATTTTCCCGGGTGCATATAGGTGAAAGCATATTCGGAGTCGCCACCATCGAGAATGACATAGCGCGAACGGTATTTCAGCTTTGAATTATTAAATACAAATCCATCGAACAACGATTTTGTAGTGAGCAACAGAAAAACTTTTTTTGATGGTTGGGGTTGCACTTGTGACGCATAAGAAACCGTGATGGTGCTTTTGCCCAAATAAGGTTGCTGATGTTGAGGATAGGGGTCGGCATTCACGTTGAAAAACACTGATTCGGCAGCATCGTTGAACGTGTTTGTAAAGTCGAATACTATTTGTTTTTTAGGAAAACCAAACTGCGCTTTTGCCTGCTGAGTGGAGGTGCTGTCGGCAAGGCGCGCTCGCCAATCCATGTGAATCAACGCTTCTGTAAGTGAATTGTATTTGTTGGTGAAAGTTTTCAGAATAAGACTGTCTGATTTGAAAATTATTTCTGAATAAACTCTATTGGTTCCTTTTTTAAAATCTGAAAAACGATAGTATGAAACCTGACTGTCTTCAAAAACACTGTCAATAATTTGATAGGTAATCCGATAATTTCCCGCAAAAAATCCTCCGTTGCGAAATGCCAATTTGTATTGGTTTTCGTGTTTTGCCACAAAAAACGAAAGAAAAATATCGTTGTTGTTGTTGAGTTCCGATTTACCCGAAACCTGTGCGGCAGACACCGGACGAAAATCCACTATCCATTCGGGAAAGCCTCCCAATGCAGTAGATGAAGTAACCGCTCCACCCCAAATGCCGGGGAGTTTTGCAAGCATATTGAAACCCATTACCTGAGTGGAGTCAATCGGGTTGTCGGTGTCGCCATTGTTATTGTTTTTCTTTTTACAAGAAAAAGATGCTAAAGCTAAAGAATACAACAAGATTATAGCAAGATAGAATGGTTTATTTTGCATGGTTAAATTTTCTGTGTAACAGTAAAATTAAATAAAAGAGGAGCGTTTGTTTCGCCAAATGGCATGAAAAGGTTAATGACTAAGGAAGCTGAAGTTTGGATGTCTCTATCAAAGCAGCCAAGAATTTTTGATTGTCAGCAATGAGTTCATTCTTACTTATATTTTCCGAAGCGTTTTTTCCGAGCGATTGTGCCAATAGGTCGTCCTGACAAATACGAATCATTTGTTTTGCCATTTCGAGGTAATCATATTCATCCACCAAAATTCCAGTGCGTTTGTGTTCAATAATTTCGGCAATACCGGCATGTCGGGTGGCAATTACGGGAAGCCCGCAAGCCATCGCCTCCATCACCGAAACGGGTGTGCCTTCCTTGTCGCCATGAATGGGTGTAGTTACCGAATGCTGCACCAACGCCCGCGCCTTTTGCATTTCAGCATAAACCGATTCTGAATTTAGTATGCCTTTAAATTCCACTTTGCTTTCAATATTAAGCGCCTTCACCAAAATATGGCAGGCTTCAAACAGTTCTCCTCCACCATCTTTTCCTATCATTACCAGTCTTGCATCAGGAATGGTTTTCAGCGCTTCATTAAAAGCCAGAATAGTGATGTGCGGACTTTTGGTTTCGGCAAACCTGCCCACACTCAGAAACACCGGAAGGTTTTTCGAGTGGTCGGAGTATTGATAGACTTCGGCATTGAATGAGCAAGGCAGATAAAACAGTTTGTCTTCGGGCGCGCCTTCCTCTTTGAGTTTTTGCAATATATCGTTCGACACGCCAATGATTTTCGAAGCATAAGCAAACATCTCCCGATAGCGTTCCCGGTTTTGCCGCAACACTTCAGCATGATGCACATCGTATCCGTGAAACATTACTATCAAAGGCACTCCGGCTTCTTTGCACGATTCGAAAATTTCCACACCGCAGGTTCCGAATTCGGCAAACACCAATCGGATATTGTTGTTGAGCAGATAGTTTCCAAAAGCTTTTTTGTAGTAATAATTTTCTCCCAAATCGAAAAAGGCTTCCTTCCATTCGTGAAATTTACGAACCGCCTTACTGTTCGATAACAGCACTCCGGTTTTTACTTCGGCAGTAGGCAAATTTCCGCCATACAAGCGATGCACATAATAGCCCATGACCTCAAGGTCATCGGCATGTTTTTTCACAAAGGTTTCAGTGTATTTGTTAATGTTGGAATTGGCTAACACAATGTTGGGCAAAGTATTTCTTCGTTGCTTATCAGACATATTTTCGACATAGTCGCCATAATGTTCTCTCATAGCCTTTTCAGCGTTTTGCATAAAAATGATTCTGCGGAAATAATAGACGCTGTAGTTGATAAATTTTGAAACAGGAGGATGGATAAAATTTTTAAACAACCAACCGATTCTGTGCCAATTGAATAATAGCAGATGTAATAAAAGCAAGGCGGAAAATTTTATATCAACCGAGAACAACAAAGCTAAAGTCCAATAAGGCAGAAAATGATGGTAATGAATATTGAGCTTTTGCAAATCGGCACTCAAATTTGATTTCAAATAATTGCCAAATGATTTTTTGGAAAAGACACTATAAAATTGAATGGCGAGGTAGGAGAGGGGGAAAGTTATATACCAGAAGTTCCATTTCAATCCGGTGTAAATCACAAAAACCACAAAAAAGAATACGTGATAAGTCCAGACAAAATACAACAGTATTTTTCTTGCAAAAACTTTACCCGTGCGGCTTACCCATGTAGTTGTTTTAGATTGAATATCGTTTTCATAATCATCAATCTGATGAATAATAATATTCTGAACACCCAACAGCACAGACCAAACAAAAACAATGAGATACCAATACATATCAAAATGCGATTCAACAAAATGTTCAGCGGCATAAAATACCAGCACCGCAGGCAAGGCATAAGCATAGAGGGCATCAGTGAGCAAACCGAAAAACGATCGCTCTTTTAACCGCATAGGCTTCAGAGAATATAGCAGATACAAAGCAGTCTGCGTCAATAACATTATTGCGATGATATAGTCGGTTTTCAAAAATAACCAGGGCACAAATGCTACCGACAACAAAGCCACCAAGGTTATCATTCTTCCCGCAGGCGTAAGTGATTCGGAAATATTCAGCTTGCCTGAAGCGCGGTCGTGCTGGCGGTCGGACCAGTCGTTGATGAAATGCCCTAATGAGCCGAAGCCAAAAGCGCTGATGCTGAAAAATACCACAAACCAAAGGGCGTTTTGCCAATCGAACTTCAAAAGTAAAAAGGCGAGATAGCAATGGCTGAGCAGCAGTGCGATTTTAGGCTGCCACCACGGTGTGGTTTTCAATAACGCATTATTTATTATCTGCTTCAAACGGTGGTTCCATAAATTTTTTAACTCAGGAAATAGACTTGTGTTGAAGGGCTACTGCCAATCTTTGGCGGCTTCCAAAAACCATGAAGCCGTTAAAGCCGGTGAGCCTGCAAAAAACACTCTGTCTTTAGACGTAAAATAAGCATAGTTTTCAAATATATCCGAATGAAGCATACAATGATTTAGAATTCTTGTTTTAAGATAATCGGTCAGAAAGCCTTTTTTGTTGAAAAAGCTTAGGGTTAAGTATGCTAACAATTGTTCGGCAAAAACATAACCTTCGGCTTCTTTTTCTATCATGTTTTCTATGCTTTCAGAAAGTTGCCGAAATGCAGACACATTTTCTTTGAAAGCTCTTGCTATGTGGTAAGCCACCACAATTTTTTCACCGTAAAAGTTAAAGGCATCGGCATTATTGTTCCAATCGGAAATGCAGCGTTGAATGGCAGGCATGGTCGTATCATTTTCGCCCAAATACATCAGCGCATTTGCGGTTACACCAATTTCGCTGTCGTGGTGGTGCAACATGCCGCTGGTGAGTGTAGGTTGAATGGTTTTCTTTTCGCCATGCAGTCTGAAATATAATTTCAGATTTGAAAAAAGCATTTTGGTGTCAGGAAAAATCCATGTCAAAAATTTTCCGTCAGAGGTGATATTTCTTTGAAGCAGTTTTTTATTGTTGAGAGGATACCCGAGTTTGTTCAGCACAAACGAACAAATGGAAGTATCGTCAATATCGGGCGGAACGGGATTTTCGCAGTTATCCATTTTCCAGAATCGCCAAATATCTCCCGGCTCTTTGGTTTGAATTAAAAACGGAACCATTTCCTTTGCGAAATTCACGGCTTCTGTATGGTTGGAATTCAACAACGAATACATCACATTGGCATGAATGAAAGGAGAGGGAAAGGTATAGTGCCAACCCTTATGTTTTTTGGGTTCAAAGTGCGGAAAGTATTCGAGCGTGGGTATTTCTCCTGCTTCTGTAAGAGATGAACGGATGAGTTGCAGAGCTTCTTTTCTGACAAAATATATAAGGTCTGTCTTTTCATTTTTTTGTGTGAGCACCGGTAAATTTTTCATGCCCCTGATATGGCTTGAATGTTTGTAAACCGGCTGAAAATTTTTTGGCAAATTCAATTCCGGAAACGTGTTCAGAATTTTTTCCAACGCAATGCCCGCCTCCAATTTCGCCAAATGTGAGCCGATGCAATAATGCGGTCCGTAACCGAAAGCAAGCGATTTGGTTTCTGTTCTGTGAATATCAAAAACATCGGCATCGTTAAAAGTGTCGGGGTCGCGGTTGGCAGCGCCAATACACACTGCTACGATTTCGCCTTTTGAAATTTTTACACCCGATATTTCGGTATCGGTGGCGGCTATGCGGTTCACCATTTGAGTGGGCGCTTCAAATCTCAAAGTTTCCTGAATCAGAAGAGGAATGAGCGAGTGGTCGTTTCGCACTTTGAGCATCAAATCGGAATGGAGCAATAAATGCAGCAAGGCTGATGCAATGAGATTGGGAGTGGTTTCGTTGCCGCCTATCAACAAAATTTTTACAAGGTTGAGCAGGTCGTCTTTCGAGAGATTTTTTTTCGCAGTTTCATGATGCACTATTTCCGACAAACCGCTGTCGTTAGGATGCTGCACGCAGGCATCAATCCACGATTCGATTACAGGCTTCAGCTTTTCCCATTCAGATTGAGCATATTCCTTATTGTGAATGGATTTACTCGAAACCGCGTTGCTGGTCCACTCGGCAAGCATGGGCGTATTTTGCGCGTCAATACCCAACAAATCGAGCATGACTAATGAGGAAAACGGAACCGCAAATTGCGATACTATATCTATCGTGTTTTGGCTTTGCAATTCATTCAGAAGCGTATCGCAAATCATTGCCACTCTCGGTTGTGCTTGTGCAATTCTGCTTTGAGAAAACATGCCACTTTTCGATTGTAGAATGCTTTTATTGCGGGTATGAACGGGCGGGTCAGTGCCCAACAACACCGGGTCAACAAAACTGTTGACTGACGAAGAAAAAATTTCAGCGTTGTTTAATACCGATGCGCACTCATCAAATCCGGTAATGAGCCAACCGCCCAATTCGGGGAGCCGATGCACTTTGCTCTGAAGCCTGAGATTCTCATAATAGCTGTATGGATTTTGAGAAAACCTGAGCGATGAAATTAGCATGTTTTGTGCGGACAAAGCAAATCAATTGTGGTGCTAAAGTTAATGTAATACCGTTTTGCTCACGATGATTATTATCAGGGATTTAAAAAAAACAACGCACTATAATTTTTCACAAAAAACTAAATAAACCACCAGCCGTAGATGAATATCAATGCCGAAACCAACAGATTGATACCCACTATATAAACAATGGTTTTCTTGCGGATGTTGAATGCTTCACAGAAAGGTCTGATGGTGAAAAAAATCGCCAACAGGCAAGGGAAATTATAAAAGCCTATGGAGCAGTAAACATTTTTAGTATAGCGAAGGTGCATGAACAAATCGAAAAAATATTGATAAAACAACAGGTAGGTTATAGTCAGCGCGA
This sequence comes from uncultured Chitinophagaceae bacterium, assembly GCA_964518215.1. GTDB lineage: Bacteria > Bacteroidota > Bacteroidia > Chitinophagales > CAIOSU01 > CAYSGX01. The sequence goes on from CAZFFP010000023.1 coordinate 25,594, forward strand.
TGATAATGGATGCTAAAAGTCTAAAATAATTGAGTGCGGCATCTTTTACAAACGACCAGTAATAACCGCCAATGATGATGGGAATAACCACCACCATGCTGTATGGAAAGTAGTTGTATTTTTTCATGAATGTGGGTATGGCTTCGAGCAGTTTGAAATCTCCCGTTACCGATTCATGAAAAACAAAACACGAGAGAAATGAAACCAACGGATACACTATCCACACCCAGCGCGCTTTGAAAAATATGTTTCTGTAGTTGTCTAAAGTAAGTTGAGTGTTGAACAGTCTTTCGGAAATAATAATAATGAGTCCGGTGTTGAAAAAATAAAGCATGTATTCATACACTATGTGCATGTATGTTATCACCGGCATTTTGTCAATTATCCAGTAGTCGGTCCAGAAAATATCTGAAATGGTGCGCAATATTGCCCAAAGCAGATTGATGAGCATAATCTGAATCAACATGCTTTTAGAACTTGCAGCAGTAGTCATAGTATATATATTCCAATGATGAGTGCAATGAGTGAGACCATTACTTTAGCTAAAAGGATTCGCGACAGGTAATGATTTATTCCCTGCAAATATGGTTTACTTTCTTTGAAAAAAACATAATCGAACATACACATCACCAATGTATATGAGCCAAGAAAGATTAAACTGTTGAAGGCATCTCTCAATTTTAAACCCATGCCGTAGAGATATTGATAAAATAACAGGTAAATAATGGTTTGCGAAACAGTGGAAAGTAAAATAGCCTGTATCAAACTTATTTTCAGATGTTTTTTTACCAGATAAGTGTATCCGCCCACCAGTATAGGCATAATGAAAATCATGCCCGATGGCAGGTAGTTTTTTTCAATCATAAAAAAAGGCAGATATTCAAAAAACTCTATGGTTTTAGAATAGTTGTCGCCATAGAGAAAAGTTACCAAAGGAACCAACGGATAGCACAACCAAATGAATGCCGAATCGTAATAGAGATTTTGAACCGCTACAGCAGAAGGTTTTTCTTTCAGCATAAAACGCGACAAAAAAACTATTAGGAAAGAAAAGCCTGTAAACAAAGTGAAAATATACACTGTATCGAACAGGAACACAAAGTGCATAATCGGCTCGTTGAGCCAATTGAACATAAGCCACCAATCGAGAACGGAGCGCAGAAAACCCAAAAAAAGCAACGCTAAAAAAATGTGTTGAAGTGAAAATTTTCTTTTGTGCGCCTCAGTTGTCAAAGCAAACGAATTTTAGAATGTAAAGTATTACTGAAAGTGAAATCACCTCAAGAATAATGGTTTTATAAATGAAATTTCTATTCCCGTTGAAAATTTTAAAACACCAAACGGTGAGCAACGCCACAGAAAAAATAGAAAACAAAATAGTTCGCTGATAAACATCGTGAATAAAATAGCCCGACAGCAAAAGGTTGATAATACTTCCGGCAGTAAAAATTCCGACAATGCCGTTGAACCCGATAATCTGCATCCAGTTCTGACTTTTAAATTGCGTATCGCCTGCCACATCTTCTACATCTTTAAAAGGAATGGTGTGCAGGCAAAAAACAAAAATGATAACCACAAACATGAAATTGTCGGGGAAAGCGCTTTTATTGCCAAAGTATGAAATGGTCATAGGCACTACCAGAATGAGAGCCGTGAGCAAGGTTGAAAAAACAGAAATTTCTTTCAGCCTCACTTTGGTGTTGGAATAGAGCAAGCCCATCACCGGCATTGAATAGTATAAGCCCAATTGCAGCAGGTTGTTGAAAAACAATAAAGGAAAAGCGAAAGAAAGCAACAATAAAAACATACAGTATCTGTAGGCATTCGCTTCGGAAATTTTTCCCGAAGGAATGGGACGATGCGGTTTGTTCACCGCGTCAATTTTCCAATCGGACCATGAGTTGTAGCTGTAAATAAAGTTCACCGAAACCGCGCTTACCAAAATGCACGACAGAATATTCATTAGGGAAATTTCGCTGCCCGAAAGTTCCAATCCGAAGTAGCCCGAAAACAAAGTAATCAATGCCGCATCAATTCTGTAAAGTCTTAAATATTGTATCATGTTTTGGTTCGCTTATTTATCGTGGCTTCTCACCGGGGTCATGTTTTCGGGATTGGTTTTTGAATTATAATATGCCGAAAGCACCGCTGAATTATTTCGGTAATAAAAATCATCAGGCACATCAAATTCGAGAATTTTATCGGTAAGAGGCGAAAGCCAAAACAACTTTAAAGGCGCATCGCTGCCGGTGATTCCGAAAGTCATATTCAGGCGTTCTTTGTCTGAAACATTGGGAGTGGAAAAATGAATGAGTTTATGATTCCACAGCAATGCCTGCCCTGCATTCAGTTCAAAAATTCCGATTTCTTTTCCTTGTGAAAATTCATTCAGATTATATCGGGCAACATATTTTTCGTTGGGGCTGTACCGGGTTTGGTGCAAATGTTTGTGGCTTTGAGGCACTACGCCCACCGTGCCCATTTCTTTGGTGATGTCGCACAGCGCAATCCACAGCGTGTATGATTCAAAACCATTTTGCTCGGCTACAAATGTCCAGTCCTGATGCATGGGAATAGCGCTGTTGCCGGTAGCGGGAGCCTTCGAAATAAAACTTCCCTGAAACAATTTATAACGCTGCATCACTGCATTTAAGTTGCTCTGAATTTTCTGTATCAATTGTTTGGAAATGCGTGACCTGACTTCGCTCGAAGGATGCTCGAAAGAAATCTGAACACCATTGAGAAACCGCAGGTCTTGTTTCAGCTTTTCATAATCAGAAACATACACTGCCACTTCCGGATGCGATAACAAATTCAGAACCACATAGCCATTTTCATCCAAAAAATTTTGCAGTGCTGCGTCTTTCAAAATATTCATGTTCAATTGCCGGAGCGTTGTTTGTATTCGATAATGGCGTTTTCAAATTCTTCGGGCGAAATATTAATCACTTCGTTGTCAATCACACCCAAACTCTTGTATGCCGATGGTCTCGACTTGTAGTCGTAGTTGGAAAAAAAATCGGCATCAACTTCGAATACTTCCACTTTGTCGGGTTGTCCGGTTTGATAAAAATGCAGCAGCTTTTCTTCGGTGGGTTTTAATCCTATAATAACAGCAATTCGGCTTTCATTCGAATTATTGGGGGTTGTGGCATGAATCATGGCATTATCAAATATTACCGCATAGCCTTTTTTGATTTTCAGAGGCTTTCTGTATTTGTTAATAATATCCTGATATTTTTCTCCCGAATACTGCCACGGAATGGTAGAACTTCGGTAGCCTTTGAAAAAATTATGACTTCCTTCGAGAATACAAAACGTGCCGTTGCGCTCGTCAACATCAATCAGCGGAATCCAAACACTGTAGGTTCGGGCAATTTTTTCATCTACCATGCTCCAATCCTGATGATTGGAAAACTCGCCAACACCTGGAGGCTTAATGATATATACGCCATCTACCCATTCGGCATTTTCGATGTATGAGAATACTTTATCGAATAAAAATTCTTTCAGAAAACTTCTTGCCTTGTCAATATATTCCTTGTTGTGGTGCTGCAAATTGCTGAACAGCATGTCTGTAACAGGAAAATTATTGATTTCTTTGGTGCGCAGTGTCAACTCGCTCAGTTCCTGTTCATTAAGCAAAGGAACCATCACATAGCCTTTTGCTTTTATTTCCCTGTCAAGTTCAGGATTTTTCAGTTGAATATTCATGTCAGCAATTTTTCGGTTCGAAGTAGTTTTTTGTATTTGCCGGTAGCGCTGTTGCTGTGGTGCTCCTGACTGAAAAAGAATTCGGGTTGAATTTCGAAAACGTCCACCATCGTATCGTCATCGTTGTTTCGTGCAAAATGCATATAAGGAGTATCGGCTGGTTTAATGAAAAAATTTACCGCCACTCTGTTGCGTCCCGATGTGTTGGCTAAGGAGCCGTGCATGAGCGCGGTATCGAAAAATATGGTTTCACCGGCTTTAATATCGAGTATTTCATAATCGTTCCGATACAGGTCTTCGTTAAGTTCAATCACCGCTACCGAAGGCGAGCGTTGATGATTACCCGAATAATTGCTTTTCGGCACTACGAAAAGTTTGCCTGTGGTTTCAGAAGTTTCGGTAATGGGTGTCCACGAATACAAGCCGTAGCTGTTGATTTCATCCACCAGCGCTCTGTCGCAATGCAGTTTGTGGTAGGTATCGGCTCCGCTGGGTTTTATCAGAAATACACCGCCTGTATAGGTTACTTTTTCGGAAATAAAAATATTATCGAAAGCATTGCGAAAAACAGAGTCAATTTTTTCTCTCGAAAATTTTACCGCTTCGGCATTTTTAAAATTCACCGATGATTTGAAAGCATCAATAGTTTCACCGCCACTCATTTGCATGAAAGTATCATAAGCATCTCTGAGTATTTGAAGGGCTGGCGCATCGAGTGTTTTTGCAATAAAGTATCCTTTCTCAACTAACCGGTGGTGGAGCGTTTGGTCTTTTACTATAATATGGTTGTAATTCCTTGTCCGCATGACATTTAAAGCTATTGCAAATATATCGAAGTATTATAACTGTCGGTATTCATTTCGGAATCTGTAACCACCGAAAACTGTCGGTATTTTTTCACTCTGAATTTGGCATCGTTGACATCAATAAACATGAGGTTTACAAAATAGGTGCCTTTCACCAACAAGTTAGCAGGCAGTTCCCAACTGAATGTGCCGTTTTGTTCTACAGGTCCCATGGCAAACACGCGCACATCGTATGCATTGGTAATGTATATACCTACCGAAAAAGGTTCGGTTTCGGGTATGTTTTTGGCAATAAAGGTGAAAACCATTTTTTCGGAACGGCTGCAAACTATTTCGTCATCATGAAGAAATTCGCTGCCGGGTTGGGTAATGCTGAAAGAGATAAAATCATTGTAGCGCTTATTGACAGCAACAGCCTGAGCGCTGCTCATTGCATGATTGTGTTGATGAGATTGAATGTAATACTCCAAACCTTCTTTTACATTGTCAAACTTCAGCAATTCATGGTTTTGAATCAGAAAAACTTTGTTAATGAGTTCCTGAATTTCTGAAATTTGATGGCTGATGATAACGAGCGATTTGCCATAAGACACATCCTGAATCTTGTTGGCTATTTTGGTTTTGAAGGCTTCATCGCCCGCACTTATCACTTCATCGAGCAGATATACATCGAAATCGAGATGCGCCATAATGCTGAAAGCCAATCGCAGATACATGCCGTTGCTGTAATTTTTCACCGGCTCATCTATAAATTTTTCAATACCGCTGAAAGCTACAATTTCATCAAACCTCTGGCGGATTTCTTTTTTTGAGAAACCCAACAATTGCCCGTTGAGAAATACATTGTCGCGCCCGCTCAATTCGGGGTGAAACCCCGCGCCAATATCGAGTATACTGGCAACTCTGCCATAAACTTCTACCTTACCCGATGTGGGTTGGGTAACGCCAGCAAGAATTCTGAGCAGGGTGCTTTTGCCGCTTCCGTTGGCGCCCACTATACCCACGGCTTCGCCTTTTTTTACCGTAAACGAAATATTGCTCAATGCGTGCAGTTCGCGCACATCATTTCCTTCAGCAGTTTTTACCGAATGCTGAAGCACATACTTCTTGGTAAGATTTTCAACCCGTATGGCAATATTATCATTCATACATAATCGCTAAAATACTGTTCGGATTTAATAAACTTGTTGAAAGCGGCAGAGCAGAGCGGAATTATTACAAGCATTGCGGGCAAAAACAAAATGTCAAATTGCCACACCGAAAATAAACTCCAGCGCCAAGCTTCCACCACCGATGCCATAGGATTGAAATACCAAAGGTATCGGAGGGTTTCGGGAAGAATATGTTTGGTAAAAAAAACGGGGGTTAGCCATACTCCGAAATACATAACGAAAGGCAGCAAATGATTCAAATCGCGAAACCTGTATGACAATGATGTGGTAAGAAACACCAAAAACAAGCCTATAAGCGCGTTGAAAATGAGAATGAACGGAATGAAGATTATGCGCCATGATAATGAGTAATCGTGCCAAAGCAGCAATGGAACTATGAGCAAAAAACTTATGGAAAGCTCCAGAAGTGCCACCAAAACTTTAGACAAGGGAAGTACCGCCTTGGGAAAGTATATTTTTTTGATGAGTTGTGAAGACTCCTGAACACTGGCGGCTCCCTGATATACTATGTAACTGAAAAAATTCCATCCTAACAGTCCTGTTAGGACATATAGGGAATAAGGCAATTTCTCTGCTTCCCATTTCAGTATATATCCGAAAAAAAACGTAAAGATGAGTAAGCCCGTGAGTGGTTGCAAAATAGTCCAACTGAAGCCCAGCAAAGTTTGTGCATACTTAACTTTAATGTCTCTTTTAGCAAAAACAATTATCAGTGCCCTGAATTGCCACAGAATATTTAAATATTCAAAAACACCCGGAGGCTGAGCCGTTATGATTTTTTTCATGAAAATATGCTGTATGAATTATATTGATTAACAGAGTCGCGTTTATCAATCATTAAAGATAAGCGAATAAAATTGTCGCAATACAGGATAAAACTCAACGGGATTATGAGTGGTAAAAAATCAATCGGCAAGCGCAAATATGTCTGTAAATGAAAAATATAAAGGTTAACTGCTAAATTTGAAACAAGCCGAATAACATCAATACATTCCTTCAAAACATTCATTGAAAAATTCACTCATACCCGACAAGAACTATACTGCTAAACGGAAATTGATAATTATTTCCGATTCGCTGCAGTTATACGCTCCATTTCACTGTTTTTATCTGATTTTTCTGTCGTTCATTGTTGCACATCATTTTTACTATGATGCGGCTTATCATAGTTTCGTTTTCTATTTCTCCGCTTCGCTCAATGATTTTCGGCTTTGGTTTCCCGATTATTATGCATTGGTGTTTATGCTTATTTGGTTTCTTAAGTTGATATTGCCGGTATTGGGTGTTGGCGGAGTGTATCTGTTGGGGAAAAAATATTTTACATTTTTCAAAAAGAAACAAGAGCACACACAAAATAACTTTTTGAGCATTGTAAGCGCTGAAGCACTTCTGTTGCTTGCAGTATTCGGCTTTTATGTGGCTTTGTATTTTGCCGCAAAAAAAATCTTGCCGCCAGAATTTTTCAGCGGGTTTCAAATTTGGATAGCCCGCGGATTTTTGTTTCATAGCCTCATTCAGGTGCTTACAATTTACATTGATAATCGGACGAAGTTTAACGGATTTATTAAAAATTATTTGCTTGCTCCGGAACTGCCGCACAATATTGCCATACTCAGAATATTGTTTTTCAGTTATCTCATTTTCATTTACTACTCTTTTCATTCGTATAAAATAACCAATGTTTCATTACAGCAAATAACTCCGCTTCCGTATATAGGCTGGCTGATGAAACTAATACCCGTCAGTGAGCAGCTTTATACCATGAGCATGGTGGCGGGTATTGTTTCGTGTATTTTCATTGTAGTAGGTTTTAAGACGCGTTTTTTTCTGCTGCTGCACGCGTTCATTATTTTATATTTTATTTCGGTGCCGAATTTTTTCGGGAAATTGTGGCATGAACAAATTGCCATATGGATTTCATGGTTTTTCGCTTTCAGCAAATGCTATGATGTGTTTTCGTTAGATGCTTTAATTAGAAAAAAGCGAATGATGAAAAGTTCTGATTATAATTTCCCGATAAAATTTGTGCTGCTGCAGTTAGGTATCATTTATTTCTGGGCGGGGTTTTACAAGCTTTGGGATTCGGGCTTCGACTGGGCATTGAGCCGATCTATGATAAATCAGGTGCAGATAGAGTGGGTGCGGCACTATGATAAAATTCCTGATTTCAGGATTGACCAATATCCTTTATTACTTCACGCGGGAGGGTTGGCAGTGATACTTTTTGAAATGGGTTTTATTTTTTTATTACTGCATCGCAAACTCAAATGGATTGCCGCTGCCGGAGGTTTGCTGATGCACCGGCTTATTGGCAGGTTCATGTATATTTCATTCTGGATTTTACTGCAACCATTCTATGTGTTTTTCATCAACTTCAATTGGTTTTTTCGACAACAAAAAACCAGCGAATCCGCTGATTCCAACAACAGCTATTCAAAACCCGCATGGTATTTCGGTATATTCATTTTACTCATGAATTTTTTATTCGGAATGTTTTCCGTTCACACTTATCCGTTTTCGGCATATCCTAAGTATTCCGCTTTAGTACCCGACAATATAAAACTGATTTATTTTGAGTGTAGTTTGGGTAATGACGAATATTTGAATGTGAAAGAAACCGGAAAAAAAAATAACTTCCGATGGGAAACCTACAAATGGATGGAATATAATATTATCAAAGACTTTGAAAATGGTGAAGACGTAACGGAACGACTCAACAAATACTGGCATATATGGAGTCATCGTAATCCTGAATTGCAGGCATGTCAAAAATTAGAAGTATATCTGACCGAAAGAAAAATTGCTCCTGAATACAAAGACCGTGTAGAAACTCTCAAACATATCACAACCATTTCGCTGCATGAGCAATAAGCCAAACATAAAATATATTGCACAACTTTTAACCGTTTGTTCGGCTGCACTTTTACTGTTTCTTTTTTTATTCAGTATTCCCGAATTATGGAATACGGCTATTGAAAAAATATTTTCTGCCGGGTTTGATGATTTCCGATACGGCTCCGAAGGAAAAACTTTTACAGCTTTTAAAATAAAGCATCCCGACCTCGGCATCGTGGCATTTGTGTTGGTTCAATTCTCTAATTTTATCTTTTGGATAGCGCTTTTGTTGGTCATTTTTGCTTTGTTACTTGCCGGAAAAAAAATGAAAAGTGAGAGCCATTATCTGAAACGCTTTATCATGGTTTTTTTTACTTTGTTGGCAATGGAGGCAACACTTGGATTTTTCGACTTTGAAAAACCGCTCGGAATTTATTTTACCCAAAGCGAACTTAAAAATGGCTTGAAATGGCAACAACAACTAAAAGTTGATGATTCAGGAATAAACATCTTCATCGGTAATTCAGAATATTTGCCCGGTTGGCACAGAATAAATGAAGCAGGCTTCCGCTCTATGATTAATTTCAGTCGCGATGCGATTGATTCGATGAAAAGGCAAAATAAGTATATTGTAATGTTAGTAGGCGATTCGCACGTAGAAGGTTGCTGTGCCGAGCCAATAACAAGTTCATTTCCAGATTTAATTCAAAAAGCTGAAGACATAACCGTGTTAAACTTTGGAATAGGAGGGACCGACCCGCTTCAATACTATTTGATAGCAGAAAAATACCTGCATGTTTTAGAACCCGATTTATTGATAGTTGCGTATTGCCTGAATAACGATTTTATGATATTCGACCGAAATCCTAATCCTTTTCAGCCACTCTACTACCAAACCAACCTCGGGTGGTTGAGTGCCACACTGCCCGTGTCGCATCCGAAATTTAAACCCGATACTTATTTTGATAATTTTAATCAGGCACGTTCTTTTTATTTAGAGTATCATTCGGTTTCGGGAGAAAATATTAACCCCTTGAAAAAACATTTTGTGTTACCCTCAAAGCTCATCACTTTTACCGTTGCAGTATATAAATGGCTTCGTAATATGGTGAACACTTTTCGTTACAAAATAAAATATTCATCTTTCAACAACCACAACGAAAAATCTCACGATTTGAAATACATACAGCAAATTAAAACCTTAGCAGATGCATCGGAAACTCCTTTTCTGTTAATCGGAATTCCTACAATTAAAGACATGAGTAAAAATCAGGAAACTCTTCAAGACCATTATTCAATGTATTTTAATGACTTCAACTTTCATTATCCGTTACACCTTACTGCTGATGATTTTATGAGCCGTGAAAACGACCACTTCAATAATTCGGGGCATCAAAAATATTCTGCATTTCTGTTAGAATTGATTGATTCGGTGAGGCATCACCCACATAAAATCTTATCACATGAATAAACTCCGAATAAAAAAGGGTTTTATAATATTGAGTATAGCATACATAGCGTTGTATTTGTATTTCTTCAAAAATCATCACTGGCTCTTTACCGAGTCGGAGGAAACATTCAAACAATTGTTTGCCAGAACGTATTGGTTAATACGCACCATGGTTCATATTGCTGTTCCTTTTTTTGTGGCGGCTGTGCTGTATGTTATAGTTGTACCTGCGTTGCTGCTCCACAACATAAAAGAAAAGGGGTTCTATTTCATCTTTCTCACAGTATCTCTTTTGTTTGGTGAATTTGTGCTGCGAAAATTTCATTTCAAACCCGGAATGCTTTATCAAAGCCAGTGGTTTACTCCTGTTAGGGAATTGCAATTGTTTCACGGATTTTCAGCCACAGAAGAGGGAATTACCAATATAGATGCTGATGTAAGAAATTACTTTATAACCGGAACATCAACCTTTCCCGACCACCTGAAAAATCAGGAAGCTTACGGATTAATTGACGACTACCGGGCACTGCAATCGGGTGAAATCTCAGGCGAACTTTATGAACTTTATAAGCAAATAATCAATAAAGATTCCTCTGCGCGAACAGAATTGGAGCAAGCCATATTGTCGTTTATAGAATGTCCGATCAACGAAGATGGTTTCAAGTCCATTTCGTTTAAAAAATATGCTGCCCGAAAGCCTTCGGTGATGCATATTGGCGATTCGTTCACCTGGGGGCACAGCACCACCAATAAAGCTTTCGGTTTCGCTGATTTGTTATTGGCGCGCGGTTTTCCTTCATACAATTTCGGCATTAGTGGAGCCGACCCCGTGCAATACCGTTTAATTGCCGAAAAGTGGATTTCTCAATTGCAGCCGGATGTGGTAATGGTGCACTTTTTCATGGGCAATGATATTATGAAATATGCGCGGGAGGCTTTACCTCATGTGCCTCAATATTATTCTACCAATGCCGGAAATCTCTACACGCATCAGCAAGGCGTATTTCTGACCAATGCAGATTCCGTTTATCATTACATAATGCTGATGAACGGAATAATTCCGGAAAAATTTATTGACCAACTGCTTTCAAAAAGTGTTTTGGGCACACAACTATGGCGCTTCAGTTTTCCTTATAACCGTTCAGAAAAGCTTGCCGGTGAATGGAGGTATTACAGAAACAAAAGGCTCGAAGGAGTTCAAACTTCTGCCTACAGCCTTTTGCAAATGGAAGCCATAAAAAGCATTTGTGAAAAGTACGGAGCCAAATTTGTATTATGTATCATTCCCGAACAAAAAGGTTTCAGATTAATTTACCCTGCCGACTATCACGATTTTATTACTGATATTCCATTGCAGGTTCCGAATGTTTTTCTCAAGGATTACAATACTTCTGATGGACATTTTAACGATGACGGACACAGAAGTTATGCGGATTTTTTGGAGAAAATAATTGAATAATTTAATAATATGGTTTTCCTGCTTTAAGATTTTCAAGATGGTCGTATATAAGCACATTATTGGTTTCAATAGTTTCAATATCCTGTCGGGCAATATTTCCCCATTTTATGGGAATGGTATCTTTTATTCTAATTATTGAATGATTGTTCTTTTGAAGCCATTCCTTAATAAGATTCTTGTCGATAAATCCAAATGCCAAAAATTCTTTTGTGTCATTATATAATTGATACATGTTGCCTGTTGTATCTACCAGGCTCATTAAGGTATAATATTTTAAGCCTGAATTGAGAATATTATCTGCTTTCTCTTTTGAAACAATCAGAGAAATGAAATAGGCATCCGGATTTTTAATATTTTGTTTTGCGAGTTGAAAAGTATCTGAATTAGAAAAAATAATAGCTTTAAAGTTATCTAAAGATTTTGAATAATAAGTCATATTAACAGTTGAATTATCAGATTGGTATAAATATCCGGCCGGATAAATACTTTCAGATAAATACATTCCTAAAATAGTTGTGTGCTTTGGATTTAAGGTGTTGTTTGACATATGTTTATGCTCCACTATTAAATCAAAATGTTTTGTGAGTATTGTGTCTGAATTGGCTATAGTACTGCTATTCCAGATGATTAGCGGAATTAAATTGAGATAATGATTTGTCCCACTGATGTACCATAGATCCATTCTACTGCCAATAACATTATTATCACCGAATAAATAATGACTTCCTTTGCGAAATAAAGTTGCATTATTTCTATTTGTAGAGAAACTTTTTTTGATTATAGGTTTTACAAAAAAAATCATAATTCCGAATAATACAGACAAAAAAAGTGTCTTGTATTTTGAAAAAATATTTGTTGAAATAAGAAACATACCTATAATTAATCCTGAAGAGAATAGTTCAATTAAATAATAGCCCGAACTTTTTCCGCTACTGAATAGCAATACAAATAACACTACAGGGAGAGAAGCCAAAAACAACCAAATCGTATCTTTTTTTAAAATTACTATCAAGGCAGTTATAACAATAGGCGGTATTGAGATAAAAGCCCATCCTTTTTTTGAAAACTCGGTGCAATGAATTTTTAATGAGTAGAATGGATCTCCAATGCCTTTTACTGCAAATATTTGAGTCCCTATATCTCGGATGTTGGGGATTATCTGAATTATTATATACCCTCCAATAATAACCAACATCGGAACAGAAGCCGCTAATAATATTTGCCTAAAATGGGATGGTTCTTTTTTTTTGTAAAACCACAATGCGTAAATCATTATGCCTAAGAATGCAAAGCTTCCAAAGTAATGTAGAACACTTGCGAGACTCATAAAAACGCTTCCTATCAAAATATTAACTGTCTCAAAAAATCCTCTTCTTGCGTATTCTAAATGAAATATACCTGTTACAAAACACATTGTTAAAAAAAAGTCAGCACGTTGTCCGGGTATTTCGAAAAACAATATCAATAAGAAACTCGCTATCCAAATTATTTTTTCGGACGAAGAAAATTTTGAGAGAACAACTAAAAAGAAAAAATATAAAAACAGCAACAATACCGGTAATTTATATGCCAAATATTGTGAATCAGAACATTTAAAAATAAATCCTTGTATTTTATAAAATAAGGGAGGGTGTACAGGCATGTTATCAAAATACCCATGAATAGGATATACTAACTTTCCATAGTTAGCATACATGTAAACAGGATTAAACAAGCTAAGCGAGTCGGAATATTCTTCAACCGGTGTAAGAATCTGTGCTAAACACATAACCAGAAATAAAATACATATCAGGATGTAGAGGGCGTGGTTAATTTTTCCCATAATAATATATTTTTATTAAATAAAAATAACCTGCTAATCCTTCTGCAACATCTCTCCAAACGACCTGTGAGACTCCTTTTTTTCTCCCGATATATTTTCCGGGAATCTCACCTATTCTCAGCCCTGATTTTAGCCAATAAATAAGCACTTCGCCCAAGTATATGGGGGTTGTGTATTTTATATTTTGAGATAAGATGACTTTTGCCGCCTTACTGTTATAAAACCGGAATCCATTGCTATAGTCTTTTATTTTTCTTGAGAAAGTAATCCTAAATAAATATGAGTTAATGCTGCTGATTGCGTTTCTTACTATATTTCTATCTGTAATTTCTGAGCCATCGAAGTATTTTGAAATGATCAGTACATCATGATTGTTTTGCTCCATAATTTTGAGAGAGGGAATGATTTCCTCAGGTTGGTGAGATAGGTCTCCATCCATCTCTATCCAAACATCTACTTTGTATTTTTCTATCATTGTTTTAAATCCAAAAAGTAGTGCCCCTCCTCTCTGACAACCATTTTGAAGCTTTTGTCTTTTTAGAATAATTATTTTATTATTCAGAGCTTGATAATATTCAATTTTTCTTACTGTATCGTCTTTGCTACCATCATCAACGAATACCAGAATGTAATTCAATTCAGATAGGCTTTGCTCAATTCTGAGAATAAGTTCATCAATATTTTCACTCTCATTTAAAACCGGAATTAGTAGGCAAATGTCTATTTTAGAAGAGTCAGCTAAAGATTGTTTATTCAACTTATTAGGATTTATGAATTTTTATAGTCTTTCTTTCAAAGTTAAATCTTTAATAGTATGCTTTTCAACCCTTTTTGTGTTTGTTATCAGCATGACACATTATAAGGATTTTGGAGTAGAAGAAATTACGCTACATAATCCATGCTATATGGTTGCTAAATACAACTCTGTGTCATATCCTATCTATGATTCCTATGTGCCGGGTAGCTGGGAGAAAATGTGGGTACATCCTCCGATTCATTACGCTATTATCGGATTATTTATGAAACTCTTTGAAGAAAGTCTTGCTTTGAGCGTTTACCATGCCATGCTCGCATCAATGTTTTTTTTAAGTATTTTGTTTTTGCCGGTCAACTCAAGAATATTTGTATCATTATCATTAGGTTTATTAGCATCATTACTTTTTTGCATCTATTTCACTCAGGGGTTTTCGTTCAGACCCGAACTGGCAATGAGTTTATTTTGGGTTGCCGGAATAGCATATTGTGAGAATAGTCGTTTAAGAAACTTCAATTCAAGTTGGTTAAGTGTAGGCTCGCTTTTCATTGTGCTTGGGGCTTCAATTCATTTCTTTGCCTATTTATCTGTTTTGTCATTAATATTTTACTATGCTTTGGCATACATGCATGTCAGATTTTCTCTTATTCGATTCATGCGGATAGTGATACTGCCTGTTTTACTAACTCTTTCTTTGATGTTTTTATATTTTTATTTTTATATCGCACCTGATTTTTCAAATATTATATCAATGTTATTTGGTGCGCAGACTATTCAGGCAGAGAAGTTTATATTCAATAATCCGATTTCATTCTTTTTACAACATATTAAGATATATGGTTTTCCTTTTGGACTGTTTGCTGTACTGATTATGATGCCGTTTAAACAAATTAGATACGCCACAGTTTCAGCCGGACTTTTCGTATTCTATTTGACTTTTTTTCAAAATATAAAGAAAAGCTATTATATAATTCCTGAAATGCTATTGTTTTTTATGGCAATTACTTCAATTGTTGTGTTTGCTTTCAGCTCTTATTCTCGTAAATTGTATCAATGGATACTTCTTTTATTAAGTGGGATATTATTTGTTTACATTATTATTTTGCTGTCAACAAAACCTTTTTTATCTCACCCCATCAATTATATCAGAGAATGGAGTATTGAAAAACTTGGTGTTGGGAATACCATTGGCGGACGACATGGGTTGTGGTATATTAGTGGAGCATCAAAATGGTACAATGAAGAATCTTGTTTTTGGAAACAACATCCTGAAAATTTAAGCAATCATCTGAGTAATGCAGATTATTTTGCTGTTCATCCTATGCAGCAATATGAAAGTAGTAATATGAGATTTGAAGGACTTTTTGCTTGTGGAAGAATAAACCTTATTTCGGTTTATTTTCTTAAAATGCCTTTTGTAGTTTATTCAGATATAAATTCTGCCAACTCAGTTAACTCCATGTTTTTTATTGATAACATTTTTTATGAAGGCATTTCTGACAGTATGGGCGAATATCTGTTATCTGTTTATAAGTGTTTTAACGCTTATGATTCTGTAATGATTGGAAATGGAGTTTATAGATTTGATATGGTAACAGGACTTGCAGTAGATAATGAATCCCCGGAGAAAATTTCTTTTGTTATTTCTAAAACCGGTATTAAAAATACTATTCCCGAAAAAAACATTTTGTATCAACAGAAAATCAAACTTCAAGTTTTAAATAATCACAATTCTTTTTTCAGAGAATGGAGTTTTTATAATCATGTAAGTTTTTATAAAACTCAAGAAGAAGTATTTCAACATGAATAATTACAGGTTCGTGCGATTTTTTTGAAGCGATGTTATTATAAACCATAAATTAGCATGAGTCAATTATTACTTAATCAATGGGTATTGAAATGAAAAAAGCAATTGTATTCGGAGCGGGAGGGTTCATTGGCGCTCATTTGGTGAAACGTTTGAAACAGGAAGGCTATTGGGTGCGCGGTGTTGATTTGAAATACCCCGAATATTCCCCCACCGCTTCCGATGATTTTATTATAGGCGATTTGCGCCATGAAGCCACTGTTGAAAACGCCATTTTGAACGATACGGACGAACTGTATCAATTAGCTGCCGATATGGGTGGCGCGGGTTATATTTTTACCGGAGAACATGATGCGCAGGTGATGCACAATTCGGCAATAATTAATTTGCACACGGCAAAAATTGCCACCGAAAAAAAAGTGAAGGCATTGTTCTATTCATCGTCTGCCTGCATGTATCCCGAACACAATCAAACCGACCCCGATAATCCTATGTGTGCTGAAGATTCCGCATATCCTGCTGCACCCGATAGCGAATATGGTTGGGAAAAATTATTCAGCGAACGCCTTTACCTTTCTTATCATAGAAATTTCGGATTGAATGTAAAAATTGCCCGCTATCACAATATCTACGGACCTGAAGGAGCGTGGAACAACGGTAAGGAAAAATCGCCCGCAGCATTGTGCCGAAAAATTGCTGAAGCACCCGAAAACGGAACCATAGAAATTTGGGGCGATGGCAAACAAACCCGCTCTTTTCTTTTAATCAATGATTGTATTGATGCTACTACAAAGCTTATTCGCTCGCATCATTCCGGACCTTTTAATATCGGTTCGGAGGAAATGATTGCCATCAACAATTTTGCAAAACTGATTATGGAAGTTGCCGGTAAAAATGTTTCCATCAATAATATTGACGGACCCACCGGTGTTCGCGGCAGATGTTCTGATAATCGCCTGATTGAACAGGCAATTGACTGGAAGCCTCAATATGATTTGAGGAAAGGCATTGAACTTACCTATCATTGGGTAGCCGAACAAGTGGCAGCAGCCGTAAAAGTTTAACCATTCACCTTAGCATACTCCTGTGCGTATTCGCCTCGTTGCAATTTGCCCTGAATAGCTTCAAAAGCATTCAGTGTGTCTTGAATGTCTTTGTCGGTATGCACGGCAGTAGGAATTAAACGCAGCAACAACACGCCTTTCGGAACCACAGGATACACTACGGCAGAACAGAAAATTTTATAGTTGTGGCGCAAATCGAAAATTGCCTGTGAAGAAACTTCCATAGGGCAGTGCATATACACGGGCGTTACACAACTGTTGGTGTTGCCAATGTCGAAACCTCTTTCTTTCAAACCGTTTTGCAGTTTGCGCACATTGTTCCAAAGTTTTTCTCTCAATGAAGTATCGGTGCGCAATAGTTCGAGGCGTTTCAGGTTGCCGATTACCAAAGGCATGGGTAATGATTTGGCAAAAATCTGCGAGCGCAAATTGTATTTCAAAAACTGAACGGTGCGAAAATCACCAGCTACAAAAGCGCCAATGCTTGCCATGCTTTTGGCGAACGTGGAAAAATACAAATCAATATCGTCCTGAACGCCTTGTTCTTCGCCCGCTCCGGCTCCGGTAGCGCCAATGCCGCCAAAACCGTGAGCATCGTCCACCAACAAACGGAAACCGTATTTTTCTTTCAAAGCGCAAATTTCCTTCAGCTTGCCCATGTCGCCACTCATGCCAAACACACCTTCGGTAATAACCAAAATACCGCCTGAAGTATTTTCTACTAATTTGGAAGCCCGCTGCAATTGTTTTTCGAAATCGGCAATATCGTTGTGTTTGTAAACAAAACGCTGCCCGAAATGCAGTTGCACGCCATCAACAATACAAGCATGACTTTCAGAATCATACACAATAACATCATGGCGGTTTACCAAAGCCTGAATGATAGACAACATACCCTGATAACCATAGTTAAGCAACAAGGCGGATTCTTTTTTCACGAAAGCGGCTAATTCTTTTTCCAATTGGTCGTGATAATCGGTGGCTCCGGTCATGGCGCGGGCGCCCATCGGGTGGGCAAGCCCCCACTGCGCGGCCGCTTCGGCATCGGTTTTTCTCACTTCGGGATGGTTGGCTAAGCCCAAATAATTATTGATGCTCCACACAATTACTTCTTCACCGTTAAACTGCATGCGGGTGCCCAACTCGCCTTCGAGTTTCGGGAAAATATAATAACCCTCCATAGGGGCAAATTGTCCTAAAGGTGTTTTTTCGATTTGAAGTTTTTCAAACAAGTCTCTCATTTTGAGTTTAAAGTTTAGAGTTTAGAGTTTAGAGTTTTCTGTGCATCACAGAATTGTTTCAGGCAACAAAATTAAGGATTTTCCGACACTGTAAATTTTGACTTAGCTCTTGAGTTAATGCTTTAAAATTTTAGCCGAAACTTTTTGTTTGTCGGAAAATTGCACTTCCACAAAATACATTCCGTTAGGTAAATGGCTAATGTCGGTTGAAGCACAAACCTCTGATTTATAATCGGAATGAATGTTCACTTTTCTGCCAAGCACATCATAAATATTGATGGTTTTCATTTTCTGTACTGCAACAACGAATAGCTTATTGTTGGCAGGATTGGGAAATATTTCCACTCTGTTTGTCGCAGAGCCGGATATGTCCTGAACATTGGTGTAAATGTATTCGCAATCGGTAATGGGTTCGGTTTGATACAGGCTGAAATTATCGTCTTTATAGCACCTTAAGGAATGTCCGTCACCATCAGTTATACATAAAAAATAAGGAATCAGGTAATTATTCGTTACACCTATTTTTTCAATAATAAATAATGAATCGGGATAAGGAGAAATGCTTTGATTTGAAAGATTTAATATTCGCACAGTATAGAATCTAAGAGATTCACTATTAATTTGAATGATACCTGTTGAATCCACCACTTGTTTTATAATGGAATCATCACAAGCAGACAGCCCTCCGAATATTTCAAGGGTGTCGCCTTGTTGTGCATTGAAAAAGTAAGTTGGTCGAAATGCTTCTTCTAAGAAAAAATATACAGTATCGTTTTGCTCGAACGTAAACATTGGAGGAGGAGCATAACTGTAGGTTGAGCCGGGATTCATGCTTGCAACATAAGCCCTTTCAGCATTTAATTTCTTGCAAGATTGAAATGCTATGATGGTATCTTTTTCGTAAAAAACTTTCTCATAGCCCCATCCATACATAGTATAATAGTTATAAGTCCACTCCGCTCCCTGCGGACACCAGCTTTGAGCCGAAACAGATACCTGAAACAGCAATAACATCACCCATATAAAAATTGAGTTTTTCATAGTCCGATATTTTTATTTCCGAAGAAAAATTACACAAACGAAATCAATCCGGCAGGTTGCTGATTGGCGTTTTCGTAAAAACCTTTTTCGCGCATCCATTCGGGATTGTAAACCTTGTCTAAATATTTACAGCCGTGGTCGGGGAAAATGGCTACCACGCAATGGGTTTCGTTGAGTTCGTGAGCAATGGCTTTAATGCCTTCTATGGCTGCACCGCTCGAATAGCCCAACATCAGCCCTTCGTAGGTGCAAACTTCATAAATGGAGTTGGCGCTGGGTCCGTCTAATGCCGTTACTACTTTATCTATAATGCTGAAGTCTATATTCTGTGGAACTAGTTTTTTGCCCACGCCTTCCATGAGGGTAGCGCCTTCAGTTTTTTCGGGCATTCTTCCGGTTTCAAAAACGGTTTTCAAAACAGAACCCATGGAGTCCACCGCTATGACTTTAATGTTGGGGTTTTTCTTTTTCAGAAATCTGGCTGTGCCCGAAATGGTGCCGCCTGTGCTGAAGCAGGCTACCAAATGGGTTATTTTTCCTTCGGTTTGTTTCCATATTTCAGGACCGGTAGAAAGAAAATGCGCTTCGGCATTATCGGGGTTATTGTTCTGATTCAAATAGTATCCGCCCGGAATTTCATCAGCCAGCGATTGTGCTTTGTTCATATAAAACTCAGGGTCGTCAGGTTTGGCACCGGCAGGGCAATACACTATTTCGGCACCATAGGCCTCCATCAACGCTACTTTCGGTTTTGAAATAGAATCTTTCACTGTTACCACACATTTATAACCTTTCGAAGCGGCAATCATGGCAAGGCTGTAACCGGTATTACCCGAAGTAGCTTCCACTATGGTTGCGCCCGGACGCAGCAAGCGGTTACGCTCGGCTTTCTGGAGCATGTGCTTCACTATGCGGTCTTTAATGGAAAGCCCGGGATTGAAGCATTCCATTTTACCGAATACTTTAGCGGGAATAATATTTTTGAGCGATTGCAACTCGACCATAGGAGTGCCACCGATAGACTCGATAACATCTTTTCGTTTGGGGGCGGGTTTTCCTGCTATGGCTATAGCTTTGGCTCGAAGAAATTTGTTGGCGGTTTCGTTGCTCATAGGCAGGTGCTTTTGACTTTAATTCTGAATGCTTTAAAAATTTTCAAAGCATCCGGGAAGTCCGTATTGAAATTACAACGATTTCACTTTTTTAATTTGGTTTTCAATCATAATTCGCTCATAAAGAGCAGGAAAGAATCGGTTCATCCACCAGGCAAAGATAGCCGTTTTACCTATTATTAAATTTTTTCTTTTTTCCACAATTCCACGAGCGATAACTCCGGACACGTATTCAGCCTTAAGTGCTTCGGTTTCAACCTTTTGCATATCGTTTTTACGAATGGATGTTTGTATAAATGTAGGACAAACCATCATAACATGCACCTTTTTTTCCTTTAATTCTGCTCCCAATGTGTTGAAAAAGCCATGCATAGCATGTTTGCTCGAAGAATATGCGGTTCTGCCAATCAGGGGCGAAAAGCCTGCTACGCTTGAAATATTCACTATGGAACCTTGTTGTTTCACTAATGAATCGAGTGCGGCAGCCGTGCAATATACTGAGCCGAAAAAATTGGTTTCCATCACTTTTCTAATAATATCTACATGGGTTTGAGGCTGAAAAAGCGAAATATTGGTGAATCCGGCATTGTTTATCAGAACATCTATCTGCCCCCATTGCTCCAAAACTTTAGTCATAGATTTTTCACAATCATTCTGAACCGACACATCGCAAGTAAGCGCCAAAAATTCGGAGCCTGCGGCTTCCACTTCGGTTTTGAGGGTTTGGAGCGCCTCTGTATTGCGCGCCAGTCCGGCTATTTTACATGAAAATTGAGCAAAATAAACCGCTAATGCTCTGCCCAAGCCCATAGATGCTCCTGTAATGACGATTACTTTTCCGTTGAAAAACGACATGGGTGCGAAATTAGGGAAATTAAAGGGGCGAATAAGCGAATTGTATGGGTTAATAACCTATTAAAATGGGTTCTTTAGTTTATTAATTTTTCGCACCATAGTTGTCCCCAATACCAAAAAAAAGGGTTTCAGAAAAACTCTGAAACCCTTATCACCATTGTGTCGGGGTGAGACGATTCGAACGTCCGACCACACGCCCCCCAGACGTGTACTCTAACCAGCTGAGCTACACCCCGATTTATTTTATGCAAAGAACTTTTTATTACTACTCCATGAATAATAGATATTAGGCTCAAATTTAACATCCGACCAATACTCTAAACAGTTGAGCTATCCCCCGATTCGGGACGGCAAAGATATAAATTTAGAGCGGTTATGAAAATGTTTTGTGTGGGTTAAAC
>CAZFFP010000024.1:0-45705 GCA_964518215.1 uncultured Chitinophagaceae bacterium
AACTTGCGCGTAGATTCCAAACTTATGTTATTGTCTGCATCGTAGCTACTCCCTTCTATCAAGTTTCCTTTGTCGTCAAACCTAAATGTCCATCTACTTCTTAAATTGCCATTTTGCACTTCTCCAAATTTTTCTACTGCGTTGAAAGTTGCACCCTGAACTAAACTAACTTTTCCTTTTAGTTCTTTTCTTGTAAGGTCAGTATCTATTAATTTTTCTTCAGAACTAACTTTTCCTTTTAGATTTTCTTTTTTTAGGTCGTTATCCTTTAAGTTTTCCTCGGAACAGGAAAAAAGTAAAAAAACGATAAATAAAACAATGATATTTTTCATGTTTTTTTTACACAGTCAGGTTAGCATCTACTTTTAATACAAAACCTAAATCGGTCATAATAGCTTCACAGTCTTCCCAAAACAAACCAAACTCTTTTACATCGGCTGCGGCTATTTTGCCTAATACGTTCATTAACTTTTTGGTATCGTTGGGTTCTAAGCCACCATTCATTATAGCCTGTTCAGCCCAATCTACTAATTCAGCTAATGTTATCTTATGGTTCAAATATTTTAAAAACTGTTCGGCAACTATTTGTTTGGTTATCATTTTTCTGTCTTAGTCAAAAATAATAATTTGTTCTTACTGGCTAAATAATTATTATTTAGGCAGTTTGTTTTCAAATGTTTCTCTAACTTCTTTTAAAGACTCTAAACAATATTTATAAGATGTAATAAAATCACTTTTCCACTTTAAATAGTTTTTAAATGCCATTTCTGATCTTGAAACAAATACTAATAACATATGAGCTCTTTCGTCTGAATAATTGTTAGAACATAATTTTCTGAATTGAGGCAAGTATTTTTTATTTATAACATAATAATTTATTGAGTCAGGATCTTTCCGCCATTCTTTCATAACTTCATTTAAACCAATAAAGAAAATGTCATCTGTGTCATGGACTTTCAACGCAAAGTGATAATATCTATCATATAAATCAGATACTGATTGAATGTTCATATTCCACTCTTTTTCAATTTCAGGAAGCCTATTCTGAAAATATGTTAAATAATATTGAATAAAATAAATCGTTTTTTCAAGTCTATTGATGTTACTTTTTAATAAATGATAGTCATTAGTATTTATCTGACAATCAATATTTTTTTCAACAAATATTTCGAATAAAGACTCATTAGGTATTGAATTGATTTCTTTAATATTTAACGAACTAATTATCTTCAAACTTGATAGTTCATTAGTTTCAAGTTCAATTTTTTTTATAAAATCTTCAATTGCAACTTCCTGTTTTTTAATCGGATCAATTAGTGATGACAAAATAAACATGAATTGATTTCTGATACCTGATAATTTCTCTAATTCATCTTCTTTTTCTTTAGCTTTTTGAGCACGTAAGCCTTTTTTAAAAATATATAAAGCTGCAAATGCTCCTATAATAGCACCTACAATATTCGAACTACTATTAACCAATAACTCAATATATTTTTGATTATCCAAAACTTTATGAAATAACTCGCACATTAAAAGTAACATTCTTTTATAATGTTAAAAAATGATAGATTTCGGAATTTCCGAATCCCGAACCTAAGAGCTAAAGATTTTCAATCCTAATAAAACCTATACCCCTTCCCCGGATAAAACGCAGCGTTGCCGAGTTCTTCTTCTATGCGGAGGAGTTGGTTGTATTTGGCAATTCTATCGGTGCGGCTGGCAGAGCCGGTTTTAATTTGTCCGCAATTGAGGGCAACTGCCAGGTCGGCAATAGTAGTGTCTTCGGTTTCGCCACTGCGGTGGCTCATAATGCTGTTGTAGCGGTTTTTATGTGCCAGGTTTACGGCATCAATGGTTTCGGTGAGGGAGCCAATTTGGTTTACTTTTATTAAGATGGCGTTGGCAATATGCTCGTCAATGCCTTTTTGCAAACGCTTCACATTGGTAACAAACAAATCATCGCCTACGAGCTGGCATTGGTTGCCTACTTTTTCGGTAAGGGCTTTCCAGCCTTTCCAGTCGTCTTCATCCATACCATCTTCAATAGAAACAATAGGGTATTTATTTACCCATGTTTTCCAATAGTCTGCCATTGCTTCGGAAGACAATTTTTTGCCATCGCTCTTGTGGAAGTGATATACTTTTTCTTCGCTATTGTAAAATTCTGAAGCGGCAGCATCCATAGCAATCACCAAATCTTCGCCCGGCTTGTAGCCTGCACTTTCAATGGCTTGCAACACGGTTTCAATTGCTTCTTCGTTGCTTTGTATTTCGGGAGCAAAGCCGCCTTCATCGCCCACATTGGTGCTGTAGCCTTTGCTTTTCAATACTTTCTTCAGGTGGTGAAACACTTCAACGCCCATGCGTAAGCCACGCGAAAAAGTTTCGGCACCTACAGGCATTACCATAAATTCCTGAAAATCTATTTTGTTATCGGCATGGCTTCCCCCGTTTAAAATATTCATCATGGGTATAGGCAAGGTGTTGGCATTTACGCCACCCACATAACGATATAACGATTGCGAACTTTCTTGTGCGGCTGCTTTGGCTACTGCCAGCGACACCGCCAAAATGGCGTTGGCACCCAACTTGCTTTTATTATCGGTGCCATCTAATTCGAGCATCAAAGCATCTATTTTATTCTGCTCAAACACGCTAACGCCAATTAATGCTTCACGAATTTTTTCGTTTACATTTTCTACGGCTTTAGTAACGCCTTTACCCATGTAAGCTTTTTTATCATCGCGCAATTCAACGGCTTCGTGCTTGCCGGTAGAGGCACCCGAAGGCACGGCTGCACGGCCCATAAAGCCATTGTCGGTTAATACATCGGCTTCTACGGTAGGGTTGCCGCGAGAGTCTAAAATTTGGCGGGCTTTGATGTCTAAAATGATACTCATGGGGATTTATGATTTATGATTTCGGATTTTAGATATTGATTTTCGACACGCTGCGCTTTCGATATGCGATTTTCGATTATTGTCGAATATCGCAAATCCCTGCTGTTGTAGTAGGGAGGTCGCACAGTCGCATTTCGAACTACTTCATCAAGTTCACAAAATCATCAAACAAATACCTCGAATCGTGAGGGCCGGGTGATGATTCGGGATGATACTGCACGCTGAAGGCTTTCTTGTTTTTGATTCGAATGCCTTCAATGGTATCATCGTTCAGGTTGATATGCGTTATTTCTACATTTTCGTTTTTAGAAATATCTTCTGCTTTCACTGCAAAGCCATGGTTCTGTGAAGTAATTTCGGCTTTTCCGGTTAACAAATTTTTCACCGGATGATTCAGCCCTCTGTGTCCGTTGAACATCTTATAAGTGCCGATGCCGTTTGCCCGCGACAAAATCTGATGCCCCAAACAAATGCCAAACAAAGGGGTATCGGTTTTCAATAATTCCTGAACGGTTTCTACGGCATAAGGCATGGCAGCGGGGTCGCCCGGACCATTAGAAATAAAGAAGCCGTTGGGTTGCCAATCAATTAATTCCTGTGCCAATGCTTTCGCAGGAAACACTTTGGAATAGATGCCTCTTTCTGCCATGCAACTCAAGATGCTGCGCTTAATTCCACAGTCTAAAACAGCAACCTTGTAGGGCGCATTTTCATCGCCATAGAAATAAGGAGTTTGCGTGGCAACTTTCGATGACAACTCCAAACCTTCCATAGAAGGCGTGGCATCCAATATTTTTTTCAGTTCAGTTTCATCAAAAATTTCAGAAGAAATCACCGCGTTCATTACACCTTTGTGGCGAATATGGCGTACCAACGCACGGGTATCTAAATCGTAAATGGCTACGGTTTTCTGCTCAATTAAATATTGCTGCAACGAACTATCAGCCAATTTTCTCGAAAAAGTATCAATGGAAAAATTCTTACACACCAAACCTGAAATTTTTACCGAATCGCTTTCGGTATCCACTTCTTTTGCACCGTAGTTGCCAATATGATCGGTAGTCATCACGAGTATTTGCCCGAAATAAGAAGGGTCGGTAAATACTTCCTGATAGCCCGTCATGCCGGTGTTGAAACAAATTTCGCCTGTGGTAGTGCCTTGGTAACCGGCAGCTTTGCCGTAAAACACTGTTCCGTCTTGCAGCATCAGAACAGCTTTGGGAGAAGTTTCAGTCATTATTTTTCTTAGGAAAGTTTCGCAAAGATAAGCAACGGGGGAAAATTACATGTATGAAATGTGGATTCGTTAGTTTCCTTGCATCATTCCCCATATAACTAATGCTGAAAAAAGCATGGAATTACTCACTTCTCCAACAAATTCACCAGCAACCTGTATGCACCCGGAACGCCTGCGGGCAGTTGGCGAAAAAACGACAAGCCCGTGTAAATAAACCTGCCTTTGCCATGGTCGGCAATGAGCGTGGAACTGTCTGAAGGATTTTCTCCGGTATCGTTCATGCTGAAAGGCTTGGCATAACGCGCATCCGCTTCCGCAGGAAAATACAAACCCCGCTCCTGCACCCAGCCTTCAAAATCTTTTGCAGTGATTTTGTTGGGTTGTTGCAAAGCGGGATGCTTAGGCAATAAAATTTTCACTTCGGCATCTTCTTCGGTAACCCGCTCGCGCGAAAGTTTAAACGGATAGGGACCTATATTTTCAGTAACCAATTTCTGACTGGTATTATACTGAATGAGCAATACGCCTCCCTGCTCAACATACTTGAGCAAAGCCACTTGCCAATTTTTCAATCGCTCATCAGTATTGTAGGCGCGCACTCCGCTAATAATGGCATCATACTGTTGCAATTTACCATTGAGAAATTCGGCTTCGGAAACCTCGCGCACTTCGTAGCCGATATGTCGCAAACCATCGGGCACTTTATCGCCCGCACCGGTAATGTAGCCAATCAGTTTTTTGTTACGTTTCAAATCGAGTTTCACCAATTTTGCCGAAGCCGCAGGAAACAGCGTTTGCTGCGGAATATGCTCGTATTTAATTTGCACATGACTGTAAGAAGTTTCTTTCCCGTCCATCACAATGATGGCTTTCAAATCGTGTTTGCCTTGGGGCAACGCGGCATCGGGCAGCACTGAAAATTTTACCAATTGTTCATTGCCCTTTTCAACCAAATGAAAATCAATACTTGCAGGCACACATTTCCATCCCGCGGGCAGTTGCAGTTTCAAAGTTCCTTGGGCATTGTTCCGAAAGGCTTTGAGTTTAATGTTCACGTCTTTGGCAGTAGCATCGGCAAAAACATACACTTCATTTTCGATAGTAGCGGTAAGCGAAGGCGTGAGCACAAAAGGCTGATAAATTTCGCCTTTGGCAGGGTCCACCACTTTGAATTGTACGGGTATTTCAAAAGAAAAATGCTTGCCTGAAATATTCAGTTCATAAGCCACACTCAATGCGGGAGCGTTCTGCGCATTACCGATAAGCAACTGATTTTTCACATCGAACATACCGTTGCTGCGCGCATTTTGCAACCAATAGGGTTGTGAAATACTTTGATTTTTTTCATCGGTTTTCAGCGCATAATTTTCGCTGAACAGTATTGATTGCTCCAGATTTTTTTCGGCAGAAATTTTCATTCCGTTCAATTGCAACGCATTCAGTTTTACGGCAACATCAGAGCGGTTCACTGCCAGCACATTCACTTCTACGCTATCGCCCAAAGCAGCCGATGAAGTACTTGCCAATACTTCTAACCACAAGCCCGAACAAGCGGCAATCAGATTTTTTGTTTCAGAAAGTTTCACTTGTTTCCATGTGTTATCTGCATTCGATTTTTCAATGAGTTCATAAATTTCGATTAAAGCCGGAACGCTTGCGGCAGGGTTTTCAAATTGGAAATCGCTTTGAAGTTTTTGTATGGCGGCATCAATTTTTTCTCCTTCGGAAAATCGTTTCCACGAAGCGTTGATACCATCGAGCAAACTTTCCTGAGGGGCTTCGCCCAAAATGGTTTTTAAATACTCTAATTGCGTGGCGCGGTTGCGTGCCGTTCCAAAAGCCTGACTGCTGTGTTTCGAGCGGCTTTCCGCGGCAATTTCGCCATAGCTTTTTCCTAATAAAGGATTGAACCCGCCCACATCCACTTTAAACTGTTCTTCGGAAGTGGTATTGCGGCTTCCGAACCGATAAGTGTTCCACAACAAGCGCTTCGCCTGCCAGGGTTGCACATATTGCAGTTGCTCGGGAAAACGTTTCGAGTCGGCTGCGGCAGCGAATGCTTCTTCGGCTAAAATAGCGGAAGCCGTATGATGCCCGTGCCCGCCTTCGCCCGTTGTAGGAAAACGATTGATGATAATATCGGGTTTGAAATTGCGAATCACCCAAACCAAATCTGCCAACACTGCTTCTTTGTTCCAAAAATTGAAAGTTTCATCGGGCGTTTTGGAATAACCAAAATCATAAGCCCGCGAAAAATATTGTTCGCCACCATCTATGCGTCTGGCTTCGATGAGTTCATGCGTGCGAATCAAACCGAGATATTCTGCCTGCTCGTTGCCAATGAGGTTTTGTCCGCCATCGCCACGCGTGAGCGAAATGTAAGCCGTGCGGTAATGCTGGTGATTTGTCAACCACGAAATCAATCGGGTGTTTTCATCATCGGGATGCGCTGCCACATACAATACACTGCCAACAGTTCCCAATTTCTGCATACGATGTTTGATTTCGGAAGCGGAAAGTTGTTGATGAGTTTGAGATTCTGAAGAAAAAAATATGAGTGAGAGAAATACAATCAGGATGCATTTTGGGGAAAGAAAATATTTCATGCGGAAGGTTTTGTTCAATAATTCGGTGCTGCTAAAATAAACTTTGCCGCATGAATGTTTATAAAAAACTGCAATGGCTGCTATTGAAGGTGTAGGAGAAATTAATTGTTGAGGCTGTATCAAAAGTCTGTCATGGTGAGCTTGTCGAACCATGAAACTGTTGTTAATGTAATATCCTTCGACAAGCTCAGGATGACATTGGTGATGCTTAGCAGACTTTTGATTCAGCCTCATGGGTGTAAAGTTTAAAAGTTGCAATAGCCCTACACACACTATTGACGCAGCAAAAACCATCGTTGCAATAATACCTATATTTGTTGCCCTAAAAAATCATCAAAAATGAATGAAGTATATATCGTTTCAGTAGCCAGAACACCCATCGGGGCTTTTGGCGGAGTGTTATCATCTGTTGCCGCAACCGACCTTGCCGCCACAGTAATTAAGGAAGCTGTTCAAAGAGCAGGCATACAGCCCGAGCAAGTGCAGGAAGCATACATGGGCAATGTGTTGAGCGCCAATCTCGGACAAGCGCCCACCAAAATAGCCGTGCTAAAAGCAGGATTGTCTGCAAGCACCCCCTGTACCACCATCAATAAAGTTTGTGCTTCGGGCATGAAAGCCATCATGCTGGCTTCGCAAAGCATTATGTTGGGCGATAACGATGTAGTGGTTGCCGGTGGCATGGAAAGCATGAGCAATGCTCCTTTTTATGTGCCCAATGCCCGCTACGGTTATCGCTATGGAAATGGAGAATTTCTTGATGCCATTGTGCGTGATGCTTTGCAAGACCCTTACAAAAAATACATGATGGGCAATGCCGGAGAAGTATGTGCTAAGAAATACAATTTCACTCGTGAAGAACAAGATGCTTATGCCGTTGAATCATACAAACGCGCACAACAAGCCTATAAAGATGAAGCATTCAAAAACGAATTGGCACCTGTTACCATTCAAACCCGTAAAGGCGAAACCGTAGTGAGCGAAGATGAAGAATACAACAAAGTGGATTTCAATAAACTTTCTGCCTTGAAACCGGCTTTTGCCAAAGACGGAACCATTACTGCAGCCAACGCTTCGAAAATTAATGATGGCGCAGCAGCAGTGATTTTAATGAGCGGAGCAAAAGTGAAAGAACTCGGTTTGAAACCTATTGCAAAAATTTTAGCCTTTGCCGATGCTTCGCAAGACCCCGAATGGTTCACCACTACTCCGGCACTTGCCATGCCCAAAGCGGTGAAAAAAGCAGGCTTGCAAATGAGCGATATTGATTATTTCGAAATCAACGAAGCATTTTCGGTAGTGGCATTGGCAAATATCAAAGAACTGAATCTCGACCCTGCCAAAGTGAACATTTACGGAGGCGCTGTTTCTTTAGGGCATCCGGTGGGCGTTTCGGGCGCGCGCATTACTATTACGCTCACTTCAGTTTTGAATAATAAGAACGCGAAATACGGTTGTGCCGGCATTTGCAACGGAGGCGGTGGCGCTTCGGCTATTGTGATTGAGCGGATTTAAATCATAGAATAGCCTTCTCTTTTGCTCAAAGGTTTTAAGGGAGTCTCTGTGGTTAAAATAGTTTCACGCAAAGGCGCGAAGGCGCAAAGAGTTTTCTAAGTGCTGCTTTTAAACGGGATAGATTATGCGAAGCATCTAATCTAAAAGCGAATGGCAGTAAAAATCAAATTCAGATGCTTCACTCCACCATCTTTTCTATATAATCAGAATTGAGCAGATACAATGCTCCCATATATTTCAGATGGAAAGCAACCAGACTTCCTGTTTTGTATTTATTGCTTTTACCCATATCAATCACCAACATATCTGAACTGGCATCAATGATGGTTAAATCTGAATCATCGGGCATGAGATATTGCGGCTGCATATCTAACAAGCCGATGTCGAGAATAGCACGGTAAGAAAATTCCGCTTTGGTTTCATCTATTTCAAATTTATTTCCCGCAACATTTTCGCCCAACTCGCCAACAGGCATATTGGGCTTGCGGGTAATTTCAATAATTTCAGCATAGAGCGTCAACACATCAGGCTTCATGCCTTCAATCAATTCTCCGGTAAACAAATCGTTGCCGAAAAACAATGCCTCGCCCACTCTGAAATGATTCACCGCCATAGGTCGGGCATTCTTCAGCATGAGCGGAACGGCTACCGATGTGCCACCCGAAACCCACGGAATTTGAATGTCGAACTTTGCCTCAATCAGTTGTTTGTAAAGACTCAACTGAATGAGTTTATCTTGTGTGGGCATTACACCGCTCAGGCAATTCAGGTTGGTGCCGATACCCACAATTTCTATATTAGGCAGCCCGATTATTTTCTGATAAAAATCTAAAAGATTTTCGCCCATTACGCCTTCGCGCAGGTCGCCCATTTCTATCATAATAATAACCTTGTGCTGTTTGTTTTGTTTCACCGCTTCATCCGAAAGCATTTTAATAGTAACCGATTCGGTATTGAAACTTACATCGGCATAGCGAATCACATTTGAAATGCTGCGCTTTGCCGGAGGTTTTATGTAAACAGTTTGAACCTTTGGCGCCATTGCTTTGATGGTTCTCAAATTGCTGATGCGCGAGTCGTGAATTTCTTTCGCTCCTAAATGAATTAATTCTTTTAAATACAGTTTGTTGCCGCAAAGCAATTTCGATACGACACCCCAATGAATATTTCTTTCTTTAAAAAGATTATTCAGAAAAATGTAGTTATGCTGAAGATTAGCTCTGTTGAGTTTTATGAATGCCATTAGCTGATAATTTTTCTCGGAATATTTGGTGGCAGACGGGTTAATAATTCGTAGTTGAGCTGATTACTGAATTCGCTGAAAGAAGCTACCGTAACCTGCTGCCCATTTTGATTTCCTATCATAACCGCTTCATCTCCTTTTTGAACCTGCGGAATTTCTGAAACATCTACCACCATCATATTCATATTTACCGTGCCCACTACGGGGCATAATTTTTCATGAATCAACACACGCCCATGATTGCCCAACGAGCGGCTGAAACCTTGCGCATAGCCCACAGGAATCACCGCCACTTTCATTTTTTCGTGTGCTGTAAAAACACTGCCATATCCTATAAAATCACCCGCACTCACCTGCTTCACACTCATCACATGGCTCTTCCATGCAATCACTCTTTTCAACGGGTCTTTCTTGTTGCGCTGACTATTGAGATAGTGCATAAAAGTTTCAGGACTCGACCACAAACCATATTGCATAATACCGATGCGCACCATGTCCATTCTTGTTTCGGGAAACATAATAGATGCGGCAGAACATGCCGTGTGCAATTGTTCGGGTTCAATATTTTCTTTGATAAACATTTGTTTCAATTGCTGAAAGGCTTCTACCTGATTTTTAACACGCTGATAGTTGGCAATATTTTCGGCACCTGCATAGTGCGTGCATAATCCTTTGAGATGAATATTTTGCTTTTTGGTTTTTAAAAATTTGATAATTGCAGGTAATTCTTTGGCTGAAAAGCCGGTGCGGTTCATACCTGTTTCTAATTCGATATGAATTTTCGCAGGCTTTGAAATTTTCCGGCTCACTTTAATGGCTTCCTGCAATCGTTTTTTTTCAAAAACAAAAAATTCTATATCGTTGGCAATTGCCCATTGCAATGATTCCTGCTCTACCAAACCCATAATCATAATGGTAGCGTTATCGTGTAGCGTATTTTTAATTTCGAGCGCTTCATCGGCACTAAAAACAGAGAAATGATTGATGCCGCATTTGCTTGCAATTTTCACAAAAGGCGCAATGCCGTGTCCGTAAGCATTGCCTTTCACTACGGAAGAAATTTTTACATCCTTGCCCATAAGCCGATGCAAAAACCTGATATTGTTTCTCAGCGCTTTTAAACTTAATTCTATGGAAGAGCTTTCATACATGATTTACTTGTTGAATGATAGAATGAAAAATTTTGATGCCTGCAGGAATAATTGCATCGGGAAAATCGTAATCGGGATTGTGCAGCGCGGGCATATTTTCTCCGGCACCTAAACCAAACATGGCTCCGTCAAACTTTTCTGTAAATAATCCGAAATCTTCTCCCCATCCGAAAGGCACATCGGTTTCAAAAACTTCAAGGTTACATGCTTGCGCGGCTTCACGAATCCATACCACTGCCTGCTCACTATTTTGATTGGCGAAAAAACTTTCTGTCCACGAAATATCTGTTTTCAGTTGATACTTCTTTGCCACATCCGCAGCAATGCGTTCCGCTTCTTTTTCGAGCCTGCGCATTTGTTCATTATTGCGGCAGCGAATAGTGAAATGCGCTTCGCCCGCTCCTGCCGACACACCATAAGCCAATTCGCCCATGTGCATATACACAGGCGTTACCAAACAGAAATTTTCTTTGCGAATATCTTGCTCCGTTAGTTGATGCAACTGCTGTGTAATTGATGCCATTGCCAAAGCAGGATTGATGCCTTTGTGAGGCTCGCCCGCATGTGCCGTTTTTCCTTGCAAGCGAATAATAATACTATTGACAGCCGTAGTGAACGAGCCGCTTTTTATCACAATCTGATTCTTGGGAAATGCAGGTAAATTGTGTAATGCGAAAACATAATCGGGCATTATCTCTTTGAATTTTTCATCGGCTAAAATGGCTGCCGCACCTTTGCCGTTTTCTTCAGCAGGCTGAAACAATAAAACCACTCGTCCTTTTTCAGGGCGTTGCTTATGCAGCATAGCAGCTACTCCGCAAACAATGGTTGTATGACCATCGTGCCCGCATTTGTGCGCCACCCCATCGGTTACAGAGCGATGTTCAAACGTATTGATTTCGTGAATGGGCAAGGCATCTAATTCGCAACGAATCAAAACAGTTTTGCCGGGCTGTTTACCTTCATAAATAGCAGCGATTCCCGTGCCTCCCAAATTTTCTATGAGTGTATCGGGGTGGAATTGCTGCAAATAATTTTTCACCCTTTCAGCAGTTTTAAATTCTTTGCACGAAAGTTCAGGGTGGCGATGCAGTTCTTTTCTGAAACGAACCAATTCATCTGTATTAATGCTGTTCATGAGTGATGATTTATTGCGCTAAGCGCATTTCAAGATATTTATTGGTGAAGCCTAATTTTTTATACAAATGCAATGCAGGGTTATCGGGTTCTACGTGCAACGCAATGGAGCCTTTCACACTTTTAATGGCTTCCTGCATCAGCAGTTTACCTATTCCCTTTCCTCTGAAATTTTTATGCACCGCTATATACACCAGAATGTTTTCGGGAATATATCCTTCCATGCCGGTATGATTAATTACTACTGCTCCAATAATACTTTCATTTTCTATGCACAGAAAAATATCGCCTCCTTTATCGGGATTAAAAACATAAGCAAGACATTTCAGAATATCTTCTTTCTTATCGCCATATTGGTCTAAATGATTGAAAAGGAAATCGGCAATTGCCTCAATGTTATGAATTTTATCTGCTCCCTGATTACTGTTGATTTGTTTAATATTCATGTTGAATAGATTTTTTGTTGAGAAATAAACTGAGTGCAACAAACAAAATGAATGACGCACTGATGCCGAATAAATTAGCATCAATATGTTCGGGCAATGAAATTCCGAAGGGTAAATATTTATCGCTGACAATTAAATAGGTGGTTACGCTTCCGCCTGTAATCATTGCCCAAAAAGCCGCTACCGGATGACTCCGTTTCCAAAACAATGCGCCAATGAGCGGCACAAACAAACCCGAAACCATAAAGGCGTAAGAGTAGAGCATCAACTGCAACACATTCTGCATTTGCGATGCCAACAAAATAGCAAACACGCCTACCAGCAACGTTATCCATTGCGACAATCTTAATTGCGATTGGGTATTGTTTGCGTTGTTAGAAAATTTTCCGAAAATATCTGAAACGATATTTCCCGATGCTGCCATCAAACAACTATCGGCAGTAGATAGTATGGCTGAAAAATATGCCGAAAGCATCAAACCCAAAAGCCCCACCGGAAGAATCGTGCTGAGCAAAATCGGCAAGCCCATTTCGCTGTCTAAAGTAGAAGGGTCTGTGATGCCCGCAAACAAACCTTGCTCGGCAGCCACTCTTGCCAACAAGCCTAATGTAACCCCCATGAATGCCATAATGGGCCACTCAAAAAGCCCTGCCACAAACCATGCTTTTTTCGCTTCTTTTTCATCGCGGCAAGCATAAATTCTTTGATACAATGTCATGCCGACAAACCATATCGGAATAATGGTTACGCCCCAATTCAATAATTGATACCAGGTGATATTTGTAAGCGATAAAAATTCGGGAGCCACCGTTGCCACAATTACTTCATAGCCGCCAACAGCTTTGTAAGCTATAGGAATACCGATGAACACCAAGCCGAAAATCAAAATCAACCATTGAATCGTATCGGTATATATCACCGCTTTTAATCCTCCTATGGTAGTGTAAACCACTGCAATCACACCCATGATAATGAGGGCAGTTTGTATGTCTAAACCATGGATAGTTGCTGAAGCTAATTTTGCTCCTGCCAATACCTGAGAACTTGTGAAACCTATATATCCGATGGCTGATATAATGCCGGCAAGCAATGCTACTCTTGCATCATAAAAGTGTCCGAATATTTGAGGGAACGTAAAAAACTTTTGTGATTGCCCAAGTTTGCTCACTTTAGGAATTAAAAAAACCGCACTCAGCCATGCACCTATCAGCCCTGTAAACAGCATCCATGAGCCGGATATACCCATTGCAAAACCCAAGCCGCCTAATCCTATTGAAAAACCACCGCCCACATCCGTTGCGACAACCGATAACCCTACATGCCAGCTTTTCATATTGCGCCCGCTCACATAGTAGTCTTCGGAAGTTTTGTTCCTTTTCA
The DNA here is from genome assembly GCA_964518215.1 of uncultured Chitinophagaceae bacterium. GTDB lineage: Bacteria > Bacteroidota > Bacteroidia > Chitinophagales > CAIOSU01 > CAYSGX01. The sequence continues at coordinate 13,616 of CAZFFP010000024.1, forward strand.
GAAAATAATAACCCACACCCAACATAGCTCCCATGTAAATGATGAAAATCGAAATGTCAATAATGTGCATGGTTTCAGCATGTTGCGAAACACAATGAAACATACAAGACATGAGTCTTTCGGTTCATTGGTTTCAGGAAAAATGCCCTTGAAAAATAATGGTGTAAAAAGCGGGCAAAAAGAAAAAATAAGAATAGGATTGCAACAAGACGGAATGAAAAACATTCAATAACAATCCGCTACAAAGATAGCCAATAGTTTAAAAAGAGATTGATGTATGCGAAACAACAAGTTTCAAAACAACATCAATGGATACGTTTCAAGCCTTCTCTTTTGCTCAAAGGTTTTAAGGGAGTCTCTGTGGTTAAAATAGTTTCACGCAAAGGCGCGAAGGCGCAAAGAGTTTAATTTAAAGGAGTTTTCTCTCATACTCTTTTTTTATCTAAAACTGGTTTGCGTTAGATAAAATCAAGAGTAACTAAAAAATTTTTCTGTGTTCCTCTATGCCACACTCCCTGCGCTCTGTGGTTAAAAAAAATCACGTAAATGTGCAAAGGGTTTTTCTTTCAACCTCTGCTTAGCAAACCATAGTTTAAAATAACTGCCAAATAATTATTCTTACGGCTTACAGCTTAAGGCTGAGGGCAAAAAAAAACAAACACCTTACACAAGTGCTTATCTTTGGCGGCAACTAATTCGTATTTCAGTAATGAAAAAAACTGCTCTTATCATTTTTGTTTTGCTGGCGTTGGGTGTCGTTGCCGGATATTTTATTTATAATAGCCAACAACAAAAAATTGTAGATGCCGACCGGAAATTTTATGTCGAAAATTCGGATGCCATTACGAAAATATTCATGGCAGATAAAACCGGTAAAAAAGTGTTGTTAGAAAAAGTTGGTAAGCAATGGATAGTGAATGGCAAACACAAAGTTTTTCAACCGAAAATTGATATGTTGCTCGAAACTATTCGCAGAGTTCGGGTGGATTATCCGGTGAGCGCTAAGCAATGGGACCACGTGGTGCGCACTCTTTCTTCAAAATCTACCAAAGTGGAAATTTATACCGACCACCCCGGTGAGCCGCACAGAGTTTATTTTATTGGCTATGAAACTTTAGACGGATTAGGCACCTACGCCATTATGCAGGTAGCCGGCAGAACTGCCAAGCAACCTTATGTCATGCATATTCCGGGATTTATGGGTTCTATTGAAGCGCGCTATTTTTTAGATGAAAAGGACTGGCGCGATTTGAATGTGTTCGATTTTAAAATGGAAGAAATTCAGGAGGTTTCATTACAATGGACCGAAATTCCTGATTGGTCGTTTACCTTGCAGGCTCAGGCAGATGGTAGTTATGTGATGCCCGAAAACACAGAGGGATATCCGCTATTCACTACCGGTGTAGATAAATTTTTGCACTCTTTTACTTTTCTGAATGCAGAAGCACTTGAAAGCGAACATCCGCGAAAAGATTCGATACTGAATGCACAGGAACCATTTTTAATTCTGAAAGTAACGCCTAAAAATGGGAATGCCGTGTCGCTTTCTTTTTACAGAATGGAAACAGATAAACGCACCAAACATCAATATGACGAAAGCGGCACCGATTTACCTTTCGATATTGACCGCTACTGGGGCGTGGCTGATAACGGACTTGGCTTTGTAATGATTCAGGATTTTGTGTTTGGCAAAGTAATGCGTAGGAAAAACGAAATGTTATCGCAGCAAGGAAGGAGCGCTATGTAATTGCTGCATTAAATCGCCCATTTCAAATACACTGCACCCCACGTAAAACCTCCACCGAAAGTTGCCAAAATCATGTGGTCGCCTTTTTTAAATTGTTCTTCCCATTCGGCAATGCACAGCGGAATGGTGGCATTGGTGGTGTTGCCGTACCGCTCAATATTAACGGTTACTTTTTCGGGTGCGAAGTTCAATCTTTGATTCACGGCTTCAATAATTCTGATATTCGCCTGATGCGGAATGAACCAATCGGTAGTGTCGGCATTCAGTCCGTTTCGTTGCATAATTTCTTCCACACATTCCACCACTTTAGTAACCGCCACTTTAAACACCGAGCGTCCTTCCTGATGCACAAAATGCTCTTTGTCTTCAACTGTTTGTTTGGTAGGTGGCGCTACGGAGCCTCCGGCTTTTTGATGCAAATATTGAAACCCACTGCCATCGGTTCCCAGCACCGAATCAATAATGCCATAGCCCGAATCGTCAGGCTCCAACAAAACGGCTGCGGCTGCATCGCCAAAAATTACACAGGTTTGGCGGTCTTCATAATTTACAATGGACGACATTTTATCGGCTCCCACTACAATTACTTTTTTATGTGAGCCGCTTTCAATAAATTTTGAAGCCGTTACCAAGCCATAAATAAAACCCGAGCAAGCCGCATTCAAATCGAAACTGAAGGCGTTGTTAATGCCACACTTATCGCTGATAATGTTGGCTGTTGCAGGAAACAGGTGGTCGGGTGTAACGGTGCAGCAAATCACCAAATCAACATCCAATGGATGAGTATGAGTTTTCTCCAACAACTGCTTTACTGCGGGAATTGCCATAGCCGATGTACCTGCGTTTTTTTCATTCAGAATTCTTCTTTCTCTGATTCCGGTGCGCGAAAAAATCCATTCATCGGTGGTGTCCACCATTTTTTCAAGTAAAGCATTATCCAAAACAAATTCAGGAAGAAAAGTGCTGATGCCTTTAATAGCCGCTCTGTGTTTCATACTGCCAAAATATGGCTTTTTGGCTATTTGGTTTTTGAAACAAATCCACAGAATTAAATTCTAAAAAGATGCGCGCTATGCTTCCTGACTATTTGTTGAAATCATTCAAAATTTATCATCCACTCTTTGTTGTTGAAAGAGAGCCACTCTCCCTTTAATTCGAGAGGCGAGGAAAAATTATTGGTGTAAAGTTGCCCCGTGCCAAGTCCTTGCGGCAACGGATTGTTTAAAGTGAAAGTCCACTGAGCTATGGCGTTCAAGCCGATGTTCGATTCTAATGCAGAAGTAATCCACCAACCGGTTTGATGTTTACCGGCAATATTTATCCATTCTTGCGCAGCTTCAAAACCGCCTACAAGACTTGGTTTCAGAATAATGTATTGCGGCTGAATGTTCAGTAATAATTTTTCTTTTGATTCCACTTCCGAAATGCCTATCAGTTCTTCATCGAGCGCTATGGGCAAAGGCGTTTGTTCGCAGAGTTCAGCCATAGCTTCCCATTGTCCGGCAGCAATGGGCTGCTCTATGGAATGCAGTTGAAACGCGCTCAACAATTGCAATTTTTCAAGAGCTGATTCAGGTGTAAAAGCGCCATTGGCATCTACTCGTATTTCGAGTTGCGTAGGCGAAAAATTACTTCTGATAAATTGCAGCAGTTCGAGTTCTTCTTCAAAATCAATGGCGCCTATTTTCAGTTTCAGACAGGTGAAACCTTCCGAAAGTTTTTGCTCCATCTGCGTTTTCATTTCTTGTTTGCCGCCCATCCATATCAAACCGTTGATGCGTATGGAGGCCTTGCCAGCTGTAAATTCCGAAGGAAATAAAATTCGTTTTCCTTCGTGAGAAAAATCGAGCAATGCCATTTCCAAACCGAAACGAATGGACGGAAAATTTTTCAGCCCGGCATTCAGCCAAAACTCATAATTGTTGATGTCGGCACAAACTTGTTGCAAAACATTTTCATATTCCGGCACATCATCGCAACTTAAGCCTTGCAGCAATCCGCATTCTCCAATGCCGCTGATGTTTTTGTTTTCTGCTTCACTCACCACAATAAACCACGATTTTTTTTCTGTTAGAATTCCTCTGGAAGTTCCGCTTGGTTTTTTGAAAACCAAAGGGTGTGTTTTGTAAAAAGCCTGTAATTTTTTCTTCTGAATATTTTTTAAAACCTCAAGCATGGAACGGGAAGCATTTTTTTGTTTTTACAGTGAAATTCCTAAGCCGAACAACAAAGAAAAAACAAAAGTGCTTAATGCTACTTTTTTCAGTTCGGGGTCAAGTTCTGCTGGGTTTTCGGTATGCTTTACTTTTTTCAAATGAAAAAAAATCAAGAAAACAAAAACAGGCAGAAATATAAATGAGAGCAAATTGCCCGTGTCCCAAAAAATTAAGAACGCAAATGTAAATGCGAATGCAAACGATAATAATATCATTGCAGCATGATATTTTTTTGCCCAATCATAACCCATTTTTACAACAACGGTGTTTTTTCCTGCCAGTGCATCCGACACATGGTCGCGCATATTGTTCAAATTCAATACTGCTGCCGAAAGCAAACCAATGGTGGCGGCAGGCAGTAAACCTGTAATGAGAAATGTATGTGTGTGCAGATAAAATGTTCCCTGCACGCCTACAATTCCGAAAAACAAAAACACAAATACATCGCCAAAACCCTTGTATCCATAAGGGTTTTTGCCTGCCGTGTATTTGATTGCCGCTGCTATTGCCGAAATGCCTAATGCCACGAATAACAATAAAGTAATCAATTGTTCGCGCAAGGAAATGAAAAGCAACAACATGCCACTGAAAAATGCCAATGCCGCACAAATGAACATGGCAGTTTTCATATTTTCTTTCGAAATTTTTCCAGATTGCACTGCCCGTGCAGGTCCGATACGATGTTGCGAATCAGCGCCATGAACGCTGTCGCCATAATCGTTGGAAAGATTGGAAAGCACCTGTAAAAACAAGGTGGTAGTGAGCGCGAGAACCGTAACTTCCCATTCAAAATCGTAATGCCTTGCCGCCAGAAAACTTCCGGTGATAATGGATGAAAATGCCAAAGGGAGGGTTCGCAACCGGAACGCACCAATCCATGCGGATATTTGATTCATATGAAGAATGTGCAGATTAAATTGCTTTTCAAAGATAGCGATGAATTTGCCTCAGATGTTTTTATTATTATCACTCAAAGCGCTTTATTATAAACTTCCCGGGTTTAACTTTGAAAATGATATACAGACGCTACTAATGCAATATCTCTTCTATTTATTCTTATTTGTTTTTTTTATCCAACTCTGCTATTGGATTTTTTTGTTCGGAAGATTTGCTGTTTCTTATAAAACCGAAAACGAAGTTTTACTTCCGAAGGAAAAACAAATGCCGGTGAGTGTCATTGTGTGTGCTAAAAACGAAGCTGAAAATTTAAAGAAGTTTTTACCTGAAATTTTGCAACAAGAATATCGTGTATTTGAAGTCATTGTAGTGAATGACCATTCAACTGATAATACCTCTGAAATTTTGAAAGCTTTGCAAGCATCATTTGCGAATCTGAAAGTTGTTGAAACGTTCCATTCATCAAATATCAAAGGCAAACGCAAAGCGTTGCTTCAAGGCATTAATGCAGCACAAAACCAACATCTGGTATTGACCGATGCCGATGGTTTTCCGGCTTCTAAATATTGGCTGGCAAGAATGGCGGGCGGTTTTTCGGAAGAAGAACAAATAGTGTTGGGATATTCACCATATCAGCAATTGCCCGGGTTTTTAAATGTCATGATTCAATACGAAACATTTTATACAGCGCTGCAATATGCTTCGTTCGCTTTTGCAAAAGCGCCTTACATGGGTGTGGGCAGAAATTTGGCGTACACTAAAGCCATTTTCGACAGCAGTCTGAATTTTCATAAAACCGATAATCCGCTTTCGGGCGATGATGATTTGTTTGTGAACGAAATGGCAAACCAACACAATACCGCATTAGTATTGTATCCCGATGCTCAGATATATTCTGTTCCGAAGCGAACATGGAAGGAATGGATGCAACAAAAAACCCGGCACTATTCGGCTGGCATTCATTATCGTTTCAAACATCAGTTGCTTTTAGGGCTATTGAATTTCTCCTCCTTGATTTTTTATTTGTTGTTGTTTGCGTTGTTGTTTTCAAAGTTCATATTCATGGCTTTGGCGTTATTTGCCATTCGATGTATAGCGATGATGTATGTCGCAGTGTCCTGTAAATGGTTCTTTCCAAATAAATTTCCACCACTTTTCATCCTTATTACAGATTTTATGGTATCGGTATTTTTATTTACTTTGGGCACGCTATCGCTGTTTAAGCAAACAATATGGAAGAACTGAACAAACCGGCTAATACGCCTTCTGAAAGAGCCACCAAAGATTTGGAATTGGTGAAACTTGCCGTTGAAAAGCGCGACCAACAGGCTTTCGCCAAGTTGATGAGTCGCTATAAAGATTCCATCTTTTTCATGGTGCTGAAAATGATTCACAATCGCGATGATGCCGAGGATATTACAATGGAATCGTTCAGCAAAGCATTTAACAATATTGACCGCTACGACCAGCGCTATGCATTCAGTACCTGGCTGTTTAAAATTGCTACCAACAACTGCATAGATTTCATGCGCAAAAAACGCCTCGAAACTACTTCCATAGATAAAACAATGGAAAACGATAAAGGCGAAGAAACCGGAGGCATAGACATCAAAGCCGACTCGCCCAATCCAGAAGAAAAAATGATTAAGTCGCAACGCGCTTTTTCGGTGCGCGCGCATCTGCAAAAACTCGACCCAAAATACCGCCAGTTGATAGAATTGCGCTACTACGAAGAATTATCTTACGAAGAAATTTCCGAGCAACTGGAACTGCCTTTAGGAACCGTGAAAGCGCAATTGTTTCGTGCCAAAGACATGCTTTGTAAATTGATTGGCGACAACATCAAACATATTTGAGCTTGCTGTTCAGTTGATTTCCGAAGTAAACAAAATACACGTAATTCATCCGTTGAAATCATTTGGTTACTTTCAAATTTTATAACCTTAGAACTTTTTCTTCATTGGAAATTATTCTGAAATATTTTCCCGAAATAACTGCACAACAACAATCATTGTTTCAGGCATTGTTGCCTTTGTATGAAGAGTGGAATGAAAAAATAAATGTTATTTCGCGCAAAGACATGGAGCATTTTTATGAACACCATGTGTTGCATTCGCTGGCTATTTCCAAAGTAATAAAGTTTGAACCGGGTACACGTGTGTTAGATATTGGGACAGGTGGCGGCTTTCCGGGAATTCCATTAGCTATTATGTTTCCCGAAGTGCAGTTTCATTTGGTGGATTCTATTGGTAAAAAAATAAAAGTGGTGCAGGCAGTTGCAGAAGCATTGCAACTCCAAAATGTTGAAGCCACTCATGCTCGCGTGGAATTGCTGTCGGGCGCTTATGATTTTGTAACCGCGCGTGCAGTTGCCAAAGTAGATGAATTGGTAAAATGGACACGTCATTTAATTGTGAAAGAAAATATCAATGCCATTCCCAATGGCTGGCTATTGCTAAAGGGTGGCAATCTATCGGAAGAATTACAAAGTATTCAAAACCGACCCGCCATAAATCCTGTAAGCAATTTCTTTTCAGAAGAATTTTTTGAGGAGAAAGTTGTGGTGCATTTGGAGCATTATTGATTAATACAAAATAACTGCCCTTCCATGTCCACCTGCCGAAGGAGTTCCACTACCCCTCCACCCGCTTCCTATTCCTGTAGCGTAATCTGAATCTGTAGTGCCTCCGGCTGAAGGCGTTGCGTTACTGCCGTTTAATCCCGATTCGCCATAAACATTGGTAAAGCCGTTCATGTAAGATGAGCCACCTGAGCCTCCCGCAGAATTGCCAGAGCCTCTGCACCCACCGGCTCCACCGCCATAACCGGAGCCACCTCCACCACCACCATTATTATTGGAACCGCCCACTTGTTCTCCATAACCTCCATTACCGCCAGCACTTCCATTCCAACTCACGCCATTGCCGCTGCCATTCGATCCGGAGCCTCCGGTTCCGTTGGCTAAGCCACCTTCGGTCGGGCAGGAACCCGAACTGACTTGTCCGTTACCTCCCGCAATTCCTGTGGTTCCATTAACTATACCTGAGGCGCCACCACCGCCACCATTCGCATTGTTGTATCCGGAACCTGCACCGCCACCGCTACCGGCTATGGCAATTTCTACTCCGTTTCTTCTCAATGCTGTTCTTCCGCCCCCTTGTCCGCCACAGTTTACATTGCTCCAGCCACTGGTATTCAAAAAGGTAGGAGCACCGCCTCCGTAGCCATACACGCCTGCATTGGCAATGCCTACACCACCGCCTTTTCCCACTATCAAAGTAAATACCTCATTATGGCTTATGGACAGATTACCCCTCACAAATGCTCCGGCACCACTTCCTTTGGTTCCGCCTCCATATCCTCCGCCACCACCGGCTCCCCACAATTTCACTTGTATTTCAGAAATTCCGCAGGGCGAAGCAGTCCAGTTTTGGTCGCTACCGGTGTAGTTGAATATTTGCTTGCCACCAAAGGTAACAGCAAGCGTTCTGGGCGTTGAGGTTCCATTACAATTTACTGCACTGACAGATATGTTGCCGCTGTTGGCTACACCCATGGTACCCGAGTAATTTACGGTAATACTCGTGCCCGTGTTGACAACTATATCGGCTCCCGAAGGAACCAACCAGTTGTAGGATGTTGCATTAGCTACGGGGCTTATGGAATAAGTAATGCCTAAAGCATTGTATGCCATTAATGTGCAGCCTGAAATTGCTCCTGGCTGGGTAGGAGCAGGGAGCATGGAAACATTTATTGAACTCAGTCCACTGGTTCCGCAGGAATTAGATGCCGAAACCGAAATGGTTCCTCCCGATGTACCGCTGGTTACGGTAATGGATGTGCCGTTATTGCTAGTGATATTCCAGCCGGAAGGAACATTCCAATGGTAAGAAGTGGCATGGTTCACACTACCAATACTAAACGTATAAGATGAATTAGTACAAAGGTTGGTGTTGCTTCCTGAAATAGCTCCCGGTGTAGCCGGAATGGGAATAACTGTAACAGCAAGTGTTCGGGTAGGGCTTACCTGTCCACAGGCTGCCGATGCGCCAACAGAAACATTTCCATTTTGTGCCGAAAGCATTACCAAAACATCTATTGAAGTAGTGCCCTGCCCCGATAAAATGATGAAACCTGAAGGGACTGACCAGGTATAATCAGTAGCTCCGGTTACAGGGTTGGTGCTGTAGGTGTGAGTGGTGCCGCAAGCTAAAGGACCCGCTGGTCCTGTTGTAGCATCTGGCTGAGGCAATGATGATGCAGTAGTTACAGATTCGGAAGTAGATGCCGCTCCACATATATTTTCTGCAATCACTTCTATGTCTCCGCCAAATGCCGCACAGCCCAATGTTACAGTTACAGATGGAGTTCCTTGTCCGGAGTTGATAATAAATCCTGATGGGAAGTTCCAAGTGTATAATGCTGCATTGCTAACCGCAGGAATGCTGAAAGTGTAGGGAACTTCTCTCTGCAAATTGCTGAAATTGCTTCCTGAAATGCTGCCAATGGTTCCAATAGGTGTATTGCAATCGTTCAGGCGCAATTCACCGGCAACATCAATTTCATCTTCGTTTACTTCTGCTCTTCTTGAATGAACGGTGGCAACAACAGGAACTCTCAATGAACCGCCTTCGGCAATGATTTTATTTATGATATAGCCATTGTCAACAAACGATATGTAGTTGTTTGCAGAATTGTTTGCTGTTACTAAAAATTTAAAGGCTTTGCTTGCCACCGGAGTTGCAGTGGTTCCCATGCCTGTCTGGAAAGTTTGATTGTCTGAACCATTGAAAGCTATGGTGTGTCCGCTGGCAGTGCCGAGGTTTTTAAAATTGCCATACACATTCAGTGTTCCTTTAGTATGAAAATTAGCATCTGTCCAGATGGTGATGTCTTTGGTATCGCCCGATTGTGTATTTGAAGCAATACTTGCTTCATTAGAGGAAATACAATTTTGAGTTAAACTTAACGGAAGGATGAATGTATTGATACTATTGGCTGGTACAGATAAAGCAGGAGTGAAGTAAGTTCCATTAGAGACAAACCAATTACTCGGATTGTTCCAATCGGGCCCATCAATACCCGTCCAGAGGTAATCGCCTGTGGAAATGGATGGAGAAACAATGTTGTTAATAATAGCCAAATCAGGTCCTACCGAAACTGTAATAGGTGGAGATATTTTAAAGCAGTTAAAAATATTAGTCGCTTTGATATAATAGTTTCCAGAAACATTTATGAAAGATGGATATGAGGCAGGAACAGTAGCATTTGCATCAGACCAATAAGTGTATGTTAATCCTGAAGAAGAGCCTTGGGTTATATTAGCATCCGTTAAGTCAACAGTTTGTGGAAGGCAAGAGGTGAGTGAGTTAACAACTACGAAATTAAAATCGGAAACTTCAACTTTTATCGGATTAAATATTCTTACAAACTTAAATCCTGATGAAATTCCGTATGCACCATTAGCAGTCCATGACGGAGCTCCTGTACCACCACTATAAACTGCGGCATCAGCATATAAGGGGAATGTTGGCATTACTATACTTGTATAAAATAATGTTCCGTTTTTATAGTAATTTACATGATTATTTTCTACTGCTACTCTAAAAACATCACCCCTTACATAGGTGCCGAAATCACCTCTATAGCTGCCACTTTCATAAACTTGTACTAATCCATTTACTGCATATGCAGCAAATTCTATAGAGGTATAGCTTGGGTCTGTATCATAGTTGCCAAGCCCAATCATTTGCGCACCTGCACCATCTTTAAAAATGGTAGCTTCTACATAACCACCATTATTGGTAATTGATTGGCTTGAAATAGCTCCTGCATCCCAATCGTCTGCAACAGTATTGAATTTCTTAATAGAACTATTCACCGTCCACACATTGTTACTGGTCCATGCCCAATTCACTAATTCACCTTCAGTTGTTACGCAACCTCTTGAAGTAACTTGTCTCTTGAACAAAGTTTCAGAATTAATATTGCCCGCATTGTAAGTAGCATTAGTTCTAATACCCGGGGCATCAGTCCAAGTAACACCATTATCAATAGATTGTTGCCAATTAAATGTATAAGCTCCTGCTCCATTATCAGGAGTACCTCCTGTAAGTGCTGCCGGTGGAATAGCACTTAAACAAATAGTTTGGTCTCCTGCAATTGCCTTTGCATCTACCGGACGAACAAATACTCTTACATCACTCGCCTCAGCCCAGTTATAGCCACAAGTATTGCTTGGATGTGTTCTAATTAAATAAAATCCGGGATTATTAAAAGTATAATTAAAAGAATTGCCATATTGTTGATTATCAAAATAACCCCAAACTTCAAGCGCATTGGTTTCATCACCTGCCCAATAGTTAGCAGTTCCCGAACCACCACCTCTGGTAAAGGTAATTTGTGTGCCGGGGCAAACTTCTATAGTTGCTCCTCCAGTGTAGCCAGGAGCAGAAACTGAAAGCACACCTGCAGTAGTTATTTCAGCTACCGAAATTACAATTCTACCCGGTTGCCCGTTAGTGGCAGCATTTCCACCACCGCCATAAGCATTTCCATTATCAGCATTTGCCCACTGCCCTGCTTCTTGTCCACTTCCTGAAGCGGTAGCAGTTAATGTTCCTGAAAAATATGAAGAACCACCTCCACCAGCACCGCTATTATTATCACCCGATAAGCCACCAGAGCCACCACCAAAACCAGAACCACCACCACCGCCTGCACGGTTTGAACAGCACTGTTCTCCGTTTCCGCCATTTCCACCAACAACTCCATTCCAAGACCCTCCTGAAATAGATGGGGTTCGAGAATAATTGTTTCCGCCAGTACCATTTGATTGTCCGCCTTGCCCTCCTTCACCGCCTAAGCCAGTTTCGCCATTTGCTCCAACACCTCCTGCCGCACCACCACGTTTATTTGTACCACCGGCACCACCACCACCGGCACCTGCAATAGCAATTTCTACTCCGCTACTGTTTCTTCTTATTGCGGTTCTGCCACCACCGCCACCGGCATCTAACCCTTTATCAGGACTTGCGCCACCACCACCATAGGCATTGTTACCCCATTGACTTCCATTACCACCTAAACCACCACCACCTACAATTAATGTTAAAACCTCTCCTGGAGTTACACATAAATCTCCCTCAACGAAAGCACCGCCACCACCAGGTCCGCCACTTTGTCCACCGCCACCACCGGCCCCCCACATCTTAACTCTAATTTTTGTTACTCCGGAAGGCACAGTATAAGTTTGGTCGGCTCCGGTGCTTACAAAAGTAACCGGAACAACAGTTACGCTGGTAGATGTTGAACTAGCACACCCAAAGCCATTAGTAAATGTATATGTAATGGTAGCTGTGCCAGGCGTTGCACCCGTTATTAATCCTTGAGCAGGATTGTTAATAACTACTGTACTTGAATTGCTTGAAGACCAAGTTCCTCCCAATGTGCTATTCTCTAGCAAAGAAATAGAGCCTGAACTAAATGTAGTACCCCCTGTATTAGCAGCTAAAACCGGTAATGGATTTACAAAAGTTGATACCACCGAGGTATATTCAACCGAACATGCTCCACTTTGTACTCTTGCTCTTACATTAAGGGTATTGCCCGGACAACAGGCATTCCAGGTAAATGAGTTTGTACCACCCCAAGTAGTTGTCCACCCGTTAGGGTCAGTAGCATTCCATTGGTATTCAAATTGCTGAAAAGTACCGGAAACAATATTTGCCGTGTACACCACATTAGATCCTTCACAAATTTGTGCAGGAACACCTGATATTGTACCGGGATTTGTTGCTTCCGAAACAGTTAAAGTTCCCGTTAATGCATCTTCTCTAAACTGACTATTAGTACCCGCGCCACATGCGGCAGAATAGGCTCTTCTTAAATATCTATGAGTGCCCACAGGTGGATTTATTTCAGTATAATTTTGATTATTTATGTTTGTTGCTAAAGTTGTCCAGTTTCCCGACCCTGGGGGAGACTCTCTAAACCAATCGAACGTTAAATCGCTTGCCCCATGCAAAGTAGCATTAGTAGTACTGTTGATTGTAATATCAGACCCACTACAAATACTGTTTTGTGCTAAAGCAATTGTTCCGCCATTTGCTCCTACAATAGTTAAAAACCTTGTAATTCCTGCACCCCAGCAAATGCCGTTTTGACCATTAACATGCACTACATACTCTCCGGGAGAGTATAGCCCCGAGTTATAACTTGCGCTATTTTGGTTAGCGTTAGCTGCATTCAACACATCCCAATTAGTTATCCAATTGGGTTCAGGGTCGTTGGGATTATTTCTTGTGCCTACATAATATCTTGTTTCACCACCGGCATTATTCCAGCCTGTATGCGCTAAATCTATTGTTTGCCCCCAACATGCAGTTACATTAGTTGCAGAAGAACCCTCTATGGATAATGTGCCGTTGGTAGGCACACCGTAAACCGTTAATGTCCCTGAGTACGCATCATTGCAAATGCCATTTGCACATGGACCACAGGAGGATGAATAAGCTCGCCTAAGATATCTGTGAGTTCCGGTTCCAGGGTTATCAGTTATTGATTGAGATGTATTTGTAGTAAAATTTGACCAGTTTCCTGAACCTGGAGGGCTTTCTCTCCACCATTGAAATTCTAAGTCAGAAGCTCCAATTATTGTTGCATCTGTATTGCTATTTATAGTTATGCTATTACCATTACAGATACCTGAACTTGATAAGCCTATTTCACCCGGAATAACTCCTTTAACATTAATGTATCTATTTACCCCACCAGTTGCAGTGTAACAACCACTTGGTGCAAAAGCATTTGTATGTAAAATATGAATTCCAGGGGTATTAATTTTAAAATTGAAACTGCTAAGATTATTAACCCCAGTTTGACCTCCTACTTGATTGGCAGGTGCAATATTGCCATAATCCATTATTTCCCAAAATGGTGGGCCAACAGCCCAACCACCAACACCATCAGTATTATCAGCATAGAAATATGTTGTTCCTCCTAAATTATTCCATCCAGACTGTGATACAGAAATAGTTTGTCCTTGGCAAACATCAACTGTACCGGAATTAGAACCATTTACAGTAACTGTTCCAGCAGTTGGGTAGGTGTTTCCAACATTTACCACAAAAGTGGCATCATAACAAGCATATTCAAAGCATTCGCTTTCGTAATCAACACATTTAATATAAGACCTTCTTAAATAAGTGTATGCTCCTGTTTGTGTGGGTGCATTCTCGGTAAGACTTGCCGGGCCATTATCAATAATAAATTCCCATGCAGCGGTATTAGGGTTATAGCGATACCATTTATAGGTAAGTCCGTAGCCTGCAGAAACAGTTCCATCTATAACATTAGAAAGTGTAATTTGATTTCCTACACAAGCATTTACGGGACCAGTAATTGTACCTCCACTTATGCCATGAGGAATAATATTTACTGCAGCATGAGCACCACCACCCTCTTCTCCAAACCTTATCTCAATAGTAGAGTTTCCATCTAAATCATAAGGACCTAAAACACCGCCAGGCCCACAACAAGTAGTATTAGAATAAATTTGGTTTCCGTTTAGAAATATATTGCCATTATCATCATGTACCGCATACTGAATTGTGTATTTTCCACAAGGAAAACCTTGTCTTTTATAAACAACTGTAAATCTATCAGCGTTGTTGTTTGCATCACCTACCGCATCATTACAACCACTACAGGGAGTGTAACCAACAGCTTGGTTTGGTGAACATGATCCATAATTTTGATTAATACCTAAAGTATTTAGCGTGAAAAACCCTCTATATTCCAAATTTTGTGGAGAACCTATATTTCTTCCTCTTAGAGCATAGCAATTCCAATATCTTGCTCCAAAAGCACTATTTATGTTATATGCACCTCCATTACCAGTTCTTCCTGTTGAGCAAGTGCCTTGCGCCATCCCATAATCATAAGAGCTAAATAAAATTATGGCCAACAAAAATGTTTTAAGCATCATAGATGCCTTATTAAACAAAGCATTTCGATTATTGTCTCTAGAAAAAAGAGGACAGCATGAAACTGTTGCTAACAAGAATAGATTAATTCTCCTTTTCGCCTCGGAACAAATAAATAACAATTTTGAATATTTTAGAGGGTATAATTTGACTGCAAAATGTGCAACAGAAATGCAAGAAAGATTCCGGAGTAAAAAATGCTTCATAAACTTAACTTTAGGCAAGTCATAAAAAATGGTTACGATTTTATTATGGCTAAGTTATCGATTCTCGTATCGGTTTGCAGAGATTTATAAAGGCTGAAGTTAAATTTCAAAAAGGCTGAAACAATTGCCGTACTTAGCTTCCAACAATTTTTATGATAACAGAAGTTCAAAGAGCGTTAACACTTATCTTTGCAGCCTATTATGGAACACATTCGCAACTTTTGTATCATTGCCCACATTGACCACGGTAAAAGCACCCTTGCAGACCGATTGATTGAAACCACCAAAACCATTTCCGAACGCGAAATGATGGATACCGTGCTCGACAACATGGATTTGGAGCGCGAACGGGGTATCACTATTAAGAGTCATGCCATACAAATGGACTTTCTGCACAGCGGTAAAAAATACACCCTCAACCTTATAGATACTCCCGGGCACGTAGATTTTTCTTATGAAGTATCGCGCTCGCTGGCAGCCTGTGAAGGGGCTTTGCTTTTGGTAGATGCCGCCCAAGGCATTCAGGCACAAACTATTTCGAACCTTTATCTTGCTGTAGAACAGGGCTTAACCATTATCCCCATCATCAACAAAATTGATATGGAAGGCGCTATGATAGAAGAAGTAGCCGACCAGATGATAGACCTGATTGGTTGCGAGCGTGAAGACATTATTGAAGCCAGCGGACGGGCCGGCATTGGCATTGATTTAATTTTTGATGCCATTATTAATCGCATTCCTTCGCCCAAAGGAAATCCTGATGCACCACTCCGCGCTTTGATTTTCGATTCAGTGTTTAATTCTTTCAGAGGCGTTATTGCTTATTTCAGAATATTCGATGGCAGCATTACGAAAGGCGAGCATGTGCGCTTTTACCACACCAACAAAAATTATCATGCCGATGAAGTGGGCGTGTTGCGCTTCGATATGGAGCCGAAACAGGAATTGAAGGCGGGCGATGTAGGCTATATCATCACCGGTATCAAAAATTCAAAAGACATTAAAGTGGGCGACACCATTACTGCTCATGCAAAACCTACCGATAATCCTATCAAAGGTTTTGAAGATGTGAAGCCGATGGTGTTTGCCGGAATTTATCCGATAGATAATGACGATTATGAAGACCTGCGCGACAGCATCGAAAAGCTTCAACTCAATGATGCCTCTTTGGTGTTCGAGCCGGAAACTTCTATTGCCTTAGGTTTTGGTTTCCGTTGCGGATTTTTAGGATTGCTGCATCTCGAAATTGTTACCGAGCGATTAGAGCGCGAGTTCGATATGAGCATCCTCACTACCGTTCCGCAGGTATCTTATAATTGCTACACTACCAAAGGAGTCATGATTCACCTCACCAACCCTGCCGAGTTGCCCGACCCTGTTTCTATTGACCATTTGGAAGAACCTTATATCAAAGCCCAAATCATCACCAAGCCCGAATATCTCGGCTCCATTATGACTTTGTGCATCGAGAAGCGCGGCATTCTGCAAAACCAAACCTATCTCACACCTGAAAGAGTAGAGTTGAATTTTGAAATTCCTTTGGCTGAAATAGTGTTCGATTTTTACGACAAACTGAAATCTATTTCTCGCGGTTATGCTTCGTTCGATTATTATCCCATCGGTTATCGCGATGGCGATTTGGTGAAAGTTGATATTCTTTTGAATGGCGAAAAAGTAGATGCTTTTTCTTCGATGATTCACCGCAATAAGGCTTATGATTTTGGAAGAAAAATGTGCGAAAAACTGAAAGAATTGGTGCCTAAGCAACAATTCGTGATTGCCATTCAAGCGGCTATCGGAGCGAAAGTGATTGCCCGCGAAACTATTTCCGCCATGCGGAAAGATGTTACTGCAAAATGTTATGGCGGTGACATTTCGAGAAAAAGAAAACTTTTGGAAAAACAGAAAAAAGGCAAAAAGCGCATGCGCCAGTTCGGCAAAGTAGAAGTGCCGCAGGAAGCATTTATTGCTGTTTTGAAATTGAATGATTAGGCTGAATAAAAATGTTGAATGGCTTAAGAAATTCTTTAAAATAGAACCCACATATCATCATGAGCGAATCTACCGACTCCGGACTACCGACTACTGACTACAAAATTCTTGACGGCAAAAAATTGGCTGACGAAATCAAACAGGAAATTGCCAAAGAAGTAGCAGCGTTAACTTCCGAAGGAAAAAAACAACCACACCTTGCAGCGATATTGGTAGGCAATGATGGCGGCAGTTTGAGCTATGTGGGACACAAAGTAAAAGCCTGCGAGCAGGTAGGTTTCAAATCCACTCTTTTGCATTTTGAAGACACTTCCATCAGCGAAGAATTTTTACTGAATGAAGTAAATAAGCTCAATGAGAATAATGATATAGATGGCTTCATTGTGCAATTGCCTTTACCCAAACACATCAATGCCGATAAAATTCTGTTAGCTATCAACCCCGAAAAAGATGTGGATGGTTTTCATCCGGTGAATGTGGGCAAACTTACTTTGGGCTTACCTACTTATGTTTCGGCAACGCCTTTAGGCATCACGAAAATTTTAGAGCGATACAATATCGAAACTGCGGGCAAACATTGCGTGGTGATAGGCAGAAGCAATATTGTTGGCAGGCCTATGAGCATTCTCATGAGCGGGCAAAGCAAAACCGGAAATGCTACCGTAACGGTTTGTCATTCTAAAACAAAAAATCTCAATGAAATTTGTTTGCAGGCAGACATCATCATTGCTGCTTTGGGCAAGCCCGAATTTCTTACTGCCGATATGGTAAAACAAGGCGCGATAGTTATTGATGTAGGCACTACCCGTGTTCCCGATGCTTCTAAAAAATCGGGCTTTGCGTTGAAAGGCGATGTGAAATTTGATGAAGTGGCTCCCAAATGCTCTGCCATTACTCCCGTTCCCGGTGGCGTGGGTCCCATGACGGTGGTTTCTCTTTTGCTGAATACTTTGAAGGCTGCGAGAAAGGAAGTTTACAGTTAGTTATTGTCAGGCAACTATATACTCACGAACAGTTATGCGGGTTATCCAACAAAGAATCATTTCTTTGAGCCTTCACGCCTTTGCGGGCAATAAATTTTAACCACAGAGAACATTGAGTATAGCCCAGAGATAGACAGAGAAAATTATTTAGTTTTCATTGGCACTTATTCAACATAAATTTCATTCAGAAGAAAAAGGAGAATAAGAGAGGGCACCCTTTATGATTTGTGCAACCATTAATCAATGCGCTCCCCTTCTCCTTGGGAGAAGGGGTCGGGGGATGAGGCTAAATGAGAATGAGAGAAAAAATCAACACGTCTTTGTGAGGAATAGCGTAGGCTTACGCTTGGCATGACGAAGCAATCTGTTGAAGGCTGAATCAGAGTTTTTTTCTTTGCGCCTTCGCGCCTTTGCGAGAAATAATTTTTTATCACAGAGCACTTAGCATCTACAGAGAAATACAAACAATGAAAATCCAAGAAAACTCATTTGAATCGAAATCAACAAATAACCAAACAAAAATTCATTCCTTTGTGTCTTGGCTACTTAGCTCGAAATAATAAGCCTTATGGATACCATCAGTGTTTTTGATATTTATAAAATAGGTGTAGGACCATCAAGCTCGCATACTTTAGGTCCGTGGCGATCGGCTTTGCAATTTGTAGAAGAGCTTCACACAGCAGGTCAGTTAATGTCTGTTACGAAAATTCAAATTCTTCTTTACGGCTCCTTAGCCAAAACCGGTAAAGGACACGGCACCGATATTGCCGTTCAAATGGGACTTAGCGCTTGCAACCCGGTAACTTTCGATACTGCTTTGCTTCACGAAAAAATAGACACCATTCAAAAGCGGCAATTGATTTTATTAAATGGCGAACATGAAATCGCTTTCAATCCTGTTGAGCATATTTTATTTCTGAAAAACGAATCGCTACCATTTCATCCGAACGCCATGAAATTCATTGCAGAAACTGATGACGGAATTTTATACGAAGCAATATTTTATTCCGTAGGCGGAGGGTTTATTATAGAAGAAGGGAAAGAAGCAAACAACGCTTCTAAAACCAAACCCAAATACGAAATCAGCGATGCCGATGAATTGTTGCAAAACTGCATGAGAGCAGGTAAAAATATTTCTGAAATTGTTTTTCAAAATGAATTGGTTTGGCGCAGCGAAAAAGATATTCGCGCGGAATTGTTCAATATATGGCACACTATGTTAGATTGTATCTGGCGCGGCTGTCATCAGAAAGGCATGTTGCCCGGAGGATTGAATGTGCATCGCAGAGCGGCAAAACTCAACCAATCGCTGCTCAAAAATATTTCTTACAACGATTTATATGAGTGGCAGGATGCCATTCGAAAATCGGAACGGCAGTTTACCGATGTGGTGAATTGGGTGAGTTGCTTCGCTTTGGCGGTGAATGAAGAAAACGCCTGCTTCGGCAGGGTGGTAACCGCGCCCACCAATGGCGCTGCGGGAGTAATACCTGCCGTGTTGATGTATTATCTAATGTTTCATGAACGTGCGAAGAATGACGATGTAATTCCTTTTCTGCTCACGGCTGCACAAATCGGAATACTGTTCAAACAAGGCGCTACCATTTCTGCAGCAATGGGTGGTTGCCAAGCCGAAATTGGCGTATCGTCTGCGATGGCTGCCGGTGCGCTCACCGAATGTTTGGGCGGCAGTCCGCAACAGGTATTACAGGCTGCCGAAATAGCTATGGAACACCACCTCGGCATGACCTGCGACCCGATAGGCGGCTTGGTGCAAATACCGTGTATAGAGCGCAACACGATGGGCGCAATTAAAGCCATCACCGCTTCGCAATTAGCATTGAAATTCGACCCCGAACTTTCAAAAGTTACCTTAGATGGAGTAATTAAAACCATGTGGGATACCGCCAAAGACATGAACAGCAAATACAAAGAAACTGCCGATGGTGGCTTGGCTGTGAATATTCCTACTTCGCTGCCGGA
Source organism: uncultured Chitinophagaceae bacterium (assembly GCA_964518215.1). Taxonomy (GTDB): domain Bacteria; phylum Bacteroidota; class Bacteroidia; order Chitinophagales; family CAIOSU01; genus CAYSGX01. The sequence goes on from CAZFFP010000024.1 coordinate 33,626, forward strand.
GTGTTAGTAGTCTATAGACGATAGAAGTTGTAAGTTTGAATATGAAAAGTCATCCGGCAGTAAACACACTAATCATAAAATCACAAAAATCATGGTTCAGACAATTATCGCCACCAACACGCAGACAACCAGAGCACAAAATATATTGGCTATGCTTTTCGATTCGGTTTATGTAGAAAATATATTGCTCAAAGACGAACTCGAATTAGAGCGCAGAGGAAGATTTAACACTGAACAGGCAGACCAAAAAACGAATACGCTCGAAGTTGAACACGATTACAGGCTGAAACCTAATTTCTTTGAAGACAAACTCTTAGCAAGCATTTCACTCAAAGAAGATGAAAGTGGTTGGTTGGAAGTTTACAATGTGCAAGGTATGCTACAGGGAAAAATTCATTTAAGTAACGGAAAAAACGATATAGACATGACGCATTTGAATTTGAGCAATGGCATATATCTGTATAGAGTTTGGGCAGAAAATGAAGTAAAAAGGTCAGATAAGTTTATAAAATTGAAATAAAACTTCTGATGTTTATGAAATTGCTTATAGTTTCACTTTTGTTCCCTTCACTATTGTATGGGCAAGTAACGTTCAATAAAGTTTTCAATATTGAACAGGGTGTTGAAGCAGCAAGTGGAGTTGTTGAACATGATGATGGATATATATTTTATGGCACCGGAAGTGAATACTCTGAGTTTAACGGGTGGCGTGCGATGGTTTTATTAAAAACTGATTTTAATGGCAACGTATTGTGGCATAAAAAATTTGGTAAAAGCGGTGAAGCACAACTAACCGAATCAGGGGCTTTAAAAAAACTTTCAAGTGGAAATTTATTTGTGGCAGGTGCCGTATATGATTCCATTACAGAACAATTTGATGCTTTGATGCTCAAGTTTTCTCCTTCGGGAGACACAATATGGCGAAAGAAATTTGGAACACTACAGCAGGATGAATATTTTCTTGGAAGTTTGGAATATGACAACAATAATATATTTGCAATTGGAGCGAAAATAATAAGCCAAACCAATTGGGATTATTTTATTGTAAAAACCGACAGCAACGGTAATCAAATCTGGCAACGAACTTATGGAGGCAATAGAATTGACGAAGGTTGGGCAATGGATATTACTCACGATGGCAATTTAATTGTTGCCGGAGGCAGAGAATTTCCACCCGATGTATGGGATGGTCATTTAATGAAAATGATGCCCAACGGAACTCCTATTTGGCATCAACGATATGGAACCGAAAATGGCGATTGCGCTATCATTAGAATTAATACAACCATAGATGGGGGTTTTATTTTTACATCATGTTTAGACACAGTAATTAATGTAGGAGATGAACAACTTGTAAGGTATATAGCCAAGATTGATTCATCGGGCAATTTGTTATGGCGAAATTTTTATAATGCACCTTCAGGCAGAGAAAAAGCAATCAATATGGTTAGGGGACTGAATGACGGAAGTATTTTGTTTTGCGGAAGTGCTTGGAATAATGAGATTAGTAGATTTTCTGGTTGGTTAATGAAATTAGATACAGATGGGAACGAACTTTGGGAAAATAAGTATCATTATTTCAATAACAATGAAAGTCCCGGACCTATAAGCACATTGTATGATTTTCAACAAACTTCTGATGGAGGAATCGTTTGTGCCGGGAGTGCCTTTGGTGTATTTAATCACTCAGATTTTTGGCTCTTAAAATTAGACGAATACGGTTGCGAAATACCGGGTTGTCATGTAGGCATTAAAGAAAAAGAAAACACAGGTAAGGTTTTCGTATATCCCAATCCTGCCAAAGAAAAAATATTTGTCAGTATCAAATCTTCCAATCAACAACACGCTTTCAAAGAAGCTGTTTTAAAAATATACGATGTGGCAGGTAAAGAAATTTACACCCAAACAAGCACATTAAACACCTCGGCATACAGCGAATATTTTGTAAACACTTCCGCTTTTGAAATCGGCATTTACTTCTACAAGGTAACAACAGGCAACCAAATATTAGGAACAGGAAAAATAATGGTGCAATAAAAACCTCTATAAATGAAACCACAAACTTGCAATCAAAGCCCCAAACTCTCCCCCTTTTTTCAAGGGGGAGTGCCCGTAGAGCGAGGGGGTTCTGTTACCTTCAACATCAGCCAATTGCCTTCCAGCATATACATCATACAAAACCAACTCTCCAACGGGCAAACCATCATCAACAAATTAGTGAAGTAGTAATTGATTAGTGTTTTTTTTTAAAACCTATAAGGTTTTTTGAAACCTTATAGGTTTGTTTGGCGATAAAACCGTGATGATAGGTTAAACAAACGCCACGGTCAACAAAACAATCGCCACGGTCAACAAAACAATCGCCACAGTCAGCAAAGCAAACGCTACAGACAACAAAACAATTGCCACAGTCAGCAAAGCAAACGCTACAGACAACAAAACAATCGCCACGGTCAGCAAAGCAAACGCTACAGGCAACAAAACAATCGCCACGTTCAGCAAAGCAAACACCACAGTCAGTAAAACAAACGCCACGGTCAGCAAAGCGAACGCATCGGCACACAAAGCAAATCATACCTACAGCAATACAAAAAACCACTCACCCCCATCATCACCCACCACATTACAGAAACCCTATCAACCAAAAACGAACAACGAAAAACAACAATCGAACAACTGATGTTGAAGCGATGGAGCTTTGGAAAAATAAGGCGCTTATCTGAATTGTCCCCAGTACCTATAACTTCCTCTCAGCAAACTTTCTAAATCGTTCATATTGGATTTCAGGTGAAGCATTATCGCTGTGATTGAAATAAATACCCGCAGGATTCAGTTGCAGAATTTTTTCAAAGCTTTCAGGAAAATATTTAGGGCAGGAATTTAGAAAGAAGGGAGCTACGCCTTCGCGATACCACGAGTATTGATAAAAATCTCCCGAAAAAAGTAATCCTGTAGGTTCATGATAAAACCCGCAATGACCTTGTGTATGTCCGGGCAGATGAATCACCCGTATGCCTCCTGCAAAATCTAAACGTTCATTATCTGCAAATTCGAAATCCAATTCAAAAGGCTGGTATGCAAACAGCAACCTTCCAATTGCCTCAAGTGCACCACATACTTTGGAAGCACCTTTATATGGATAATTTCCGGCTATATGTTTTTTCTCTTTGGAATGCCCTGCAACCTGTGCGCCCGACAACTGTTTAATGCGGGTAATATTCAGGGTGTGGTCTAAATGACCATGCGTCATTATGATAAGATTAATATCGCTGAAAGTTTTATTGATTTGCTTCAGTTGCTTTTCTAATTTTTCAAAATCACCCAAAAATCCGCCATCTATCAAAACCAAATCATTGTTCCATGCAATGAGATGAAAATTGACATACACTCCGCTGATTTGAAAAATATTTTGAAGCATGTTTAATTATGAGCGTAAAAAGAACCTCAACAAAAATATTCCGACCGTTGAAAATAGCACTGTCGCCACATAATAGCCAATCTCGACAGGCTGTGAAAATACTTAAAACATGAGCCTTTAGCGTTTAATGTTTGAAAATTTCTCCGGAACTATCTGAATATTAATTTGATAGCGATTTGTTTTTTAACCGTTCCTGCCACCGATGGCCTCTGGCGAGCGGGTTTTACCTACAGCTTCCGGCTTTTTTAAGTCTTGTTTTTTTCATGCTTTCATTTCTTTTTATAAAAGAATCGATACAAAGAAAAGCGCAAATGGCAAAAGCTCCGCCTGCCATTTGCCGGCTCGCGCTTCACTGGTAGCGTCCGCTAAGACCACAGCCCAATCGGACGCTACTAACAGTGAGGGACTATTCTAAGATTACAAACCTTTAGCTGTTGGGTTCGGGATTTGGAAAGTGCAGAATAACTGGGTATTAGTGGTGTTGCGCATTCTCCCAACCCATGCGCTGCATGTGGATGATTAAATACTAATTTACAGATTCCCGTATACTTTTATTTGTGGGTTTGTTATAGCACGTTTTATGTCTTCTATTTGATTATCATTTTTCCCACTAAAAGTGTTTAATATATCAAATTGTGGGAACTTCTCTTTCAAATATGTTGAAAGCTTAAAAATGCTCTCAGCCATTGCATGAGATGTTATTAAGTAATAATGAAAGTGCGATTCATTATTTTTTTGCAGGTAAATAAAGTAGGAGCAAGTGAGCGGTTTGCCTCTGGTCGGTGTCCTAACCAACCATTGCGATGTAGAAGAAATAGAAATCCAGATATGCTCCCTATAATATGTCAAAAAACCAAAAACATCTTGTTGAGTCAGATAATATCTTGCAGACGAGAACCAATAATCTTCGGGGGTATTTCAACAGTTTACAATCTGCGATAGTTGTTGTATAAAATTGCATACGATAAAGTTATCTCATTGAAGGTCGGTGAGGACACCGACCAGAGGCAATGTAAATAAATAAGGCTAATAACCCTTCACTAAACCAAATTAGAAAAACTGGTATCGGGCTTGGGCTAACAAAGTTCAAAATAATCAGGGTAAGGAAGATTATTAATCCAGTAACAATCCAATAGGGTTGGTTTCCGCAATCTGGCAACAAAGAATGATATGGCTCAATATGCTTAGGAATCAGAAAAACATATCTTAAAGTTTTAAAGTCCCATAATAGCAAATAAACATTTGCTAAAAGCATAAGTCCGGTTATTATTCTTGTTATTCCAAAATTATAGGACATTGTTATAACAAAAATGCCAACTATAATAGGGAAGAAAATCACAGCACCAAGTATTGCAAACCTTTGGGTAAGTAATAAAAATCCAGCCAAGATTTGCATACAACCAATTAAAAAATAAACTCCTGCGTATCTAAAAGTTTGAAACATATTTTCTATTGAATCTAATGGATAAGATTCTTTATCAGGAGGGAGATTGCCAGAAAACTTTCCCATTCCGAGAGCTGCTAACACAAAAGCACCGCCAATTAAGTATCTCAGATAAATTGTAAATATCTGAGCAAAGGCATTTTGTTTGAATGCAATTATTTGAGTGAGAATCAATTTTGCTTGCCTTTAAATTTAGTATGAATTAACACTTAATAAATTTAAAAATAAAAAAACACTTTCCTCATTTTCCTATATAGGTATCACAGATGAAACGGATTCCGCAGATTTTAAAACTCCACCACACTTCATTCTCCGCGAAATCTTCTAACCCGCATCATCCGCGATTCAGACAACAATCCCATTACTGAATCGTCCACCTGATTCCCGTATAAACCACTGCACCAATCACGGGTCCCCAAACCATAGCCGCATCGAAATTGGAGCCGAAGGGGTTGCGCGCATCCACAATAGGATTTTTCTGGCGGTAGTTCGTGATGTTTTCACCGCCCACATACCAGTCAATATGTTTCCATTTTTTGGTGATGTGTGCATTGAGCGTGGCAAAGGTGGGCGCAAAAATATTCTGTTCCATGCCCGTTTCGGTAAAGTTGTTGTGCGCTAAGCGCGCTTTGCCCCAAATATGCACCGTAGCATTGAACAGCCATTTTTCGTTGGCGGTTTCGTAGCCCATATTCACCAAACCGTTGTGGCGCGGCACCATCATGCGGGGCAGCAACCGCCCATCGTAGGTAGTTTTCACATCGTTGTATTTGTAGGTAATCTTCAAGCCCAAGCGCTCCACAATTTCCCATTTAATATCTGCCTGTATATTGTTGCTGAACGATTTTCCATCGAGATTATAAATGTAGGCGTGGGCGAAGTGCTGGTCTAAATCAACAATCAACTGATTGATAAACTGCGTGCGGTAATACTCCACGCCCATCGTCAAATCTTTGCCGTCAATTTTAAAGGTGTGCATGATTCCTGTGCCGGCATTCCACGAAATTTCCGCCTGCGGATTTTCCACCACCACCAACTGCCGAGAACTCACCAAGATATTGGTGTTTTCGATAAACACATTCGGCACACGAAAACCTCTGCCTCCCGAAATTCTGAACACGGTGTTTTCGGTAAAGTTGTATTTGAAATGCAAACGGGGCGTGTGCTGCCAACCGAACAGGTTGTGATAGTCGGTGCGGAAACCTGCCAACACCGATACTTTTTGTTTGAAATCGAAATGGTATTCGGCAAAAGCACCCGGCACTATTTCGGTGCGCTGCATACGCAAGTTGCCAAACACTTCGTCATAATCGTCATACATAAAACTGACACCTGTTTTCAGCAGGTGTTGCTCGTTACCGATTTCTGTTTGTGGAATAATATTGGCATAAAAACTTTTTTGCGTGCCATCGTAAATATTTCTTCCGTAGTAGCCATCCTGCCGGTGATACAAACCGTTTACAATAAACCCGATGCTTTGTTTTTTATCGCGGTTCAAAAGCAAACCCAATTTGTTGAAACCCTCATAGCGTTGCGTGTTGAGCAGCACTCCGTAAGCATCCTGAGTGAAAATATTTTCATCGGGATTGAAAAAAGTCTGCCCTGCCAAACGCCTTTCATACACCGCCTGAAAGCCGGTTTGCATTTCTACTTTTTCGCTGAATAAAGTTTCCCAACGGTTGTAAACATTCACTTGCGTGGTGCGCGGAATATCGAGAAAACTATCATCGTTGAAATCTATTTTCGGAGCCACATTGCTGCCGTGCAACAAGAGCAGACTGCCCACTTTGTCGTTGAAGCGTTTACTCAGATGCAGGTTGCCTTCGCTTCTGCCTAACGAATTGCCGAAAACGTTGAGAAAAAATCGCGGCTCATCGCACAGTGGTTTGCGCAGTTCGATATTGATTTGTCCGGTCATGCTTTCGTAGCCGTTCACTACGCTGCCCGCGCCCTTCGAAATCTGAATGCTCTGAATCCACGTGCCGGGAATATATGCCATGCCATAAGCATTGGCTAAGCCGCGCAACGCGGGAATGTTTTCGCGCAGCATTTGCGTGTAAGTGCCGCTCAACCCCAGCATCTGAATTTCCTTCGCGCCCGTAACGCCATCGCGATACATAACATCTACCGAACCTTCGGTTTCAAAACTTTCCGACAGGTTGCAGCATGCTGCTTTTTGCAATTCTTTTTCGTTGAGCGTAATCTGGTTAATCGTTTTGGTAGTGGAATAAATAGTGCCTTCTTTGCGCCCTTTCACTTCCACTTCCGAAAGTGTTTGGGCTTGCATTAAACGCACTTCAAAAGGCTCACTGCCATGCACATGAATGGTATCGTTTTCGTAGCCGATATAACTCACCACCAAGGGTTCGTGTGGCACGGGTATTTTTAGGGAAAACTTTCCGTCTGTATCGGTAGCCGTTCCGGTTTGGCTTTCGAGCCAGAACACATTAGCGCCTACCAGCGGAATCTTTTTTCCTTTTTCATCCTGCTCGTAAACGAAGCCGGTGAGGGTTTGCGCTTGCGAAGGAGTCCATAGTCCATAGACCATAGTCCATAGTAAAAGAGTAGTGAGTAGTGGGAATTGAGATATGAAACGTGAGATTTTATTTCTGATTTCTGATTTCTGATTTCTGATTTGTCCAACTTGCGCGAAGCCATTGCGCGTGTGCGAAGGGGGCGTGCTGCTGCTTTGTGCGGAAGCGGGGGATGATTTAAAAAGGTTGAAGGCTGAGGGCTGAGGGCTGATTTGTCCCTCGCCTCTCGTCCCTCGCCTCTCGTCCCTCGCCCCTCGTCCCTTGTCCCTTGCCCCTTGCCTTTTGTTACTAAAAATGAGTCGAATATCGAATATCGAACTATCGTATTGTCGTTTTAAAAACATGATTATGAAAAATTTTCAGGTGAAAAAAATGAAATGCTTTTGTGGTTTGAATATGAAAAATCAAACGCGGCATCTCATAGCCTGAAAACGGAAATGAAGGAAAGAAAAGTGTTGACCGAAGCGTGAAGCAACGGAGGAGGGTATTTTTCCGAAAGTGATTCGGGTAAGAAAGTTATAAAGTTATAAGGTTGGAAAGTGGTGAAATGGGTAGTGGCTTTTTGAAAAACCGAAATCAAATCAATCTTTTCTTCCACTTTCAAATCAATATCTAACTGAGCATACACTATGTCTTCGTTGCAGCAATCAGATTCAGGAGTGTTGCTTTCTTCCGCAGGTTTTTTGCAGCAACTTGTTTTGGCGGAAGCATGTTTATGCTCGCCACAATCGGCATCGCCCAAAAAGGAAAACTCCACAATGCCCTGCGAATAGCAGATATGTCTGCTCAAAGCAATGCCCGCACTGCTCAACATGAAAACGATGAGCAAAACAAGGGCTGATATTTTTTTACGCAGGTGCATTTTTAGTAGTATAAAGTTAAGGTTTATTTACAGATACATATAAATGAATATTGAGGCGAAATAGTTGCATACCTTTACCCTGAGAAATACATGTGAGTTTTATGTCTGTGAAAAAATTTTATTCCCGCGGAAAATTATTACTGACCGGTGAATATTTCATATTAGATGGAGCAGCGGGTTTGGCGATTCCCACCATTTTCGGACAAACCATGGAGGTTACTGAAGCGAATGCAGATGAATTTTCGCTGCAATGGAGCAGCTTTGATGTTTCGGGAAATGTATGGCTCACATTAGAAGTCAACAGTTTATCGGAATCTGATGCTTTTTCTCAACAGCAAAAAGATTTGATTCAAATACTGCGTGTGGCTCAAAGCATGAATCAAAAATTTCTTTCAGCAAAAAAAACTTATCGTGTTGAAACCCGATTGGAGTTTCCGAACGAATGGGGATTGGGGTCGAGCGCCACTTTGATTAATAATGTGGCGCAATGGTCGGGTGCAGATGCTTTTGCATTGTCTAATGTTACGTTTGGCGGTTCGGGTTATGATATAGCAGTGGCTCGTGCGAATGCTCCGGTTATATTCAGCAGAAAAAATCAATTGCCTGTTTTTGAAAAAACTGTTTTTGAAAAACCATTTCTGAATCAATTGTTTTTTGTGCATTTGAATCAAAAGCAAAACAGCAGAGAAGGCATTTCGAGGTATCGGGAATTAGTGCAGGAGAAAACAGAAGTGTGCAACGCTCTTTCTGAAATTACTCATCAAATTTTAGAAGCAGATACAATGGAAGCATTTGCACGATTGCTTTATCAACACGAGGACATCATTTCTAAAGAATTACAATTGCCTAAAGTAAAAGATGTTTTTTTCAGCGATTTTGATGGAGCGGTAAAATCATTAGGTGCCTGGGGCGGTGATTTTGTGCTGACAGTTACGCACCACAATTTTGAACAAACGAAAGCTTACTTTGCTTCCAAAGGATTTGAAACCATTGTGCCTTACAGGGAAATAATTTTTTCATAAAAATTCTTCCTAAATTCAAAATATGAAAACCACAGCGCAAACGGTTACCATTCTGCTTTTTCTGTTTGTGATTTCCGTATTGATTCGAGTGCCTTTGCTCGACCGTCCGCTATCGAAGCATCATGAATTTTGCACGGCAATTGCTTTAAGAATCATAAAATCGTGGGAAGAAAACGGCATCAAAACCATGCGTTGTAAACCCTCAACCAACTTCGGCAGACCTCAGGATAAATTCATCAACAACTTCGCCAGCGCTTCAGGAAAAATGACCGATGGTAAAGGCAATTACTTCTATATTTCTCACCCGCCATTAGCCTATTATATTCCTTATGTTGCTTTTAAAATAACAGGTGTCAAAGCCGATGTGTTACCTATTCAAATTTTTCATTTGTTCATTCATTTGTTGAGCGGGTTGGGCGTTTATTTTATTATTTGTTCGCTGTATCCAAAAACCGGAAGTTTAAATATTCCGGCAATTATCGGATATACGGTTTATTTGTTCAATCCGGCAACCTTGTGGTTTCAGAGCAATGTATATATGAGCGATATGTTTGTGCAGGTATTTTTTGTGTGGGCGGTGGCAGTTTGTGTAAGGCTGTTGATGAACGAGCACTCCCTGTTGAGCAAATTGATGTATTTGCTATTGCTCTGTTTTGCTATGGTTTACACTTCGTGGTTAGGCATATTTTTCTGTATTTCGGCAGTAATATTAATTTTCAGAGGAAAACTGTTGTTTTCATTAGCCTTAATAGAAATTTTATTGACTGCTTTAGTATTGGGAATCGGCATTGCTTTTTTGCAATATGCCCGAATAGCCGGCATGGAAAATCTGAAAGAAGAATTGCTGTGTCGTTTTGGCGAAAGAAGTTCGTTTTACAATGGTTTCAGAGGTTTTATTTTTCCCCTGATAGCCATTTTCAAAAACTATTTCTTCAATTATTTAGGCATGTATGCGATGTTGCTTTCAGGCGCTATAGTGGTTTTAATAATCCGAAAAAGAATACGCATGGGAAGCGTGCTCAGAAATATTTTTGCGGTTTCTGTTTTGCCTATTGTTTTGTTACATTTGTTTTTGGGCAATTATTCGGGGCACGATTTTACGGTATTGTATGCCGCACTACCGTTTGCCATTGCTGCCGGTTTTTTAGCCGAAAGAGCCTTGCACGAAATTCGACTGTCGTATGTATTGCTGTTTGTAGTTTTTTTCTCGGCTGTTCAGGTAGCGCAATTTTATTACATCAATCGTCCGGGTGAAATTTCGCAGCGGGGCGACCGCTACGATGTTCAGATGAATGAGGGATTGTTTATCAAAGAAAATTCGGCAACAGACGAAGTGGTTTTTGCGCTCAACTATAAGCCATTGCCCGAAACTATTTGGTATGCCCGGAAAAATATTAAAAGCATTACTTCGGAAGCGGAAGCCTTTACATTTTTAGATGCTACCGGACAACATAAAGGAGTGGTTTTTAGTATGGATGAAAACGGAAAATTGAGTTTTTATAAGTTGATGCATAATCCTCTGCATCGTTGAAGTGTAAGTGTTACCTAAAACCCACAGGCACAAATCCGCTGCCGCTGGTGCGTTGACCCGGAGCGGTAATTACTGCTCTTCCCGAAGAATCGAGATAAGCCATAGAAAATTCGAGTTCGCGCATGAGTTTGCCATAGTAAAAACGCATATCGCGCTCAATGCAGATAATGTTTTTGTAGCGCTGGCACATTTCAAAAAATAATATATCGAGCATGGTGCCGGGCACAAAAGAAAAGTCGAGTTTATAGCCCGAAACACACAGCGCGTTTGTTTTTTTGAGAAAACGCTCAATATTGCGCCTGTTCAGCCGAAGCGAACTGCAACTGCCGAAATGGACTATTTTTCCTGCCAATTGTCCGTGAGCAGTTTCGGCAAGCTCATCTAACGACATCATTTCCCTGCCCACCTTGATGGCATTAGGCTCACCATGAAACGCCAGATAGCAGATGTTGTAATCGGAATATTTGCGTTTGTTGTACTCAAACATCCTGTTGGCAATTTCTTCTTTGGTGGAAGCGTGGCGATGGATGTATTTTATAGAAGAATTATCGTTTAAAAAGTCGAGTGCAGACTTGATGCTGTTGCGTTTACGCAAGTCTTCCGTCCAGTCTCCTTCGAGACAGAAAATGTGCTTGGTCCATGTTTTTGCGAAAATCATATAAACCGGTTGGAAGGAAGGCAAATATGCACTCATTCGGGCGAATAAACAAACGTATGCAAGATTAAATTTTAGAATAGCGAAAATTTAATGTAATACCAGATAAATAGTGTATTGTTATAACGTATAATAAAATCATCAATAAACATTAATTAATTGCAAATCAAATAGTTAGAAATATATTATGGTTAAATTAAATTTTATATTTATACCCCGTTTTTTGCAGAGCGGGAGCGTTGTAAAAAGAGGAAAAAGGGCATCAAGGTTGTCCTCTCATTCCCTTTTTATTGAATCTGTTTTTCGGGGCTACATTTTTTTTCTTTTTCAACTCGTAGTTGCTGCTTTTCGCTCAGTTATCCAAAGCAATCGCGCCCAACCACAAACGTAGCTGCGATTACTCGAAACACTATATGAAATCCCAGTTGTTATGAGGAATTCCCGAACCCAAGCGCTATTTGTCTGAACTATGATTTGCCTGATTCAATGATTAGCATGATTATTTTTTTAAAAAAAAGAGAGAAAATAGCTTTTCATTTCAATCAAAGCAATGGTGCGCGAGCCGGCAAAATCCGGGCGGATCCTTCGGATTTTGCGCTTTTCTTTGTTTCGTT
>CAZFFP010000025.1:0-45344 GCA_964518215.1 uncultured Chitinophagaceae bacterium
AAAATCTGCGAAAGCGACCAGCCCAACAGCATATTGCGGATATGCCCCAAATGCAGAGGCTTGTTGGTATTAGGTCCGCAGTATTCGAGGGCAATGGTTTTGTTGTTGGAAGGTTGCTTGCCGAAATCTGTATTTCTGAAATTTTGCTGCAAAAAACCGAGCCAATACGAAGGAGCAATTTCCAGATTCAGAAATCCCTTAATCACATTGTAGTTGGCTACCCAATCGAGATTCGATTTCAGATATTCGCCAATATCGGCAGCGGTGGCTTCGGGGTTTTTCTTCGATAATTTCAGCAAAGGAAAAACCACCAGCGTGTAATCGCCCGTAAATTCTTTTTTGGTAACACTAACTCCGGCTTGCGATGCATCGGCTTTCTGGCCGTAAAGACTTTCGCAGGCTTCAATAATTTTTTCCGAAAGGGTGGTTTCTAAATTCATAATTTATATTGTTCGTTATTGCGCGAGAGGCGTAAGGCAATGTGTGTAGCTGCGAAACGAAGCCATCTGTTATTACAGAATGATTGCTTCGTCATGCGCTACTCTGTGGCTATGCAATTCCACGCAATAACGCTTTGATTAAAAGTTTTTCCATTAAAAAGCCCTCAAAAATATTACTTTTGCACGCAATAAAAATTTTCGAACACAATATGACGAATGAATAATTGTAGGTGTCATTGAAATGCCCTTCGACAGGCTCAGGGTGACATATAAATAAAGTATGTTTGTCATGGTGAGTTTATCGAACCATACTGAGTTTAACCTACAATTATTCATTCGTCAATACAACCCACACTTGTATTTGAATGAAAGATAAATACATTGACCTCATTGAGCAGACATTCTTTTTTCCTCAGGAAGATTTCAGAATGGAAAACAACAGGCTCTTCTTCAATGATATTGACCTCATGAAATTGGTCAAAGAAAACGATACTCCATTGAGGGTTACTTATTTGCCCAAAATCAGCAAACAGATTATTAAAGCCAAAGAGCTTTTCGACAACGCCATCAAAAAGCATAATTACAAAAGCGATTATCTGTATTCCTATTGCACCAAAGCCAGCCACTTCGCTTTCGTAATGGAAGAAGCGCTGAAAAACAATATTCACATCGAAACATCTTCTTCGTTCGATATTGATTTGGTGGAGCGTTTGTTGTATCGCGGCTTGGTGAATAAAGACACTTATATTATCTGCAACGGCTTCAAAACCGATGATTACAAAGAGAAAATCATCAAGCTCGTCAACAGCGGACACAATGTGATTCCGGTGTTCGACAATAAATACGAAATTGAATATTACGAAGAAAACGTAACTACCGTTTGCAACGTAGGCATTCGCATTGCTGCCGATGAAGAACCCAATTTTGAGTTTTATACTTCGCGCCTCGGCATTCGTTACAAAGAAATTTACGATTTCTATAAGCAGCGCATTGAAGAAAATCCGAATTTCCGTTTGAAGATGCTGCACTTCTTTATTAACAAAGGTATTCGCGACAACACCTACTATTGGAGCGAATTGAACAAAGCTATTAAACTCTATTGCGAACTGAAAGAAATATGTCCCGATTTGGAGTTTTTGAATATCGGTGGCGGATTGCCCATTAAAACTTCCCTCGGCTTTGAATACGACTATCAGTATATGATAGACGAAATTGTGTTTCAGATAAAAAATGCCTGCAAAGAAGCCAAAGTGCAGGTGCCGCGCATTGTTACAGAATTCGGAAGTTTTACGGTGGGCGAAAGCGGGTTTTTCATTTTTGAAGTGTTGGAGCAGAAAATGCAAAACGACCAGGAAACCTGGTATATGATTGATGGCTCTATTATGACTACCATGCCCGACATTTGGGGCATCAATCAACGATTCATCATGCTGCCGCTCAACAAATGGAACATAGAATATCAGCGCGTAAACATTGGCGGCTTGACTTGCGATATTCACGATTACTACAATGCCGAAGCGCATATCGGGCAAGTGTATATGCCCAAGCTGCGTGGTAAAGAGCCGCTCTATATCGGCTTTTTCCATATTGGCGCTTATCAGGAATCGTTAAGTGGCTATGGCGGCATTAAGCATTGCATGATACCTGCTCCGCGACATATTTTATTAGACAGAGATAAAAAAGGCAATATCAAATCGCGCCTGTTTCAGGAAAAACAGAATGCCGAAAATATGCTGAATATTTTGGGGTATTGAGGCTCGTTGCGAGGGATGAGGTCTGAATGTGCTTCGCTTCACTTTGTTTCGCTCGCAAAGACGAATACTCTTGGTTGGTGCTAATAAGCTACAATCAACCCGTCATTGCGAGGAAATGTGCAGCCTTGAGCGCTGCATGACGAAGGAATCTTCTGAAGGCTTATTGCTATAAGCTGAAGGCTCCCCCACTGAAGGCTAAATGATAAAACCACACACTTTCCTACAATTATTATAACTTCAATATTGGAAATAATAATCTTCTTATGAAACGATTGTTGTATTACTCACTTGCTGTTGTATTTCTTTTCTCTTGCAAAAACGACAAAGAAAAATCTAACTGCATTGACGACTGGGAACCCGACCCTTTTGGTAGATGGTATATTGGCGATTTGCATGTTCATGCTACCGGAGCGAGCAACGATACCGGAGGCGATTCTTATCCTGAGGCTATCAAGCAAAAAGCAAAAGAGCGAGGGTTGGACTTCGTGGTGCTAACCGACCACAGCAACAGCACCGGAAGTGACCCGCATACATTAGATGAAGACCCTGACTTATTCAATCAGGGACCTGAGTTTCCTTATTGGGACAGTGCCGCTTTTCATTCAGACAATAGCTTTCTAATGATTAACGGAAACGAGATCAGCCCGGTGAATCCTGACAACTATATACCCACCGGACATATAGGATGCATTCCTGACAACCTGAATACTTTCAACAAAGATTATGTTTTTACCGACAGACCTAAAGGAACTGTCAGTGGTGCCGATGCGCTGCAACAGGCAACTCAGGCAGGTTGTTACAAAATCCTTAATCACCCGTATGCCCTCACCTATTGGATTGCTTACGATTGGACTAGTTACGATTACGATGCTATGGAAATATGGAATGGCACTATTGGATATGACCCATGGGATGAATACGCCTACAATGCTTGGATTTGCGATTTGCTTGCTGGAAGGAAAATTACACCCATTGGAAGCAGCGACAACCATAGGGTAAACACGCCAGTTCCCGGTGTGGGTTTAGACCCTGCCCTCGGCTATCCATCTACTGCTGTATTTGCCAAAAGCCTCACTTGGAACAATATTATGGAAGGATTGAAAAAAGGCGAAGTAGCTTTGTTTGAAGGAGAAAGCAGACTGTTTATTAATGACTATTCAGAAAACAAATGCCATGCTAACGGAAACAATATTCACTGGATAAGATTGAGAGGAAAAGTGGACCCCAATTTGCAAAATCCTGTTTTGAAACTGTTTTTCTACACCTCCTGCAACGACCCACGCCCCGACATCAACAACTTTCCTGAAGCAGAGGGAAATGTGGTGCATGAAGTAGCGCTCAACAGTGGAGAATCTTTTGATATTGCAGTATTAGTAAATGGAAGTAATGGAGTTTACAATGCTATGTTAAAAGGAGACGGAAGGCATTACTTAGCCATCAGTAAGGCAATTATTTCAAACTAATAACTTCATAATAATTTTCCGTTTTTTTAGGATTTCCAGACCATTGCACTTCTCAATATTTTCCGAAATAAATTCGAGAAAAAAAGCATTATTATATTTAGGGCATGAAAACAATCCTGCTACCTTTCTTATTTATCAGTGTGAATCTTTTTGCTCAGTGTTTTTATTCTTTCAGAGACACGATGAATACCTGGCAATACTGGGCTTTTGAAAATGGCGAGTTTCAACTCATCGAAACTCAGGAAATAAGGGGCGAAATGCGCTCTTGGGACTATATGGTGTATATAGACAAGTTCGAAAACTTCAAGGTTTTTAAAGATGGTAAATCACATATTATTCAAAAGTTTCCGCCCGAGCGCTATCACACTACCGACCATTTGATGGTATGGCTCAATCGCGGGGGATTCCTTAATGTTTTCAGCGAAGGAGAAAACCATGACCTCGGCACCTGGGTAGAAAGATTTTGGTATGGCGACAGCGTGGTTGCTTACATTGATAACTTCGGTTTTTTCAGAATTTTTTACAATGGCGAATCGCGCCAAATAGAAACTTTGATGCCCACGGATGTGAAGATTTCCGACAATATTGTTTCGTGGTTTACACCCAATGGTTTGTTCAATATTTTTCATCGGGGCGAAATATTTACGCTCGAAGAAGGCAACCGCCCCATTTCCTATAAAGTGGACCGCGATATTGTAGCGTTTGTAGATTACATGGGGGTGTTTAAAGTGTATTGGGATGGCGAAGTGTTTGATGTGGCTTCGTTTCAGCCGCCCAACTATTTGGTAGGAGAAGAATTTGTGGTATTCATCAGCCCGCTCAATGAATTTAAAGTTTTTTACAAAGGTGAAGTGCGCGAACTACTGCCTTATGTACCGCCTATGTATAAAGTAGAAGAAAACATTTTGGTATATACCGACCGAAGTAAGTTTTTCAATGTGTATTATAAAGGGAAAAATGAAACCCTCGTTTACTATGTGCCCCCCGGTTTTAAAATTGATAACAACATGCTCGTATATCAAGATTTAGACAACAAACTATGGGGCTACGAATTCGGGCAGAAGAAAAAAATAAGCGACCGAGTGGTGCGCCACTATGATGTGCATAATCATAATGTTTTCTATTATCAGGTGCCCAACGAAGTCAGCGTGTATTGCAACGGCAAAACTTACACGCATACGGTTGGATATTAGGCTTTCCTAGCGAGACATCTAAAAGTATTTTCTGAAGGTTCAAGGCGCTGCTGCAAACTGAAACCTACCTACTGAAATTTCCTCCCTATTTTTGCCACATAATAAATCAAGCTTAAAACATCTGACCTTTCAGAATGTTAACTGCTAACCGAACACTTATATCAATGAATATTTCCGAAGAAAACATACTTGCAGCGCTGAGCCACGTCAATGACCCTGATTTGGGTAAAGACCTCGTGTCGTTGAAAATGATTGAAAAAATTGGTATCGAGAGCAATAAGGTAACTTTTACCGTGGTGCTCACCACGCCTTCCTGCCCAATGAAAGATAAAATAGAAAACGATTGTGTGGAAGCCATTCATCAATATGTTTCTGAGGCGTTGGAGGTAGCAGTGAATTTCGATTCGAGAATCACCACTTTCAGAAAAGACAAAAAAGATCTGCTGCCGGGCGTGAAAAACATCATTGCAGTAGCATCGGGTAAGGGTGGAGTAGGAAAATCTACCGTATCGGTAAATCTGGCTTTAGCATTGGCAGCAGCAGGAAACAAAGTTGGAATTATTGATGCCGATATTCACGGACCATCTGTTCCTATGATGTTGGGCGTTCGTGGAGTGCGTCCCGAAGTCAGGAAAGTGGACGAAAAACATATTATTATTCCTATTGAAAAATATGGCATCAAAGCCATTTCGATTGGCTTGCTAGTGGACGAAAGGCAAGCGGTAGTATGGCGCGGACCGATGGTTTCATCTGCTCTGCGTCAGTTTATTACTGATGTTGACTGGGGCGAATTAGATTATCTCATTCTCGACCTGCCTCCCGGAACGGGCGATGTGCATCTTACTATTGTGCAAACCATGCCGGTTACTGCCGCTTTGATAGTTACTACTCCGCAAGCAGTTGCCATTGCCGATGCCCGCAAAGGATTGGGTATGTTCAGAATGGAAGGCACCAAAGCCCCTGTTGTAGGTGTGGTAGAAAACATGGCTTACTTCACTCCTGCCGAACTTCCCGAAAACAAATATTATATCTTTGGCAGCGGTGGCGGCAGAAAATTAGCCGATGAATTTGAGGTGCCTTTTTTGGGCGAAATTCCAATAGTGCAATCGGTGCGCGAAGGAGGCGACAAAGGAATTCCTGCCGTTCTTGGAGAAGCATCGGCAGCCAAAGAAGCTTTTATGCAATTAGCGGTTGAATTAGAAAGACATATCGCCATCATCAATGCGAACCAAAATGCCGGATTAGCAGTTCAGACAACTGTATAAAATTTCACTATGACAGAAATGATGAAAGATAGAATTGAAGCTTCTTTAGACACCATTCGCCCCTATTTGGCAAAAGATGGTGGCAATGTAGAGGTAGTGGAAGTTACTTCCGATAATATTTTGAAAGTAAAACTTGTAGGCTCTTGCCAAACCTGTCCGCAAAGTTTCATGACACTCAAATCAGGTATTGAAGATGCTGTTCGTTTAGCCGTTCCCGAGATAATTTCTGTTGAAGCTGTTGAAGTTTAGCTTTTTTATTGCTCTTTTCTTTTCAAAAATTCCTCCACACGCAAAGCAGCATTTTCTCTAATGTTGTGCCAAAAAAGATTATAATCTAATAGGTGCAAATTGTCCCATCTACGCACAAAAGGCATATTGGTTTTTACCCATAAATAGTTTTCATGAATTCGAGTATGAGTGGTGAACGGTTTTCTACGATTCATATTCAGCAAAATTCCACCTTTGCCAATGTAATTCAGAGTGTCAGTAGTCCAAGAAACAGGATTAACGACAACATTCCCCACTAATAATTCTAAAGGCACTTTTAATTTCTTATTTAGATATTTCCCTTTGAAATCGTATCCCTCTTTGAAAGTTGACCAGGTAACATAACAATTGGTTTCATCGGCATTTTCGCAAATTTTGAGTGTTTCAAATTGTTCGGCATCCATAGCAATACCTATTATATAAGCACATACTAACTGCTTTTTTGACTGAGGAGAGTCGAAAAAATCTTTTATTAACTGTCGGCTATGTGTGCTTCCCTGACTGTGCGATGCAATGATAATAGGTCGCCCATTATTATAGTGTTGGAGATAATACTCAAAAGCCTGCTTAACATCTGCATAGGCAAAGTCGAGTGCCTTTTTTCCATCTTCAGAAGTTTCGGCATAACTATCAATAATTGCCTGACGGTAACGGGGAACATAAACTCTTCCTATATGATTGAATGCCGAAGCATGATATCTGACCGGATATTTGTCTATTAGTTTGTTCAACTTACGATTGTTTAAATCGGCATTCCAAGTATTTCCTTTAGCATATAATGTGGGATAGACATAAAATACATCTACTGTTTTTAAAGAATCATGCCTCCATAGTTCATTTTTAGGATGTGCATCTGCTGCATCATTTCTGAAAGGTAGAGCACTCCAGTGATTTGAATTGCTATAATCCGGAGCCTTGGGCTGTTCAACAGATTTAAAAATCGGAAGTGAATTAGAACAGGAAGCTAAAAGAATTAATGAAAGCAGTATAGTAGCAAAATGGTTGAGCATTATGTTTTTAAATTCTTCTACAAGTCTCAGATTAATAAATTAATTCACTCATCTATATTTTTTTCCAGTCAAAATTTTGCTCTGCAAACGGATTGCTGAAATCATTTCTCATAAGTATAGATGAATCGGTAAACAATTCGAGAAACTGCCGGAAATGCTGTTTGTCGAAATCGGTTATCATATTTTGCACCAATTCCAAATCGAGATGCGGGTTGGCGGCTTGCAGGTTGTGCAATACTTTTTCGTAATGGGGCAAAATTTCGTCCACATTGCCAAACCTTCCATCGTGCATATAGGGGGCGGTTTGCAGCACATTCATCAACGAAGGCACTTTGAAAAGCTCGGTTTGATTCGGCTCTAACAGATTGTTTGCCATCAGTTCGCCACCAAACGACTCGGTGGTGTGGCAGGGTGTGCACATAGCGCCCAGCCTGAGATACATACCTTTGAACGATGCTTCCTGCAAAGCCAGACTGTAGTTGATATGGTCGCCCAGAAACTTCAGATAACTCTCTGGATTTATAGAGTCGGGCAGCACTTTCCCTTTAGAAACAATGGTGCGCAAAAATTGTGAAATGGCTTTCGAAACCGTGTTCATGTTGATGGCTTCATCGGGAAAAGCCTGTTGAAACAAAGCCGGATAATGAGCATGTTTTTTAAGTTTTTGTTCCAGCATTTTTTCATCCAGAGCCATTTCGAGAGGGTCGGTAATAGGATGGCGCACCAATGCTTCTAATGTTTCTACTCGTCCGTCCCAAAAAAAACGGTTGCCCCATGCCAAATTCACCAACGACATGGTGTTGCGCTCAACCGTATCGCCTTTTGAGCCAACGGCAAGCATTTTACCATCGGTAAACGAATAATCTTGCAAATGGCACGAGCCACACGATTGCCTGCCATTGCCGGAGAGCAAAGTATCGTAAAACAGCAATCGTCCTAACCGAATGCCTTCAATAGTAAGCGGATTGTCGGGCTGAATGTTTGGCTCTGAAAATAAATCGGGATTGTATTTTAAAGAATAGGGCGTAGGTTGCCTAAAAGTGTGTGCTGCTAACACGCCCAAAGCAAGCAGGGCAATGAAAAACAAGAGCTTGAAATTTTTCCAAATCATTTGTAGTGTAAAGTTATCCCCAACACCTCAGAATATAGAATTTCTCCGTTTTGAATATTTATCTAATTTTATGCAGCTATAAAAAACTGAACATTGAAACTTTCTGATGAATTTAAGGTAGGCATACTTGCCACATTTGCCATAGTAACTCTGATAATCGGTTACAGTTTTCTGAAAGGCAACAATCTTTTCGAGAAAAAACAAAGTTTCTTTGTGGTGTATCAAAACATTAGTGGTTTGAGCGCTTCCGATCCCATTTTGGTCAATGGCTTTTCCGTAGGACGGGTGAAAAATGTAAAGATGCTGCCCGACATCCGCCAGGGCATTATTGCCGAAATACAAGTGGACGAAAACGTAAAAGTGCCGCAAGGCTCTATTGCCAAAATCATTAATGTGGATTTGCTGGGCGCCAAAGCTATTGAGCTCACCTTGTTGCCCGGTGCCGACTATCTGAAATCGGGCGACACGCTGAAATCGGATGTGCAGTTGAGCTTAACTGAAGAAGTGAAGTTAGAAGTGCTTCCTGTGAAACAAAAAGCTGAAGAACTCATGTCTTCGCTCGATTCTTTGGTTACCATTATTAAAACCATCGTTTCCGAAGGAAAAATTGAAGAAGGCATTGATAATGTGGTGAAAGCCACCGCGCAATTTTCTGATGTTGCCAAAAATCTCGATTCGATTGTAGTGCGCGAGTCGCAGAACATTCATAAAATTTTGAAAAATGTAGAGGGGATTACCAAAAACCTGAAAGACAACGATACTAATATTACCCGTTTGCTGGTGAATTTGGGCGACCTGACCGATTCGTTGAAAAAAGCCGACCTGCCTGTGTTGGTTGAAAACCTTAATAATACTTTGAAAGAACTGAAAGCCACTTTGGAAACCGTGAACAAAGGCGAGGGAACCATAGGGCTGTTGTTAAACGAGCGCGAAACCTACGATAAAATCAACCAAACCATTGCCGACTTAGACAAACTATTGGTGGATGTGCAACAGAACCCCAAACGCTACGTTAATTTTTCGCTTTTCGGTGGCAAAGACCCGAATAAGAAGAAATAATTTCAGGTGCGCAACATACTTCTCATTTTTATAGCTTTTTTACTTCCGCAGGTCATCTATTCGCAGGTAAAAAAAGAAATACGCATTTTGGGTGCTGACGAATTGAAATTAGTTAAAGTAGGCAACCTGAGTGCCCGCATGTTGAAAGGCAATGTAAGCCTGCAACAGGAAAATGTGATTCTCAATTGCGACAGCGCCATTTTCTACAACGATGTCAATGCGCTCGATGCTTTCGGAAATGTGCATATCATCGAAGGCGAAACCAATATTTATTCCGACTCGCTGAAATATAATGGCGACTCACGAATTGCCATACTCTTCGGACACGTGAAACTCGTGAATCCTCAACTTACGCTCACTACCGACAAACTCACCTACCACACCGAAACCAAATATGCTCATTATGACCAGGGAGGTGTAATTGTAACCGAAGACAAAACCCTCACCAGCAAAACAGGATACTATTATTCAGAAAGCAAGTTCGCACATTTCAAGTATGATGTGAAAATGAAAAGCCCCGATTACGATTTGTATGCCGACACATTAATTGTTGACACCGAAAACGATATTTCCTATTTCAGAGGACCTACTCGAATCGAAAGTAAAGACAACACCATTTTATGCACTAATGGTTTTTACGACAACAAACAAGATTATTCCGAATTTGGAATTGGCACCACCTTGTTCACCAAAACTCAAATTCTGAATACAGATAGTTTAATTTACGACAACAAAACAGGCGATGGAAAAACCTTTAAATATTTTCATTGGGCAGACACTACATCAAATATTATTCTCAGCGGCAGCACTTCCGATTTTAAAGACCGCGGAAACTATCTGGTAGCTACCCCCGACCCATTACTCATATACATTATCAACAACGATTCGCTCTTTCTTACGGGCGACACACTCATTTCAATTACCGATACTGTTACCGACATCAGCACTATGTATGCCTATTATCGCGTGAAATTTTTCAAAAGCAATATGCAGGGCAAATGCGATTCGCTGTATTTCAGCTATGAAGATTCCATTATACGCATGTTTATAGATCCGGTCATCTGGAGCGAAAGCAATCAGCTTTCGGGCGACACCATTTTCATTTTTATGAAAGAAGAAAAACTAGACCGTTTTGAAATGTTTGAAAACGGTTTTATGACCAACCACATCAAAAAAAATTATTTTAATCAGGTGAAAGGCAAGCACATTTACGGATACTTTGTTAACGACAACCTCGACAGCATATTTGTGGACTCCAATGCCGAAAGCATATATTATGTGGAAGATGCACAGAAAGCATTGCTGGGAGCCAACCGCGTGGTATCGAGCACCATGAATATTTATATGAAAGACCAAGAAGTGGACAAAATTGTTTGCCATACCGAACCCGTTGCAACTTTTCATCCGGCACAAAAAATAAACCCCATAGAATTTCTGCTCCGCAATTTCAAATGGCTGCCCGAACAACGTCCGCTTAATAAGGATGATATTTTCAGGAAGGAATAGAAGAATAGTCAGGTAAAGTTTTTAGACCAAATTCAACTATTGTTACAATTAAATCCCAAAGGGATTACATGTTTATAGCACATGATTGTTCTTATGATGTGCGACCCCAACGGGGTCGAATATGATGAGGTCCATCCATTTCTATAAATATTTGAATCTTTCAGATTCAGAATAGAAAAATTAACGGACTATTAATTGAAGAATCTTAATTATAAAAGTCTTGCCGCAATGGAGGTTAACGTGGTTAACTTAAGAACAGTTGGCTTACGAATCTGAACTAAGCTTATCGCAAATTGCAAGAATTGAAACTGGCAAAGTAAATCCTACTCTATGTACACTAATTGTTATAGCAAAGACACTAAAAAATCAAAATCAAGAATTGCTGAATTTTGAATAATAAGGTACATATCCAGCTCTTACTCACCTCCCGCAAATAAAATTTCACTTTTCGTTCCGCATTTCAAAAAGCCAATGGGAAGCGGTAACAAACTCAATTTTCTTAATTCTCCAATCCCCCATTTGTCTCCTATCTCAAATCTTACGTCTCATATCTAAATCCTCCAAAATCCTCACCGCAGCCTCAGCTATCACCGTGCCGGGACCAAATACAAAGGCAACGCCTGCATCGTAGAGGTATTGATAATCTTGTTGGGGAATAACGCCACCGGCAATTACTATAATATCTTCTCTGCCTATGGCTTTCAGTTCGGCAATGGCTTGTGGCACCAGCGTTTTATGCCCTGCCGCTAAGGAGGAAATGCCCAATATATGTACATCGTTTTCGGCTGATTGCTTGGCGGCTTCTTTAGGGGTTTGAAACAAGGGTCCTATGTCCACATCAAAACCTAAATCGGCAAAGCTCGAGGCGATGACTTTTGCGCCACGGTCGTGCCCGTCTTGCCCCAGTTTGGCAATGAGTATGCGCGGCCTGCGACCATTCTTTTCTGCAAAGGCATCAGATAGTTGGCGGGCTTTCAAAAAGGTTTCGTTTTGCATAATGGCTTTTGAATATACTCCAGAAATACTGCGGGTAGTGGCTTTGTAGCGGCCAAATATTTTTTCCATCGCCAAAGAAATTTCACCTAAGGTGGCACGGTGTCTTGCCGCTTCAATAGCTAACGCCAGCAGGTTGCCCTTGCCTGTTTCGGCACAAAGGGTAATGGCTTGCAGGGCTTGTGCCACGGCATCATTATTTCTTTCGGCTTTAATTTTATCGAGGCGGGCAATCTGGCTGTTGCGCACTGCGGTATTATCTACATCTAATATATCGAGCTGCGTTTTTTCTTCCGCCTTAAAAGCATTTACACCCACAATCACTTCCTGCATACTATCAATGCGTGCCTGCTTTTTGGCTGCCGCTTCTTCAATGCGCATTTTCGGAATACCCGTTTCAATAGCTTTTGCCATGCCGCCCAAGGCTTCCACTTCTTCTATTAATGTCCAAGCTTTCTGCGCCAGTTGGTCGGTGAGGTATTCTACATAATAACTGCCCGCCCACGGGTCAATGGCTTTGGTAACGGCTGTTTCTTTCTGAATATAAATTTGAGTGTCTCGAGCAATCTTTGCGCTGAAATCGGTGGGCAAGGCAATGGCTTCATCGAGTGCATTAGTGTGCAACGATTGTGTGCCTCCGAACACCGCAGCCATGGCTTCAATGCAAGTGCGGGCAATATTATTATAAGGGTCTTGTTCGGTGAGGCTGTAACCCGAAGTTTGGCAATGGGTACGCAATGCCATGCTTTTTTCTTTCTTCGGGTTAAACTGCTTCACGAGTTTCGCCCACAACATTCGGGCTGCACGCATCTTGGCAATTTCCATAAAATGATTCATGCCAATGCCCCAGAAGAACGAAAGGCGAGGCGCAAAATCATCAATATCCAATCCGGCTTTGATGCCCGTGCGGATATATTCCAAGCCATCTGCCAAAGTATAAGCCAGTTCGATATCGGCAGTGGCTCCCGCTTCGTGCATGTGGTAGCCGCTAATGCTGATACTGTTAAACTTCGGCATGTGCTTGCTGGTGTATTCAAAAATATCGGCAATAATTTTCATGCTGGGCGCAGGCGGATAGATGTAAGTATTGCGCACCATAAATTCTTTCAGAATATCATTTTGAATAGTGCCTTGCAGTTGTCCGGGCGCAACGCCTTGTTCTTCCGCAGCCACAATAAAAAATGCCAACACGGGAATCACCGCACCGTTCATGGTCATAGACACGCTCATGTCGCTCAGCGGAATTTGGTCGAATAATATTTTCATGTCTTCTACCGAATCAATCGCCACACCTGCTTTGCCCACATCGCCTACTACACGCTCGTGATCGCTGTCATAACCTCTATGTGTTGCCAAATCAAACGCTACCGATAAACCTTTTTGCCCTCCGGCTAAATTTCTTCTGTAAAAAGCATTGCTTGCCTCGGCAGTAGAAAAACCGGCATACTGGCGAATCGTCCACGGACGTATGGCATACATGCTGGCATAAGGTCCGCGCAAGAAAGGGGCAATGCCTGCACCAAAGCCTAAATGCTTTAGTTCTTTAATATCTGCTGCGGAAAAGGAGGAAGGAACGGGAATGCCTTCAGGAGTTTGCCAAAGGGACGAGGGGCGGGTGTCGGGTGACGAGTGATTATTTTGGGACATTATTATTCAAATAGTGATTGAGCAAATGTAGCAACAATGATTGAAGGTATTCATGGCAATGCAGCCAATACTTTTGCTATAGCTTTGCTTGAAATAAATTTTCGCTGAACAATTCAGCCGCTATTTCGCTTAACTCAACAAACATTTCAGAAATGAAAACGACCATCATCACTATTGGAGACGAAATACTCATAGGCACTACCGTTGATACCAACTCTGCATGGATAAGTCAACAACTGAATCTATTGGGTATTGATGTGCATGAAATTATTTCTGTTTCCGATGAATCTGCACATATTCAGGATGCGCTCAGACGAGCCGAAAGTCAATCGAATATCATTCTTATTACCGGAGGTTTAGGTCCGACCAACGATGATATAACTAAGAAAACATTGGCTGAATATTTCGGAGTAAAAATGAAACTGTTTCCGGAAGCGCTGCAAGCGCTAAAATCTTATTTTGATAAAAGAGGCATTGAACTTTTAGAGCGCAACCGGCAAATGGCTGAACTGCCCGAAAACTGCACTCCCATTAAAAATTCCAAAGGTACTGCAGGGGGCATGTGGTTCGAGCGTGCCGGAAAAATTTTCGTTTCAATGCCCGGTGTACCCACCGAAATGAAAGCAATTATGGAAGAAAGCATTCTTCCTAAACTCAAACACAAATATTCGCTTCAGGCAATTGTGCATCATCATATACTTACGGCTTCAATTGGCGAATCGCTATTGGCAGAAAAACTCAAAGATTTTGAGGCGCAATTACCCGCACATTTCAGGCTTGCATATTTACCCGATTTGGGTTTTGTAAAACTGCGCCTGACGGCTCATGGCAATGACAAAAACCTTTTGGAGCAACAAATGAAAGTGCAATCGGAAATAGCACTGACAGCCATTCACCGACATGTGTATGGGTTCGGTAATGAGGTGTTTGAAAAAGTGATAGGTAATATTCTGAAAGAAAAAAAATTGAGCATTGCCACTGCCGAAAGTTGTTCTGGCGGATATATTGCTCACCGCATTACTACCGTTCCCGGAAGTTCAGAATATTTCAAAGGCGCGGTGGTGGCTTATTCCAACGAAATAAAAACCGAAATTTTGGGTGTTAACATCGCCACCATTGAACAACACGGAGCCGTAAGCGAACCCACAGTGAAGGAAATGATTTCGGGAGTGTGCAAAGCAATGAATGCCGATGTTGCCATAGCCGTTTCGGGCATTGCCGGACCTGATGGAGGCACACCTGAAAAACCCGTAGGCACCGTTTGGATTGCCGTTGGTAACGAAACCAATATCTACGCCCGAAAAGTGCAATTACCCGGAAACCGCACGCAAATCATCAAGCTCACTTCGGTGGTAGCTTTAGAAATGCTGAGAAAATATCTGTTGGGATTGGTGAAATAATTTCAGGCGAACAATAACACTCCGAAAAAAATCAATTGTATTACATACAAAACAGGAGCAAGCACATTGACTTTAGAAATATTCATTTTGAAAAACAACAACTGCATTAAAAATCCGCAGAAAAACCATGCTGCATAGTTTTGAAAAGGAACCATTCCGCCTTCCCAATTCCACAAATCATGTCTCATGGCAAACGGTTCAATAAATACATCTAACAATACCATTAGCCCCGCTCCTATCCATGCTCTTCCAAAAAAATTATCGGAAAATTTCATTGCAGTAATTCCTGAAATATAGACCAACATCACCCAATTCAATCCTATAATAACAGGAATGTCGAAAATTTTCAATCCCAAACTTTCGCCATAAGAATAAGTGCCGAACACCACTCCCGATACTACGCCCACCCACTCAATTAAGAAGCCCCATACAAAAACCACAACAAAAAAAATTACCCATGAAAGGTTAATTGGTTTATGATGTGAAAAAAGTATGATTGCGCTGAAGAGAAGATTCAGCGGTGTCAGTTTCCCAAAATTTTCGAAAGGAATAATTTCAAAAAAACCGAAAAGTCCTACGGCATAAACAATAGCGAGCAGCCATATTTTTAATAGAAAATAATTGTTGTTTTGAAGTTGTTTCATGAATCCTTTATTCAATTAAATCAGCAGCAATTTTTGCCGACAACAAACTGAGCGGAATGCCTCCGCCCGGATGCACACTGCCTCCGCAAAAGTATAATCCTTTCAATTCTTTACTGAAATTCGGATGGCGCAAAAATGCTGCGTAACGACTGTTCGAATTGCTGCCATACAAAGCCCCCAAATGCGATGATGTGCGCGATTCAATGAGCAAAGGGTCGAGCGTATCTTCCACTTCAATAAGGCCTTCAATATTGGTTTTCAGCCGTGCCGAAAGTTTTTGCAGAATATATTTTTTCGCTTCCGATTTCAATTCCTCCCAATGGTGTCCGTCATGATGCGGCACATTAATCATCACAAACCAGTTTTCACATCCTTCGGGTGCATCATCGGGTTTGTATTTCGATGTGATATTTATGTACACAGTCGGGTCGTGGTAAATGGTTTTCTTTTTGAAAATGGCATCGAACTCTTCTTTGTAATTGTTTGAAAAGAAAATATTGTGCAGGTGCAATTCCGGAAATTTCTTTTTTATTCCCCAATAAAAAATAATAGCTGAACTTGATTTCGATTGGCGGGTAATTTTGACAGGCTCATTCATGTTCTTCAAAAGTTTTCTGTAGGCAAAAACCACATCCATATTACACATAACTACTTCTGCACTCACCACATTTTCATGCACCCGAATACCGGTTGCTTTCTTTCCGTTATGAATAATTTCCGAAACATTTGAATTGAAATGAAATGTAACACCCATATCTTTTGCCAAACGCAACAAACTTTGAGTGATGGAATGCATTCCACCTTCGGGGAAAAACGCGCCAATATTATGCTCCAAATGAGGAATGATATTGAGTGTAGCAGGCGCTTGAAACGGGTCGGAGCCGTTGTAGGTGGCAAATCTGTTGAAAAGGGTAATGATTCTTTGGTCTTTGAAATGTTGACTGTTTGCCTCATGCATGGTGCGCAAGGCATCTATTTTATACAGTTGAAAAAATGTTGCAATGGCTTTTTTATTGAGGTAAGTTTTGAGTTGATGCAGCGAAGAATAGAGAAAAATATGAGCCGTTAAATCATACAACTCCCGGCTTTTGTTTAAATAAATGATTACATTTTCGGCAGGCTCACCGGTTTGTTTTTCTATTTCGGCAGCAAAACTTTCGCGATTTTTAGAAGCGGAAATAAAGGTTCCATCATCGTAAAAATAACGGGTAATTTCATCGAGACGCTGATAGTTAAAATACTCTCGGGGATGCTTTCCGCACAATACAAACAACTCGTCCACTAAGGCAGGCAAAGTAAACAAAGAAGGACCCGCATCGAAACGATAATCGCCCAATATAATTTCAGAAAGTTTACCTCCGGGATAGTTATTGGCTTCAAACACTTCGACTTTAAAGCCTTTGGCAGCTAGCCTGATTGAAGCAGCCAAACCGCCAATTCCTGCACCAATCACTACTGCTGTTTTCATTTTCAAGGTTAGTATTTTACAACAAAGTGATAAGGTAAATGTTTGAAGAAGAAATCAATCTGAATAAATGAGTCGTTTGAAATAACAATAGTCCGGTAAAGTTTTTATACCAAATAAAATTATTGATTTTTGCAACTAATTGATAAACAATAATAGTATAATTTAAAATGAATTTTATCAAACTCGGGTTTTGAGCTAAGTTGCAAATAATTGTCATTTTGAATTTAGAGTTTATTTTAACCCAAATAAGAACCATAAAAAGATAAGCGGTTACTATAGCCCACGGTTTAAACCGTGGGCTATAGTAACCGAACAACAATCAATTAAGCTATATGGGTCTATTTCAGTAAAAAGTTTTATGTCCTGAAAAAAATGAACGGACTATTAAATTAAATACTGAAATACAATTATCATTGACTGAAAAATAACTGAACATGATTATCGTTGGATTGATTAAAAAGGAAATGAAGCTTAAATAATTCTATCTCGCTTCTTTGCATTTACTTTGCGCCCATGTCTGAGAAAATAACCCGATGGTTAGAAAAAAATAATGGTTTGCCTCTGGCATTTTATGCAGGCATTATTGCTTTTCTCACCTACTCTTGTATGTATGCGTTCAGGCGACCCATTACTGCGGGAACTTTTCTGGAAGTAGAAAATTTTGCCGGGCTTCATTACAAAACTGCTATTGTGATGATTCAATTAGTGGGTTATGTGCTTTCAAAATTTATAGGAATAAAGTTTGTTTCTGAATTAACTCCGGGCAAAAGAGCCTTGGCGCTCATAGGGTTGGTAGGCTTTGCGGAGCTTACATGGTTAGGTTTTGCTGTTGTTCCGCAGCCGTATAATCTCATTTTTCCTTTTCTGAACGGATTGCCTTTGGGCATGATTTGGGGCATTGTTTTTTCTTATCTCGAAGGAAGACGATTTACCGAATTGATGGGTTTAACGCTGTGTGTAAGTTTCATTTTTGCTTCAGCATTTGTAAAAGATGTTGCCCGATGGTTGATGAGCATTGGAATAGATGAATTTTGGATGCCCTTTACCACCGGTTTGATATTTCTAATTCCGCTTATATTTTTTACATGGCTATTGAATTTGGTTCCGCCACCCGATGCCGCTGATGTTGAAATGAAAACTGAACGCGCCCCCATGAATGCAAGCGACAGGAAAAAGTTTATACAAAAATTTGCTTTAGGCTTGATGGCTTTGGTTGTTGTGTATATTCTTTTATCTGTGTATCGCGATTTCCGCGATAGTTTCATGGCAGAACTGTTCAACGATTTGAACCTCGATAAACAGGCTTTTTCTTCAGTAGAATTATGGGTTTCGATTTCTGTGTTGTTGCTACTGCTGATGATAGTTTTTATAAAAAACAATCGTTGGGCATTACAGGCAAATCAATTAGCCGTGCTTGCCGGAGTTTTACTCATGGGCATTTCTACCCTTGCCAATATGCAGCAAATCATTAGCAATTATTGGTGGATGTTCTGGACAGGCTTTGGGGCTTATCTCGCTTATATTCCTTTCAACAGCATTTTGTTCGACAGGTTGATTGCTGCTTTCAAAACCAAAGGGAATACAGGTTTTCTCATTTATGTGGCAGACTCGTTCGGTTATCTCGGAAGTCTATTTGTAATGAGCTATAAAAATTTTGCAGAACCCAATCTGAGTTGGTCAGTTTTCTTTGCAAGGTTGAGTTTAGGTTTTTCGGTAGTCGGTAGCGTATTCATCATTCTTGCCATGATTTATTTTGCAAGAAAAAAACACACAGAAAGTTGAACATTAGTTTTTGATAACTTTTTTCACCTGAACACCCGATTCATTTTTCAACGAAAAAAAATAAACTCCGTTGGGAATATTGCTCATTTCTATGAAATCAAACCCGGAAACCATTTGTGTTAAAAAAACTTTTCCCGATACATCCATTAGTTCGGCAGTTGTTGAGCCGCTTTGGCTATTCAATTGAATATGCAGTTTATCGTTTGTGGGATTGGGGTAAACCTTGATTTTTTCATTGGCAGTGAACTCAGGAGTGTTCACCAAAAAATCGGGATGCGGATGTTGCAAAAAGAATTTCCAGATTTCGAGACTGGCGCTAAAATCTTGATTAGTAATACCAATGTTTAAAGATGCTCCGGGCCAAGTATGAGCGCCATTTTGAACTTTGTAAAACGCTACTGCCGAATTTCCCTGACAATTATCATAATCATAACGAGTAGCGGTGCTGTTATCGCTGGTATTTATATCGGGCACGGTTGTTACCACAGGAGTATTTACACATCCGTTTTTGGAAACCCAAAGAGCAATCAGTGTATCCTGATGTAAAATTCCTGCGTTACCGTTGTATGGAACTGTAGCATCAGCAGTGCCATGAATTTGCATTACAGGCATGGGGCGAGATGGATTGCACGAAGTTCTTTGCTGAATGGTCATGCTTCCGGTAACAGAAGCAATAGCTGCTATTCTGTTCGAAAATTTACAACCCAACGAATACGACATAAAACCACCATTAGACATACCCGTGCTGAAAACTCTTGCCTGGTCAATATTGTAATCAATAATCAGTTTATCTAGGAGCGCCATTAAAAAACCTTCGTCATCGGCATTTCCTCCAAAACTAAGTCCAACATTCCAGTATCTGTTATTAGTTAAATCATAAGTGCCGTTAGGTAAACACATAATAAAATTGGCTGTGTCGGCAATAGGTTTAAAATTGCCATAAAATTCTTGCTGAATATTATTCGAACTGTATCCGTGCAAATTGAAAAGTAAAGGAACCGGTGAATTTCCGTTGTAGGATGCGGGAATATACAAGCGGTATTCGCGGGTAATTCCAGCGTGTGTCATGGTGAGGTCTAATGTCTGCTGAGCATTGGTAAAACAAAAAGCAAAAGCAAAAACGGAAAGCAGAAATGTTTTCATGATATTGGATTTATTGAATAAAGATAGGATATCGGCAAGTGTTACTATCAAAATTTTATTTCAACCTTCTCAAATCCTCCACACCCAAATAACGATTGGCAATGAAACCTTCGCCATATCTGTATCCGGCATTAACACCAAATTCGGTGGCACGAGCATATACCATTTCCATAAATTCCGGACGGGAAATAAATGTTTCGGGTTCTTTCGATTCAGCATTAAAAAATTGTGAACGAAAAGCCCTGATGGCTTCCATCTTTTTGTCCATGTAGTCGGAAATATCCACCACAAAATCAGGTTCATGATAATAAGCCTGAATATAGTGATACACCACGCGAGGTCGCCAGGCACTTTGTTTTATTCCGTTCAGTTCGGTTTCAATTTTCGGAAGCCCTGAAAAAAAACACGCATCAATGGTTAATTCAGCCGCTTTACCGTGGTCGGGGTGGCGGTCGGAGGGCGAATTCGTCAGCACCATATCGGGTTGATATTTTCTGATGTATTGAATCAGTTTTAATTGATGAGTTTCATCGTTTTGGAAAAATCCATCTTTAAACTGTAGGTTGTTGCGATATGCTATGCCCATTACTTTGCAGGCCGCTTTTGCTTCATTGTAACGTTCTTCAACTGTGCCACGCGTTCCCAGTTCTCCTTCGGTAAGATCTAAAATGGCAACCTTACAGCCTAAATCAATATGTTTCATTAATGTTCCCGAGCAGCCCAATTCCACATCGTCAGGATGCGCGCCAATAGCTAAAATATCTGTTTTCATAGGGTGAATTTACAGTGCATTTTTCTGATTTTATTTTTGAAAATTACAAACCCCCTTTTCTCTACAAGCATAATAGAGTAATGAATTTTATCTTTGCGCCTTATTTGAAAAGTGTCGAGAGACGAGTGGCGGGTGACGAGGGAAAGAAATTTTAGAATGCAGATTTATAGTTACACTTCATCAATGGGATTATAAATCAGAAATCACAAATCACAAATCCGAAATGAAGAATATACATCCTACATTCGAAAAACTGCTTTCTCGCGAAGAAAAAGAAAGGCAACTGAATCAAAAGGCGAAAGTGATTTGGTTCACTGGGCTTTCAGGTTCGGGTAAAACCACTATTGCGCAGCATTTAGAGAAAAAACTTCATGCTGAGGGCTTTTTTACAATGGTGCTGGATGGCGATAATGTGCGCACGGGCATCAACAAAAATTTAGGTTTTTCAGAAACAGACCGTTTAGAAAATATTCGCAGAATTGCTGAAGTAAGTAAACTGTTCCTGAATTGTGGAGTGATTACGATTTGTTGTTTTGTTAGCCCCACCGTTGAAATTCGTGAACTGGCAAAACAAATTATTGGCGAAGCAGATTTTCTGGAAGTATATATCAATACGCCTTTAGAAGTGTGCGAACAACGCGATGTAAAAGGCCTGTATGAAAAAGCCCGCAAAGGCGAAATCAAAGATTTTACGGGCATTCACCAACCCTTTGAAGCGCCCGTGAATCCTGCATTGGAAATTCAAACAGCGAATCAAAATGTAGGACAATCAGTTAACGAGATAT
Source organism: uncultured Chitinophagaceae bacterium (assembly GCA_964518215.1). Taxonomy (GTDB): domain Bacteria; phylum Bacteroidota; class Bacteroidia; order Chitinophagales; family CAIOSU01; genus CAYSGX01. The sequence goes on from CAZFFP010000025.1 coordinate 21,703, forward strand.
ACAATTATTTAATCACCAAAATAAAATCAAAGCCCTAAATTCTCCCCCCTTTTCAAGGGGGAGTGCCCGAAGGGCGAGTGGGTTTGTAAGTCATGAACTACACACTAAACCATTTAAAAGAACTCGAAGCCGAAAGTATTTTCGTGTTTCGCGAAGCAGCCGCACAATTTCAAAATCCGGTAATGTTATTTTCCGGAGGAAAAGACTCTATCATTATGAGTTACCTAGCGATGAAAGCATTTTTTCCGGCTAAAATTCCTTTTCCTTTAATGCACGTTGATACCGGGCATAATTTTCCTGAAACTATAGAATATCGTGATTGGTGGATAGAAAAGTTAGGCGCAAAATTGGTCATTGCATCTGTTCAGGATAGTATTGATAAAGGCAGAGTAACGGAAGAAAAAGGCTTCAACGCCAGCCGTAATACTTTGCAAACTGTAACGCTTTTAGACGCCATAGAAGAAAATAAATTCGATGCGGCATTTGGTGGTGGCAGGCGCGATGAAGAGAAAGCTCGTGCTAAAGAACGTTTCTATTCTCATCGCGATGAATTCGGCCAGTGGGACCCGAAAAATCAACGCCCGGAATTGTGGAATCTGTTCAACGCTAAAAAACATATAGGCGAACATTTTCGTGTGTTCCCCATCAGCAACTGGACAGAGTTAGATGTGTGGATGTATATCGCTGCCGAAAATATTCCATTGCCTTCTATTTACTATTCTCACAAGCGCAAAGTATTTAATCGCGATGGCGTTTTGTATGCTGATACGCCTTTCATCAACAAGCGTCCTGAAGAAATTCTGGAAGAAAAAATCGTTCGTTTCCGCACCATTGGCGATGCCAGTTGCACCGGTGCCGTAGAATCTGAAGCATCTACTATTGAAGAGGTGATTGCAGAAATCTCGGTAAGTAGAACAACCGAGCGCGGTGCCACCCGCAGCGATGACAGAAGAACCGAAACAGCGATGGAAGACAGGAAGAAGCAAGGATACTTCTAATTTTAGAATTTAGATTTTAGAATTACGATTGATCTGAGAAGATGAGAATTAGATAAAATCAGGAAAATTATGAAAGCTAAAAAGTATTCAGGTAAAGATGTAATGTGTATTGCGAAGGTTATAATGAAAATTAATTGAAAGAAATTGTATAAATACTAATAATGCAACTTGAAACATGTTCTGAACTTTATCGAGTGCTGTCATCCTGAGCTTGTCGAAGGATAGTGCGTGGGCTAGCCCAATACGCTTCGACAGGCTCTGCGTGACAACGCTGCAATCACATACAAGCTAAGGATACAATGTTGCAACCGAAAAATAAAAGAACTTGGTAAAAATAAAATGAAGCAATATTATACTTACATAGTAAAATGTGCAGATGGAAGTTATTATACCGGAGTAACAAATAATTTGGAGAAAAGAATTGCTGAACACAATGAAGGGAAAGATGTAAGAAGCTATACGTTTAAAAGAAGACCAGTTGAATTGGTTTGGAGCAGCATGACTTTTGATATTAAACAAGCAATCGAAAAAGAAAAACAAATAAAAGGTTGGAGTAGAGCTAAAAAAGAAGCGTTGATTAAAGAAGACTGGAAAAAGATAGTTGAGTTAAGCAACAAGAAAAGTGAAAAGAAAAAATAAAAAATCGTGAATATTATGAGTTACTTGATTGAGTGCTGTCACGCTGAGCCTGTCGAAGCGTATTGGGCTAGCCCACGCACTATCCTTCGACAAGCTCAGGATGACAACGCTGCAACAGGGCATGGGCAAGAAAGTTAGAAAGATTAAAAAATGTATTTAATAACTTGATGTAATATGAAGTGTTTTTTTACCGATACAGAAGTGAACCTAATTAATTCTGAAAAGGAATGTATGTCTTACATTGTAAATGGGATTCAAATAAATGTCGTTAATCGTGATGTAGATGTCTGCAAGATGACATTTAATTCAAAAACATACATAAATAATAAACATGTTTTCAAATCTATAATTCTGAATGGTAAATGGCCTCTTAAAAATGATGAATGGATAGAAAGTGAGGAAGATTTACAAAAAATCCTCAAAGAAGTTGTATATCCAAAAAATCCAAAGGAAAAGTTAGATAAACTATTACTTTACCTAAATGATTTACAAACTCACGAAGGCGAAGAGTTTAATATGTTTAAATATTTTACAAAAAATGAATTTGCCAATCAACTTTACTTTAAAAATAGAGATGAATTGAATTACTACTTAAAAACTCTTCATGAATCAAATTTAATCAATGCAATATTTTCTGATGGAGGTATTGGATATTGTGCAAGATTTAATTTTACATTCGAAGGAATCATCAAAGCCATCGAACTTCAAGAAGAAGGCAAACATTCCAACAATTGCTTTATCGCAATGTCATTTAATAATGCAGAAGAAATAAAAGGAATCAGAAATGCAATAAAGGAAGTTGTTGAAGATTTGAATTTTTCAGCGAAAATTGTTGATGAAGTTCATTTTGATAGTGATAAAACAATTAACGATGCCATTGTAGCATTGATAAAGCAAAGCAAGTTTGCTATTTGCGATTTCACCGAACAAAAGGACGGAGTATATTTTGAAGCAGGATATGCAGCAGGAAGAGGTATGCCAGTAATTTATACTTGCAGAAAAGACTGGTTTGACGGAGAGAAGGAAATGAGGTCGCATTTTGATACAAATCATTTTCCGCATATTATCTATGAAACAACTGAAGAGTTAAAAGAAAAATTAAAAAATAAAATTGAAGCTTGGATATTATAAAAAAACAAACTAAATCATGGAAACAAATCATAAATCTGAAACCACAACTCCAAAATTCGACAAAGAACAATACTTAAACATGGAACTCTTGCGCTTCACAACTGCGGGAAGCGTGGATGATGGTAAATCCACTTTAATCGGAAGATTATTATACGATTCAAAATCAATTTTTGAAGACCAGTATGAATCTATCAGAGCCACTTCTGAAAAGCGTGGCGAAGAGTATGTAAATCTTGCACTGCTTACCGATGGCTTGAAAGCCGAGCGCGAACAAGGCATCACGATTGATGTAGCCTATCGCTACTTCAGCACACCTAAAAGAAAATTCATTATTGCCGATACGCCCGGGCATATTCAATACACCCGCAACATGGTTACAGGTGCATCAACCGCCAACCTGGCGATTGTTTTAGTTGATGCCCGAAATGGTATGATTGAACAAACCAGTCGCCACTTGTTTATCGCTTCATTACTGCAAATTCCGCATGTGGTGGTTTGCGTGAATAAAATGGATTTGGTAGATTTCAGCAAAGAACAGTTTGAAAAAATTCGTCAGCAGATAACTGCCTTTGCAGGTAAGTTAGATACAAAAGATATTCGCTTCATTCCTATCAGTGCATTGAAAGGCGATAACGTGGTAGAGCGCAGTAAAAATACGGACTGGTATGATGGTCCTACCTTGATGTATTTATTAGAAACCATTCACATTGCCAGCGACCAAAATCATATTGATTGCCGCTTTCCGGTGCAATATGTTATTCGTCCGCAAAGCACCGAATACCATGACTATCGTGGTTATGCCGGGCGCATTGCAGGTGGTGTTTTCAAAAAAGGCGATAAGGTAATGGCGCTACCTTCGGGTTTCACTTCTACCATAAAATCTATTGATACTTTCGAGGGTGAATTGCAAGAGGCCTTTTCGCCAAGCAGTGTTACCATTCAACTTGAAGACGATATTGATATTTCGCGTGGCGATATGATTGTGCGCGAAAACAATGTGCCCACCATCTCTCAAGATGTAGATGTAATGATTTGCTGGATGAGCGACAAGCCTTTGCAACTCAATGGTAAGTATGCTTTGAAGCACACCACCAAAGAAATTCGCTGTGTGGTGAAAGACATTAAATACAAAGTGAACATCAACACTTTGCATCGCGATGAAGAAGATAAAGCCATTAAGATGAATGATATTGGCAGAATTTCTATTCGCACCACTTCACCTTTGTTTTTCGATGCTTACAGAAAAAACCGCAACACCGGAAGTTTGATTTTGATTGATGAAGGCACGAATGAGACTGTGGGTGCGGGGATGATTATTTGATGTAATAAAGTATCAGTTTAATTATCTTGCATCGCCAATCAACTCCAATGTCTAAAATCCAAGCCCCCTCCCTATTCACAGCATTGATTCCTATTTTGTTACTGATGTTTTTGTTGGGCATCAATGTGCAGTTTTATGGCGAAGACAGTTCTTACGGACCTAATCAGATAGCCTTATTACTAAGTGCGGCTGTGGCAGCAATAATTGCGCTCAGACTGGGTAGCACTTGGGAACAAATTCAAAATCATTTAGTCAACAGTATCAGTTCTGCCATGAGCGCTATTTTGATATTGTTGCTCATTGGTGCATTAGCAGGCACTTGGTTGTTGAGCGGCATTGTTCCTGCCATGATTTATTACGGTTTGAAAATTCTGAACCCCACGATATTTCTTTTTGCAGCTTGCATCGTTTGCGCTATTGTTTCGCTCGCAACCGGAAGTTCGTGGAGCACGATTGCCACCGTTGGAATTGCTTTGCTCGGAATAGGCAAGGCATTAGGCTTTAATGAAGCGATGGTGGCAGGCGCAATTATTTCGGGTGCATATTTTGGCGATAAAATGTCGCCCCTTTCAGATACTACCAATCTTGCTCCGGCTGTTGCAGGCACAGATTTGTTTACGCATATCCGCTACATGATGTGGACTACCTTTCCTTCTATTGGTATTTCGCTTATAATATTTTTGTTCATCGGGTTTTTCAGAGATACTTCAGGTAATTTGGAAGATGTACAGCCTGTTCTCAACGCTATCAGTTCAAGATTCAATATCAGTCCTGTTTTGTTTTTGGTTCCGGTGTTGGTTATTGGCATGATAATAAAAAGAGTACCGGCACTTCCGGCTTTGCTTATAGGCTCATTACTTGGTGGCATTATGGCAATTATAATGCAACCGCATATTGTTGCCGAAACCAGCGGCATTGCTGACAACTACATCAGGGCATCATACATTTCGGTGCTGAATGCCATGTTTGGCAGCACCAGTATTGCTACAGAAAACGAAATGGTGAGCCAATTGCTCAGCACCAATGGCATGGCGGGTATGCTAAATACCGTTTGGCTGATTATCTGCGCCATGGTGTTTGGCGGAGCTATGGAAGCCGCAGGTTTGCTGCAACGCATCACACAAGCCATTATCAGTCTGGCGCATTCTACAGGCTCGCTTATTGCCTCAACCGTGGGCACTTGTGTGTTTTTCAATATTACCGCATCCGACCAATATTTGGCAGTGATTGTTCCCGGAAAAATGTTTTCAAAAACTTACAAAGACCGAGGCTTAGCGCCAGAAAATCTGAGCCGCTCTTTAGAAGATGCCGGAACGGTAACATCGGTTTTGGTGCCGTGGAATACCTGCGGAGCCACACAAGCTTCTGTTTTGGGTGTGGCAACTTTCGCTTACGCTCCTTATTGTTTTTTCAATATCATCAGCCCTTTTATGAGTATTGTTTTCGGGTATTTAAATATTAGAATTGCTCGTTTAGAAAATAAAGAAACCACTACTCAATCCAACCAATAAAAAAGCGGCAAACTTTCGTTTGCCGCCTTTTATTGACTGAAGGGCAATGCCCACCAATCAAATCACCGCTATATTTTGTTTAATAGTTATCTCAAAAATTTGAAACAACTATTAATGTCATGCTGAGCTTGTCGAAGCATACCTGTTTTGAAGCTATTCATAGTTCGACAGCTTGTTCCTACTCCATGCAGTAGGAGGCTCACTATGACAGATTTTTGAGATTGCTACTAATTGAACATCACTTTTCCGCAGTGAATATTTCCTGCGCCCGATAATTTATAAGTATAAACCCCGCTGCTCAACGAGCCTCTTTCTACTAAAACTTTATTATCGGGAATCATGGGGTTAATGTAAACAATAGAACCGCTGATGTCAAATATTTCTAAACGATAGTTGACAGATGCCGGGTTGTGAAATTCAATATGCACAAATCTGTCTGATGGATTGGGATACACTTTCACTTTGGGCGACTTTTGCTCCATCAAAGCTTCGTTTACCGAAGTGGCAATGCCGTGTTCCTGCAAATAGGCTTCGGTATCAATATCGAGCATACCCATTTCGAGTATTGGTCTTTGATAATTTCTGGCGCTATCGAACAAAGCCACAAACACATTTGATTTATAATCGGCAAAACCCGTGATGATATATCGCCCTTTGTCTGTTTCATTAAAATCGCGCACAATAGCCTGAAAGGTTTTCTTCCACATCACTTCTCCGTCAAATTTCATTTTATAAACCGAACTCACACAACCGTTATTACCGGGTTCTGTAGCTGTAAGTATTACCGTGTTGTCGCTCGATAATTTCACTTTAAAATAACTGGTTCCGCAAGAGGCGCCAAAAGATTTAGTCCATATCGGGCGCAAATCTTTATCAGTTTTAATCACATCCATTTTGTCTGAATATCCGATCAAAATCATGCTTCCGTCAGGCAGCACTTCTAATCCGTAACCGTAATTATGAAGGTCATCGCCATAAATATTGTAGTCAATTAAACTTCCTGAATTATCATACAGCGCCAACAAATAATCGGCAGTGCGAAATGCTGAAGAAGAATTAGTCCATCCGGCTACTGCAATTTTTCCATCGGGCGTAGGGCGCACGGCATGAAATTGTTCGTCATAATTTCCTGTGAAGGTTTTTGTCCATAAGGTATTTCCTTCCGTATCGAGTTTCATCAAAAACGCATCGTAAGATGGATTGATGCAGGAGTTTACAGAGAAGAAACCGCTCACCAAAAAACCATCGGCAACGGGATACAAATCGGTAACGGTGTTTTTACAGACACCAAAGAAGAAAGATTTCGACCAAAGCAAATTTCCTTCGGTATCGGCTTTGGAAATCATAATAGTATCGTAAGTGAGGCTGGCTTTGTTTCCTCCCGAAAAAATAATGTTTCCATCGGTAAGCATTTTGGCAAAGCCATTAACATGGATACCGGTTTTGCTCCATAGCGTATCGCCCTGCGAGTTGAGCATAATAAAGTAGCTGTTCCAGTCGTTGGGCGCACCCGAACAATTTTGGTTTCCTGAAACTAAAAAATTACTGCCTACCGGAATTACGGAAAATCCTTCTTCATAGCAAGAAGTTTTTCCAATTTTAACTTCGAACACAGTAAAACTCATCAACATCAGCCAGATGAGCGCAATAGTCAGCGTGAGTAAATGTTTAACTTTCATAGGCGGTGAATTTTTTCTGAAACTGAAACCTAATTGTCAGATTTCCGTATCAAGTGAGTGAGTAGAGTGGGACACCGCGAATTCGATATGAGAGTAATGTAAAACAGCCTGACCAAAAAGTCAATTGTTTTTCAGAAAATCTTTATCAGTTCGCGGTTTTTTTATTCGGTGATAACGCTGAGCCGCTTGAAAATATTGGATTTCTCTGAAAAAATCTGAAGAAAATAATTTCCGGAAGGAACTTGATGAAGATTCAGATAAACTTTCCCGAAGCCCCTATTTATATCCACCGAAATATTTTTTCCTTGTAGGTCGAATACTGCAATCATCGAGTTTTCAATTCCGTAGCCCTCTAAAATAAAGTAGTTGGAAGAAGGATTCGGATAAACTTTTAAATCATAAACCAAAGGATTTGTTTCACCTGAATTAATCACGTCATCGCAAAGATTGGCTTTGAGCAATTCAGCAAAATTTATACAACCTACCAATTCGGGAAAATCAATAAATGGATTACGATTGCCCTGAATAGAATAAATATACTCGTGTTTGGTTTTCTCAAAAGCATCGGGCAAATCGTTAAAATGCCAATCTATCAAAACCTGAATATCCTGATTTGAAGCAAGACTGGGCAAATCATTAAAAGCCCAGCTTCCATTGTTTCCGTTATAGCAAACAATAGAATAAAAAATACTTCTGGCAGCATCGCCTTTAAACCCATCCGTGGGTTCAAAAACAGTGATGCTTCTGTTATCTGCACCACGTTTGCAATCCAAAAATGTAGTAGTGGGTGTTATCACATTTCCTAATGGAGAATTAGAGCGCAGACTATTCGCCTGATTGAGATTGGTTAACGAAAGATTATGATAATCTGCGCCTTCGGGCAAAGAAGTATTTCCGCCTGTGGGCATCCAACTGCGAGGCATTAAGTGTTCGCGGCTGTAGCCTGTTGCCACAAAATCGAAAGGTGGATTATATAGTTTGTATTCTCTCGAATATTCACAATTCACTACTGCTTGTCCACCCACCGTGTCTCTTTCAAAAAATACAGGCACAATGGTATTTCTGTAATTGCTGTATGCAACTAAAGTATGGTTCACTATTCTTTGTGTCAGTTGTTCAATCAAATCTGAATTGCCCGAAACAATATCTTCATAATAGTTTCCAAAAGAAGCCGCTTCCGAAGTTACGCTTGCAGCTAACAAACTGTCATTAAGGTATGCAATGTTGCCTCCTGAAATTCTGAAAGGAAAAACAGTGATATAATAAGTTGTGTTTTCTAAAACTTCCCGAACATTTACAGTAGTGGCATTACCTACATAAAATATTTTTCCGGTGCCTATCCCCTGACCTTTTTCGTAATAATTACCGGAGCTGAGTTCATCAGTAAAAGGCGTTTCGCTTTTCACACAAACATATCCCTGAATGTTTTGTGCAAATGAAGAATAGTTGACAGAAAAACCGAAGGGCTTGATGTTTGAAAAATTGATGGAACCCGAAGCGCTTGAAAGCTCTTGTGCATGAACAAACTGAAAGAGATTAACAATTACAGCAAGAGCGAAAAATTTAAGGCGAAATGTATTATTCATGAATCTAAGAAGTATAAACTACCACGGCTTTTCAAAACTATTTTTATCAAAATTTTTATTGGATACAACAAACATGCTTTCTGAAGTTTTTTTCAATCGAAGGGTATCTTTTTTGCCAAACAATTTTGAAAGTGTTGCTATAGGAAAAAGGAATAAATAAAACACCAAACTCAAAATAATATTCGGAACGATATAACTCAAAAGTTTGGCAAGTTTCATCCAAATAGTATCAATCATTCGGCTCAGGTAGTCAGAAATAATTCCGGCAATTCCAACCGTGAGCGATACTATAATTGCCCATTTCCATTGTGTCAGGAGAAAAACAATAATAAACCCTACCGAAATGGTCAGCACGGTTTTGACGGGTTCTGTTTTGGGCATTTTCATGAAAGGAAATTAAAATAAGGTATAAACAAAAGGCGCCACAGCAGTGCCCCCGCCAAAAACAATCAGTAAGCCAAGCAATAAAAGAACAATGATGATTGGGGCTAACCAAAACTTTTTTCGTTCTTTCATGAATTGCCACAGGTCGGTTAAAAAGTCCATGATTTTGTATTTAGTGTTTAATAATTTTCTTTACCAATTTGGTTTCGTTCGATTGCAAATGCAGGAAATACATTCCCGTTGAAAAAATATGCTCGTCAAATTTAAGCATATACAACTCAGGTTGTGCATTAATATTTTCAAAATAAACTTCCTTTCCTGCAATATCCACAAGCGACAATTTAACTGATTTTCCTGCCCAAACATTCATATCAATGTATAACTCATTTTCGAAAGGATTCGGATAAACAGAAATCCACTCGCTCTGGAATGGTTCTTCTATATCGGTAATAGTAGCGTTGGCAATATTGATGTCATCTAAATAAAAATTATTGCCCCCATCGCCTTCAAAAACAAATTTTACTCTAAATCCATCGGTGCGAACAGCAGCAGATAAATTATTGATTAAAATACTTTTCCATTCTGAAGAACTCTGCGGCACAAACGGCTGATTATAAGGTGAAGCCGTAACTAAGGTATTTCCTGTTACACCACGCACCTGAGTCCACGTTAGCCCGCAATTGCCACTTACCAAAACCCTTAATCTATCATTAGTTTCAGCAGCAGATTTTCTGGCAAACGCATATCGAAACACCAAACTTGGACTCAACTGACTGCTGAATTTGTAAGTCGGGCTGAGCAATTCATCCATGGTTGACGATGAACTTACACTGTAGTTATCAATCATAACTGATTGATTGCCTGAATAAGAAGCCATATTGGTGATTTGAAAAGTTTCATCATGATGAAAATTTCTGACAGACCATCCATCCGAAGGAATCGAAAAAATATTCTCGAAACTTTCAAAGAAAGGTAACGGATTTCCTTCGGAAGGAAAAACTGTAATGTAATCCATTTCGGTTTTTGAAACATTGGCAGCGCCACGAGTAGCAGTGAGCGATACATTGTAATTTCCGGCTGTTGCATAAGTAACGGTTACCGTTGCATCTGGAGAAGTTGTTGGATTTCCACCGGGGAAACTCCAGGTTCTTCCCGTAGCGCCATGATAAGATAAATCGGTGAAGGTAACCGCGGAGCCTTCGCAAATTTGAGTAACGTTAGCGGAAAAATTTGCCGTGCAAAGTTGTGTATTACCATCGGTTCCGGTAGCCACGAGGTTGGCGGGTTGCCATAAATTTATTCGGTTGCCGATGGGCGAATTCAACGCTGCGTGCATTCTGAGTTTTTGTCCCTCGGTAAGCATTCGGGCGCAATAAGCATAGTCCATAAAATTCTGAACATTATCTAAACTGCCGCAGCTTGTCCCCGACAAATTACATATTTGCCAACCGATGGTATTGGGCGTATCGCTCACGCCATCATCATAGTTGCAATTGTCTTGTTGAGCTACCGGCAGGTAGAAAAATCCGGGGACATTATTGCCGCCCCATATATGCTGAAGATTGAGATAATGCCCCAACTCATGAGTCAGCACTACGGAACGAAAAGGCGTTGAAGTGCCGATGCTTCCCAAATAATCGTGACGAATCACAATGCCATCCCATTGAGGAACGGTGTCGGCATCGCCCGGAAAAATGGCATGACCTGCAATGCCCGCAGCATCGGCACACACATACACGTTTAAATATTTAGACGGGTCCCACTGCACTAAAGATTTCACCGAATGGTCGCCAATATAGGTTAATGTTGAAACCACCCGATTGATACCGTTCGTGCAATTTCCTTGAGGGTCTTTAGTGGCAATTCTGAATTCAATTTCACAATCGGCAGCAATGGCTTTAAAATCCTGAACTATATCGGAAGTATCTGCATTTTGTTTTCTGAAATTTCTGTTTAAAACTGCCACCGCATCATGTACCTGAGCATCAGAAATATTTTCGTTTCCGAAATTGTGAATGATGTGAAACACTACCGGAATGATATATACCTGCCCCCTACTGCGTGTGGCTGAGCTTGATGAAACATAATGTTGTGTGTGTATTTCTAACTGCTGATGCGCGTTTAAAATTGCTTGTTGCCTTTCAGGAAATTGAGTAAACAATTGTATTCGCATTTCATCCGCACCGCAATAGAGTGTCTGATGATTGTTTTGAGCCTGAATACTGAAAGTAAAAAACAAGCATAAGCCCGCCCAAATATTGAATGGATTCATAAGAAAATATTTTTCGTAGCGGAAGATAATAATGTTGGGGGAAATTAGTCTTTAGAAAAAGAAGGTAATCTGATTAAGAATTGCCTTCTTTTGTGTTCAGAAACAAACATCCTAATTCAGCTTCGCCTTATCTTCTTCCGTTTTCTTAGAAGATTTTTTAGGCTTTTCTGAAGTAGTTTCATCATTCGTGTTTTTAAAGAAAATCACTCCATCAATCACATCAATCAAAATGTTTTGGTCGTTGCGCACTTCGCCTGCAATAATTTTTTTCGAAAGCATATTGACTAATTCTTTTTGAATCAAACGCTTCAGCGGACGCGCGCCATATTGCGAGTCGAAGCCTTCTTTAGCAAGCCATGCAATGGCGTGTTCGGTAAAATCTATTTTGATATTGTTTTTGCTCAACAGGCTGCCCAAATCTTTCAACTGAATGCGCACAATGCCTTGAATATCGGTTTGGCTCAGTGGGCTGAACATGATAACTTCGTCCACACGATTTAAAAATTCGGGTTTCAAAGTTTTCTTCAGCAACTCAAAAACTTCTGTTTTGGTTTTGGCTGCAATGAAATAGAATTCGCTTTCCTGCGCATTTTCAAAATTATCGCGAATAATATCGCTGCCCATATTGGAAGTCATGATGATGATGGTGTTTTTGAAATTCACTACGCGACCTTTATTGTCGGTGAGGCGACCATCATCGAGCACTTGCAACAAAACGTTGAACACATCGGGATGCGCTTTTTCAATTTCGTCTAAAAGAATCACAGAGTAAGGTCGTCTGCGCACTGCTTCGGTGAGTTGTCCGCCTTCATCATAGCCCACGTAACCGGGAGGTGCGCCAATCAAGCGGCTCACAGCATGGCGCTCCTGATATTCACTCATGTCAATGCGGGTGATGGCGTTGGTATCGTCAAATAAAAGATGCGCTAAAGATTTAGCTAATTCGGTTTTACCCACACCGGTAGTGCCTAAGAAAATGAAAGAGCCAATCGGTTTTTTCGGGTCTTGCAATCCTGCACGACTTCTGCGAATGGCATCGGCAACGGCTTCTACCGCTTCGTGCTGACCAACCACGCTTTTGTGCAACTCGTCTTCCAACGACAATAATTTATCGGCTTCGCGTTGCAACATTTTGTTCACCGGAATGCCGGTCCAGCGGCTCACCACTTCGGCAATGTCTTCTGCATCTACTTCTTCTTTCAGCAATCTGCCCGAAGCATTTTTTTCTTTCAACTGCACTTCCAACTCTTTCACGGCTTTTTCGGCATCCTGAATTTTTCCGTAGCGCAACTCCGCTACCTTTCCATAATCGCCTGCACGCTCTGCCTGTTCGGCTTGTAGTTTGTATTCTTCTATATCGGTTTTCTTTTGCTGAATTTGGTCCACAATATCTTTTTCGGCTTTCCATTTTGCCATCAAAGAATTTTTCTGCTCGCTCAGTTCAGAAATTTGCTTGTTAAGCAATTCTAATTTCGCCTCATCTTTTTCGCGTTTAATGGCTTCGCGTTCAATTTCCAACTGACGGATTTTTCTTTCGGCTTCATCTAATTCTTCGGGCAGCGAATCCATTTCCAGACGGAGTTTCGCGGCTGATTCGTCAATGAGGTCAATGGCTTTATCGGGCAAAAAACGGTCGGTGATGTAGCGCACCGAAAGTTCTACGGCAGCGATAATCGCCTCGTCTTTAATTTGCACTTTATGGTGGGTTTCATATTTCTCTTTCAAGCCGCGTAAAATCGAAATGGCATCCTCGCTGTTGGGTTCATCAATCATCACTTTTTGGAAACGTCTTTCAAGAGCTTTGTCTTTTTCAAAAAATTTCTGAAACTCATTTAATGTAGTAGCGCCAATGGAACGCAACTCGCCACGCGCCAAAGCGGGTTTCAAAATATTGGCGGCATCCATAGCGCCTTCTCCCCCACCCGCTCCCACAAGCGTATGAATTTCATCAATAAACAAAATGATTTTCCCTTCGGCATCTATCACTTCTTTCACTACGGCTTTCAGTCGCTCTTCAAATTCGCCTTTGTATTTGGCGCCTGCTATCAATGCGCCCATATCGAGCGAATAGATGGTTTTCGATTTCAGATTTTCGGGCACATCGCCATTCACAATCCTATGAGCAATACCTTCGGCAATGGCGGTTTTACCAACGCCCGGTTCGCCCACCAGCACGGGATTATTTTTAGTTCTGCGCGAAAGAATATGCAGCACTCTGCGAATTTCTTCATCGCGACCAATTACGGGGTCGAGCTTGCCCGATTGCGCTTGTTTGTTGAGGTTGATGGCATACTTATCTAAAGCATTGTATTTGGCTTCGGCACTTTGGTCGGTAACACGGCTTCCTTTGCGCAAATCGTTGATGGCGGCTTTCAAATCTTTTTCATTCACGCCCACTTCTTTCAGCAACTTGGAAACATTATCGCTTGTTTTCACCAGCGCTAAAATCAAATGCTCTACCGAAACAAATTCGTCTTTAAATTCTTTGATGAGGTTTTGCGCAGTAAGCAACATGTTGTTGGCTTCGCGCGACAGATATTGTGCCGGTTCGCCCGAAACTTTGGGCAGCTTGTTGATGATTTCATCGAGCTTGCTTTGCAAAATATTATTGTTGACATTGAGCTTTTTGAAAAGATACGATACCACATTTTCATCTACCTCCATGAGGGCTTTGAGGATGTGTGCGTTTTCAATACTGCCATGCTGAAAACCAAAAGCGATTTGCTGCGCCTTTTGTATGGCTTCCTGCGATTTGATGGTGAAGTTGTTCAGATTCATAAATTTAAAATTGAAAGTTCAAAATTCAAATGAGTTAGAAAGTTGGAAAGTTATAAAGCGCAAAAGTTGAAATTATTTATAACCCAACCTTATAACTTTGTAACCTTATAACTTTTACTACTCCCCTTGCATTCAACAAACTAAATGCCCTTGCAGAAAAAAGGAAAAATTGGCTGAAATGCCCGAAAATAAAAGACAAAAAAGCTATTTCAACTTAAAATACAAGTCAAATTGACGAAAGATTGAAATCACGAAACGCACAGAAATAAAAAAAAAAGCTGACTTGAAATGAAGTCAGCTTTTTTTATGCTTTAAACTATCAGATATACTTCACAAAAAAGTCTATCATTTTTTTCTTGAAAGAAGAATTGTAAGGCGGATAAACATTTTCTGCCGAGCCTTTGGGCATGAGTTGTTTCAATACGGGGCGTTCGTGTGAAAATGCTTTGAAACTGAAAATACCGTGCGAACTGCCAATGCCGCTATTGTTCACTCCACCGAAGGGAAGATTCGGATGCCCGTTGTGAATCATGGTATCGTTAATCACGGTGGCTCCTGCCGAAGTGTTGCTGATGAGTTCGTTGATGTTTTTATTTTTTCCACTGAAAACATACATCGCCAACGGCTTTTCTTTTTCGTTAATGATAAGCAACGCTTCTTCAATATTATTAAAAGGAATCACCGGCAAAACAGGTCCGAAAATTTCTTCTTCCATCACTAATGAATCTTTCGAAACATTGGTAAGAATAGTAGGCGCGATAAAATTCTGACTCGCTTCTGTAGTGCCCCCCATAAAAAGTTTCGCGCCTTTCTCCACCGCATCGTCAATGATTTTTTTCACGCGTGTAAACTGTCTGGCATTCACCAATCGCGCATAGCTTCCCGATTCTTTAATAGCTTCATCATTATCGCCATAATATTCGGTGATGGCTTTTTGAAGTTCTTTCAGCAATTCGTCATGTTTACTTTGATGCACTAAAAGATAATCGGGCGCAATACAGGTTTGACCGTTGTTAATCAGTTTGCCCCACGCCAATCGTTTGGCGGTGGTTTTCAGGTTGGCGGTTTCATCTACAATCACGGGCGATTTGCCACCCAATTCAAGTGTTACAGATGTAAGATGTTCGGCTGCGGCTTTCATCACAATTTTTCCTACCGAAGGACTTCCGGTGAAAAAAATATGGTCGAATTTCAATTTCAGCAATTCGGCAGAAACGGTGTAATCGCCTTCCACAACAGCTACTTCATTTTCTTCGAAAATTTCGGCAATCATTTCTTTTATCAACTTCGAAACATGAGGTGTGTATTCCGAAGGTTTAATGATGGCTGTGTTGCCTGCGGAAATAGCACCCACCAAAGGAATGATAGACAAACTGAAAGGATAGTTCCACGGAGCGATGATTAGTGTAACGCCTTTGGGTTCGTATATGAGTTTGGAAGAAGTTCCGAAAAACGACAAGGGAGTATCTACACTCACCGGACGCATCCATGATTCTACATGTGCTATGGCATGACGAATGTCTAAAACAGTGGGAAGTATTTCTACAAAACCTGTTTCGTCTTTGGCTCTTTTGAAATCATTGTAAACAGCCTCTTTCACTTTATCTTGCCATTGCAAAACCGTTTCGTGTAATTTTTTGAGTTTTGCTTTGCGCTGTTTGGCAGTAGTATTTTTTACATTTTGACGATTGGCTTGCTGCGTCTGAAAAATTCTTTGTATTTCTGCTGCCGATGTGTTGGGACTCATCGGGATTGATGATGAGACAGATTTGGGTGATGCTACTGAAGTATCCATTATTTATTATTTTGTCATGAATGTAACAATTATTTTTGAGCCGGGAGGCTGATTAACCGTTAAAACACATTAATAATTGAAGGTTTGCAAATACCCTTCAACATTTATTCCTACTTAAAATAGTAGGAAAGCTCAGGGTGACAATGCAATAAAGTATATGAGTCATGGTGAGCATGTCGAACCATACTAACTTTAACCGGCAATTATTCATGTGTCCATCTTAAAAAAATACCACTATGGAAGACGTAACCAAGCGGGAAAGTCTTGCCGCACTAAGAACCAAACTTGCTAACGAGCGCACGCTGATGTCGTATATCCGCACAGCTTTGGCGCTCATTGCTTTGGGTTCATTCTTAATTAAATACGACCCTAATATTTACACGTTGATTATTGGAGTATTAGGTATCAATGCCGGCATCATTATTATCATTTACGGATTTTACCGCTTCTATCTGGTAAAAAATAATCTCGGCAGTCTATGACCTTAGATATAGCCATCGTTATCATCATCATTGCGACTGCGCTGTTCCTTTTCATCAAGGAATGGTTCTCAATAGATACTGTTTCGGTATTGGTAATGTTGGCTTTGGTAGTGGCAGGCATATTAACTCCCGAAGAAGGTTTCTCGGGTTTTAATAATAATGCCACCATTACCGTAGGGTGCATGTTTGTGTTGAGCGCTGCGGTTTTTAAATCGGGAGCGCTCAATGGCGTGGTGAAATTGTTTGGAATGGTAAGCCGCATTCATTATCTGCTTACATTGGTGGTAGTGATGGTTTTTTCGGGGTTGCTGTCTGCCTTCATCAATGATACTGCCGTGGTGGCATTGCTCATGCCGGTGGTTATCAGCATCAGCCGAAGCAGTAAAATTAGCCCTTCGCGATTGCTCATGCCCCTTTCATTCGGTTCGCTCATGGGCGGTGTATGCACGCTTATAGGAACTTCAACCAATATTCTGGTGAGTGGTATTGCCGAACGATATGATTTGCCGGCTTTCGGAATGTTTGAGTTGACACAGGCAGGCATTTGGTTTTTGGGTGTGGGTTTATTGTATATGCTTATTGCGGGTCCTTTTTTGCTTCCGAAAAGAAAAGTTGAAGATGATTTGTCTGAATCGTATGAGTTAGGAAAGTATATCACCGAAATCAGAATATTACCGAATTCACCTATGGGCTATCAGCCTATCAGCAAATCGGCTTTGGTGAAACAATATGATATAGAAATTCTTCGAGTAACAAAACCTTCGGGAATGGTACTCGATTTTGCTCCCGATATTATTGTTGAAGATGGCGATGTGCTTACCGTGAGATGTATTATTGAGAAAGTGCAAAAACTTGCCAAAGAAGAAGGCTTAGAGTTAATATCGGATGTGAGTCCCGATTTGCGCTCTGATGACACGAAAATTTTCGAAGCGTTGATTCCGCCATTTTCATCTTTCGTTGGAAAATCATTGAAGCAATTGCGATTTAAAACCATTTTTGAAGGCTCCTCGGTATTGGCTATCAGAAGTCGCTCGGAAGTTATTCACGATAAAATTTCTCATGCGGCTTTGCGGGCAGGCGATATAATATTAGTTCGTGCAGCACCCGAACAAATGCAGCGATTTCATAAAAATGACGACTTACTGGTGATTTCTGAAATTGACGAGCAAAAACAAGACTATAAAAAAATTGCCATTGTCATTGGAATTATCATTGCCGTTATAACCAGCGCTGCTACCGGATTGCTGCCTATTGTGTTGAGCGCAAGCATCGGTGTGGTTACGCTGATTGGCATCAGAGCGATTTCGCCCGAAGACGCTTACAAGTCTATCGAATGGAAAGTGATATTTATGTTGGCGGGCGTATTGTCTATGGGTGCCGCCTTGGAAAAAACCGGAGCGGCAGCGTTGCTTGCCCAGGGCATCGTTGAAGTATTCGGTCAGTTTGGTCCGCAAATAGTGATGTCGTTATTTTTTCTGATTACTTTTTTGTCCACCAACGTAATGTCCAACAATGCCACAGCCGCGCTCATGGCGCCCATAGCTATTACAACAGCAGTAAGTCTTGGCGTGGATTCGCGCCCTTTTCTGATGGCGGTAACTTTCGCGGCATCACTGAGTTTCATGACACCGATGGGCTACCAAACCAACACTATGATTTATGCTCCGGGCAATTATAAATTCAGCGATTACTTGCGGGTAGGCACTCCGCTCAATATTATTTTCTGGATTCTGGCTACGATTATTATTCCGAAGTATTTTCCGTTTTAAAAAAGGAATCATTTATTCTCTCTCACCAACTTGACTACTACGCCTACCAATGCCATAACAACAGCTACGAAAACACAAACCATTGTCCAGATAGATTTTTCGTTGGGGAATTTTCCGTCTAAGTATTTACCAATAAAAACCCCGACAAGGATAACAGCCAACATCTGAAAACCCAAAGAAGTGTATTGGGCGTATTGTCTCAGAGGGCTGTCAGACGGTTTCTTTTTTGAATTGGGGGGTTGGGGTTGCGACATTCAGTTTGGTTTCTGCGGGTTTACCCATACTACACTTGCCATTGAAACGCGCTCCGGCTTCTACTATCATTTTGTCGGTGGTAATATCGCCATCAATCACAGCGGTAGCTTTTAAAAAAAGCTGCTCCCTGTTTTCGATAGAGCCAATAAGCGTTCCGGAAATATCCGCACTTTGACACACAATGTCGCCTGTAACTTTTCCGGTAGGACCAATAACTACTTTCGATTTCGAAACCACTGTGCCGCTGATGATGCCGTCAATACGAATATCGTTTTCGGTTTTGATTTCACCCTGCATTACGGTTCCTTCGGCAAACAGATTTACTGTTTTGCTGTTGGCAGATTCTTTCTTATCGTTGTTTTTTGCAAACATTTTGTGCTGGTTTAAAATATCAGATAATCTTCGGGGTCAACGGGGGTGCCGTCTTTCCAAAGCTCGAAGTGCAGATGAGGTCCGGTAGAAAGTTCTCCACTATTGCCTATAATGGCAACCGGCTCGCCTGCTTTAACGAAATTACCAACTTTTTTTAACAGCACCGAATTGTGCTTATAAAACGAAATCATGTTTTGTGCATGTTGAAGCGCTATTACGTGCCCGGTTTCGGCAGTCCACCCTGAAAACACAACAGTGCCATCTAAGGTAGCCAATATAGGGCTTCGCTCCTGCCCTACTATATCAATTCCGTAGTGTTCTTTTTCGGGATTAAATGTAGAAGTTACATAGCCTTTCAATGGCGGGAAAAAATTGAGGTTGTAGATATTGCCCGTTTTTTCACGCTTTGCATCGGTGAAAATAAGCGCATAGTCTAATTCGCTTTCAATTTCTTCTCGAAGCAAAGCATCTTCTACCGGAATGCGGTCGAGTTTTATGGTGTCGAAAAAAACAGATTTTCCACCCGGCTCTTCGGGCGGCAAAGGTATATTATCCTCAAGAATGTTAATGATGTTAGCAATCCATGCCGAGTGTTGGTCCATCATGGTTTCGAGCGAATCGCTCCGATATTTCATTTTCACCAAATCTTTTTTTACATGCACATCGCCATAGCCCGGAATGTATTCTTTAAGCGGAGTAAAAATAAATAACGCATAAATGATGAATCCGAAAGCCACGCCCATCACGCTGAAAAGGATGAGCACATTGAGTCGCGACAGATTCAGCGAAAGCCGTTCTTCAAAAGTTTCATCGTTCATGATTACCAAGCGATATTTGTCGGTGAGTTTGCCGAGCAGTTTTCGTTTGGGTTTTTGATTGTCTTCCATTTCTCTATTATCGCTAAGAAAGCCCGAATTTCGTGATTTTAAAATATTTTTGCGTTTTAACGTTTATATGTTCAGTTTTAGGAAGATTTTGCGGCTCATGAAACTAATTGCGTTTTCAGAGAATTATACCAAAACCTCAAACAGAAAAGAAACAAAAATCCATCAGGCTTGAAATTTCGTTTATTTA
Source organism: uncultured Chitinophagaceae bacterium (assembly GCA_964518215.1). GTDB lineage: Bacteria > Bacteroidota > Bacteroidia > Chitinophagales > CAIOSU01 > CAYSGX01. The sequence goes on from CAZFFP010000025.1 coordinate 41,749, forward strand.
TATTCCTTTCATTAATACTTCTTTCGACAGTTACTTTCGGGCAATCGAAGAAAAAAAAGAAGCAGAACAATTCATTTGTTGGTAAAGCTTACCATGATATTACTGGGCGCAATAATGGCTATTTTAATGCCAACGAAAAAATGAAAGGCATACAACGAGCCATGCGCGAAGGTCATCGCGATGACTTTACTCAAATTATTCCAATCTACACCGACCGCGACCCGGAAGCCGGAAAATCGTTCACATCAGACTTAGACGCTATTGTTACCAAAACATCTACCGTCATTCAACGCCATGAGCCGAGCCGCTGGGCTGACGACTCCTATTTTGCATTAGGCAAAGCATATTTTTTTAAAAACGATTTCGACAATTCGGTGAAGGCATTTCAATTCATTATTCGCGAATACAAAGAAGTAGCCAAGAAAAAGAAAAAGGGCAAATCGAAAGGAAAGCCTATGCCGGCATCGAAAAGTTCCTCTTCTTCCAGTGCATCAACATCGAAAGGCTCATCGAAAAAACCCATGACTGCAGCACAAATGAAAGCGGCACAGGAAGCAGCAGCACAAGCAAAACTGGAAGAAAAGATAGAAGCTAAAGAAGCTGCCAAAGAAGCAGAAGTATCGGGCGGCATGAATGAGGAGAAATATTACAAAGAAAAATTTCCCAAATCTCTCAAGCACAAATCTATCCACCCTGATGCGTATATATGGTTGGCAGACAACTACACGGCTATGGACAAATACAAAGAAGCCGAAGCGGTGTTTACCATTATTGATGCCGGCAAAAAATTCCCCTTCAGACTGAGCGATGAATTAGATAAAGCCCGAGCCAATTTATATCTTTCAAAAGGCGATTATGAAAAAGCCATGGAGCCGCTCGTAACGCTTTTGGCGAAAGTGAAAAAATCGAAAAAGAACAACCGCTTTCATTTTATTATTGCACAAATTCATGAACGTAATAAAAGCTACAGCGATGCTGTGAAACATTACAAAAAATCGCTCAAGGGCAGACCTCCTTATGACATGCAGTTTGCCGCCATGATGAGTATTGCACGCATCGCATCAAACGACAATTCCATGTCCACTTCCGAAATCAGGAAGATGCTCACCAAATTGTCTAAAGACAAAAAGAATGAAGAATATTTAGATCAGGTGTATTACTATCTGGCTGAATTGTGTCTACGCGAAAGCGATAAACCCTGCGCTATTGAAAACTTAGACAAGTCGGTAGAAAAATCCATGTCGAATACCCGCCAAAAAGCTATTTCGCACCTCAAATTGGCAGACTTGTATTTTAACGATGAAATTTATCGCGAAGCGCAAATCAACTACGCGGCAGCAGTTACTTTAATAGATGACAAATATCCTAATTTCAGAGAATACAAACTGCGCAGCGAAATTCTCGAAGAGTTAGTGAAACATCTCGACATTATTGCAGAACAAGACAGCCTACAAGCCATTGCGGCACTTTCCGACAAAGAACTCGACAAGTTTTTACGCGATTATATCTTCAAAAAAGAGCAGCAAGCCAAAGCAGAAAAAGAAGCAAAAGATGCCCCGCAATTGATACCATCAGCACAAGCCGAAAGAGGCAGCCCGACAGACGAACCCTCCAAAGCTACCGATTGGTATTTCTACAACAGCGCAGCCAGAAGCAATGGCTTTAATGATTTTATGAAAAGATGGGGCGCACGAAAAAATGAAGACAACTGGCGTAGAAGCGATAAAAAGTCTGATGCTTTTGAAGATATTTCCGATAAAGAATTAATGGACGATGAAGATCAAGCTACTGCATCGAGTGGCTTGGATTTGCACACACTGAAGAAAAATTTCCCCATCGAACCAGATGCAAAAGCCAAATCTGATGAAATGATTCTGATGGCTTTGTATGAAGCGGCAACCATTTATAAATCCAAACTCAACAATTCACAGAAGGCTTTGGAAATGTTTGAAGATTTGTTGCAGCGCTATCCGAAAAACAAATACGAGGCGCAGGTTTACTACAACCTATACCTTTTGCATAATGAGCAAGGCAACACGGCAAAAGCCGAATATTATAAAAACCTTTTGCTCAAAGGTTATCCTGACAGTCCTTATACCAAGTATATACTCAACCCCAACTACATAGTGGAGTCAGAATCGAAAACCAAACAAGTGGACGATTATTATAAACTCACATTCGGCTATTATCAGCAAGGCGCATACGATACTGTGCTGCTGATGGCAAATGCTGCCGACTCGATGTATAAGGATAATTATCTGAAACCGAAATTCGCTTTGCTTCATGCTTTCGCAGTGGGTAAAACGCAAGATTTGAAAAGCTATAAAGAGGAACTCACGGCTATTATTACCAGCTATCCGAACGACCCTGTGAAAGACAAAGCAAAGGAGATTATTGAATTTTTAGACAAAACCGAGGTGAAAGAAATTAAACTTGAAGTGGACCTCTTGGAATTTGATTATGAGCCTTTAGCCACCCACTTTTTCATGGTGCAGTTTTTAGACAAAACTGTTAAAGCCAATGATGTGAATCTTGCCATTGCCAAATACAATGAAGTAAACCGCAGTTTGGAAGACCTCAAAGCCAATAGCCTTATTCTAAAAGACGACCTTACTGTAATAATTGTGAAGAGTTTTAAAAACCTGATTACAGCCAAAAACTATCTTGCTGCCATCACCAAGAGCGAAACTTTTAAAACATTCCCCGAAGGATCATTACAGTTCAGTATCGTATCCGACTCCAACTTCAACATGATAGTGAAAAACCGCAACACCGAAGCCTATCGCGTATTTTATGAAACGCGATATAGCGAGTGATTTTTGATTCACTAGAAAACATTAAATTCACAATGTTCCATGAATCCTCAAAAGATGTTTCAAAAAATCAAAATCATAGTCATGGGTATCATTGGTATGCTGGTAGGTTATATTCCAAAACCACATGAATTGCCCGAAGAGAGAAAATCAAAGAAAAGACCTTCGTGAATATTTTGTTACCTACCATTTTAATGGCAAACACAGTAAACATAAAACGACTAACAATAAAAAAAATATTTTTTATCATTTTGACAACAGTGAACCTGACAGCTTACGGACAGGACAAGTATAATTATGTTCATTTCAACAAACTGACAGAAGTAGTCGGGACAGAATATGTAATTGCTTCAATTGAAAACTGAGGGAAAATGCTTGAAACAAAAAGCAGATACCTACTATTCATTAATACAAAGACTGGCGAGACAAATCAAGTTGACTTCCCAAATGACGCGGGAATAGGAAAAGTTGAACAAATAAAGATTGACAGTTAAGACCTTAATGCAATCGTTGTTTCTGCAAGGACTGTTGACTTGGACGGTAAAAACGGAATTGACTGGAACGACCCGACACAAATCATCATATTATCACCAGACGGTAAAACAAAACTCAACTGACAGACAATAAGTTTTTTGTAAGAACTTGGACAGTTAACAAATTGACTGGAACTATTGTGGTTACTGGGCATTACGACACAAGCAACAATAACAAATACGATAAGACAGATAAAAACGAGATACACGTTTACGACTTGAAAACACTTAAACTGATAAGCAAATTATG
>CAZFFP010000026.1:0-44353 GCA_964518215.1 uncultured Chitinophagaceae bacterium
GGAAGATTCAACACACGTGCTACATTTCTGATACTCGACTTAGCTGCCATAGTGCCGTAGGTGATAATTTGCGCCACTTGATTTTGCCCGTATTTTTCAATCACATACTGCATCACTTTTGACCTGCCGCGGTCGTCAAAATCTATATCAATATCGGGCATACTTACACGCTCCGGATTCAAAAATCTTTCGAAAAGTAAATTGTATTTAATGGGTTCTACATTGGTAATGCCCAAACAATACGCCACTACAGAGCCGGCAGCCGAGCCTCTGCCCGGACCTACCCATACGCCCATTTCGCGGGCTTTGGTTGTGAAATCCTGAACAATGAGAAAATAGCCGGGATAGCCTGTGTTTTCTATGGTTTTCAGTTCTAATTCCAATCGCTCTTTCAACGATTCATCTATAACACTGTAACGCTCTTGTGCTTTTTCATAAGTAAGATGGCGCAGATAACTCATCTCTGTTTCGAAGCCATCGGGCACATTAAATTTTGGCAGCAAAACATTTCGCGATAAAGAATATTTTTCGCACTTATCGGCAATGAGTTGTGTGTTGGAAATGGCATCGGGCAGGTCGTGAAACAACTGCTGCATTTCAACAGGACTTTTGAAATAATACTGATTGTTGGGGAAACCGAAACGAAAACCCCTGCCCTTGCCCACAGGCGTTTCTTTCAGTTCGGCATTAATTACACACAACAAAATATCATGCGATTCTGATTCGGCTTGGGTGTTGTAATAGGTATTGTTCGATGCAAAATATTTCACGCCATAATGATTTGCCCATTGCAGTAAAACCTGATTCACGTGGTCTTCTTCGGGCAATCCGTGACGTTGCAGTTCGATATAAAAATCGTCTTCGAAATTTTCTTTCCACCACAAAAATGCTTCGAGCGCCTGCATTTCGCCCACGTTGAGAATCAATGACGGCACTTCAGATTGCATAGAGCCCGTGGTAACAATGAGGTCGTTTTTATATTGAAGCAATAAATTTTTATCAATGCGCGGCACATAATAAAACCCATCGGTAAATGACTGCGAACTGAGCTTTATTAGATTGCTGTATCCATTTTTATTTTTTGCTAAAACAACCACCGGGTAACCATTGTCTTTTTGGTTTTTTGCAGAAAGGTCGTTACACAAATAAAACTCACAGCCTATAATAGCTTTGATGTCTGCTTTTTCAGCAGCATTAATAAATTCAAAGGCACCATACAAACATCCGTGGTCGGTCAGCGCTAAAGAAGACATGTTCATCTCTTTAGCCATTTTCACCAAATCTTTCACTGAAGATGTAGAAGGATGCAATGAAAATTGTGAGTGGCAATGTAGGTGGGTGAAATTGATTTCTGATTTTCCGACAGGCGACAGTTCGATAGGTGATGTGCGACTTGCTTCTTCTTCTTTTTTTGAATTTTGAATTTCGGGTTTTGAATTTTCCGAAGGCTTTTTATTTATTGACTTCAGAATTTCGGGAGCTACCGATTGCAAATAGCTGATAATATCATTGGGCACTTTTGCTTCAGGAGCAGTAATGATTCCCAGTCGAATCAGTTCGAAGAAACAACGGGTAGTGGCTTCCACATCAGCCACTGCATTATGCGCTTCGCTGAAACCGTTTCCGAATAACTTCTTGTGTAGTTCTTCTAATTTGGGAAACTTATACTTTCCACCTCTGCCACCGGGAAGTGCGCAATAATCGGTAGCGGCAATTTGGGTGTCTAATGTGGGAAGTTGCAACAGTTTTGTTTCGGTTTTCAGCCGCAGATATTCTGCACCCATAATATTGAGGTCGAACTTCACATTGTGCCCGCAAACATATTTGGCTTTCGAAAGCACTTCTTTAAACACGCTCAAGGCATCTTGTAAAGGAATACCTTCGTTCAAAGCTCTTTCGGTGGTGATGCCATGCACCTGAACAGTATTGAAAGGAATATTGAACCCTTCGGGTTTAACAATGAAGTTATTTGTTTCCAGCAGTTTTCCTTCGGCATCATGTAGTTGCCAAGACATTTGCACTACACGTGGCCAGTTATTGAAATCGGTGAGCGGTGCGTTGTAATTCTGTGGTAAGCCGGTGGTTTCTGTATCGAATATTAAAAACATCGTTTTCGGAAATTAGAAGTTTGAAGATAGAAGTTGGAACGGCAGAACAAATTCTAAACAAATGCCAACTGTTCAACCGAAGTTACACAATGAGAAAATGAAGCGAAAGATTTGAAAGGAAAAGTTATTGACAAAAAGTGAACGAACTTGTGAAACTTATCGAAGAAGCAATTAAAATTTCACATCCTACCCTTCAAAATCATATTCCAATACATCCACGGCAGTATTTTGTGTTTCAACTGATACATACTCCAACGCTCTTTCGACTGGTCGAAAGGGAAGGTTTCCTGACGATGATAATCATAATCAAACTCTGCCAATACCAACTTGCCATAACCTGTAATGATGGGGCATGAAGAATAACCGTTGTATGTTGCTTCAGGCTTTTTACCGTTCATCACCAACAATAAATTTTCAACTAATACCGGAGTTTGTTTTCTGACTGCCGCACCGGTGCGCGATGCAGGCAAACTTGAAGCATCGCCTAATGAAAAAATATTTTCGTAACGCACATGTTGTAATGAATATTTATCCACTTCCACCCAGCCTTTTTCATCAGATAAAGAACTGTTTCTGATAAAATCGGGAGCGCTTTGCGGAGGCGTTACGTGCAACATTTCAAATTCGGTTACATATTCTTCGCCTTTATTTTCTTTTCCAAACCCTTCAAAACGTGCGGTTTTATTGATTCCGTCCACTTCCACCAACTTCACCTGATACTGCTGATGAATATGATAACGCTCCGCCACTTTCAGCAAAGTTTTTTCATAATCATCAATGGCAAACATGCGCTTGCCTCCGCTGAAATAATGAATACTCACATCATTTGCCGTTCCGTTTTTTCCGAAATAATCAGATGCCAAAAACATAATTTTCATGGGTGCGCCACCGCATTTAACGGGAGTATTGGGCGCGGTAAAAATTGCTTTTCCCGATTTAAGATTACTTATACACTCAAAAGTATAGGGAGCGAAACGCGCCTCATACACGCTACAAATACCATTTTTTCCAAGCGCTTCGGGGAAGCCTTTAATGGCGTTCCAGTTGAGTTGAATGCCAGGACAAACCACGAGATACTCGTAAGCCAATTCCTTTCCGTTATCAGTAACCACTATATTCTTTTCGGGAATAAAAGCAACCACTTTTTCGGGAATCCATTCTACACCTTCGGGCATAACCGATGCGGTTTTCCTAATCGTTTTTTGCATATCAAAAACACCACCGCCCACCATCGTCCATGCCGGTTGGTAATAATGATTTTCCGATGGCTCAATGATGGCAATATTGAGCTTGGAATTTTTTCGCAGCAATTGTGCCGCTACTGAAATACCGGCATTGCCACCACCAACAATCAGAATTTGATGATGAGTCATTCAGTTATTTTTTGTTGCCGCAAGTATTGATTCCAAAAGGAGCATACAACGGACAAAATCCGATGAAACTTGTGAGCAGAAAAACCACCGCCAACACCATCAACACAATACCGATGGTTCCAGGGATAATTTTGGTGAAGAATAATATTGCAAAAGTTACGGCAATTACCAATCGGAAAATGCGGTCGAGATTTCCCATGTTTTTGTTCATGATGTTTTGATTTAAGGGTGAAGCAATTCAATAATTAATGCAATAAAAGTCGCAACAGCAACACACAAAGCACATGCAAACAAAACCTTTACCGGTTTGGGTAATTGTTTCATGTAACAAAGTTGAATTATTGAAAGGTGAACAAAGGTGATTAAAGTCACACAGCAACAATTGTTTCGTCACCCAAATTTTATTCCATTTAACTTTGAAAAACAAACGATTGATGAACGACTTATGCAACGACTCCAACAGCAACTGAAAATTTTGCTTAAAAAGGCAATAGTATTGTGGAGATTTTTCGCTGCTCAAACCAAAAAAATAAAGCTGCCGTTTTTTGAAGGTTTAAGTTTGTATGATGTAGTTTCATTTTTCTTCAAAGGTGTTTACGAAGGAGCCGTAACCATGCGTGCCGCCAGTGTTTCCTTTAGTTTATTTTTGGCGCTGTTTCCTGGTATTATTTTCATTTTCACCCTGATACCTTATGTGCCTATTGATGGATTTCAGGAAAATATTTTTGAAGTGTTGAGCCAGGTATTACCTACATCTGCTTATGCCGCTGCTGAGGAAACCATTTTCGACATCATCAATACCAAACGCGGCAATTTACTTTCGCTATCATTCATCATGGCATTGTTTTTTGCTACCAACGGCACTTTGGCGCTGCTCACCAGTTTCACTTATTCATACCATAAAATAGATTTCAAAAATATTTGGCAACAATATCTCAGTTCATTAATGCTTACGGTAGTTTTATCTGTGATGGCTTTATTTTCTTTGGTATTGGTTTCGTTGGGAAAAACTTTTTTAATGCATCTGGCTTCCAAAGGATTATTTGAATACAGCATGATGAATTATATCATGGCAGGCAGATTGATTATATTAATTTTCACTGTTCAGTTGGGCATTTCATTGCTCTATAATTTCGGCTCGGTAAAAGGAAAGCAATGGAAGTTTTTTTCTCCCGGAAGTATTCTCGCCACGGTGCTGATAATTATATCATCGTTGGCTTTTGGTTATTATGTAGATAATTTTTCGCAGTATAACAAACTGTATGGCTCTATTGGAACGCTTATGGTTATTATGCTTTGGATATATGTGAATGCCATCGGGCTGATTATAGGTTTTGAATTGAATGCCGGAATTGCCGGTGCGAAAGTTTATCAGGCAAGGTTGAAAAGCAAAAAAGAAAGCGATTCTTTCTGAATCATTGCTTCATTATTCTTCCTTCAAAAGGTAACAATAAATCATTACAGGATTTTTTGTGAGTAGAAAAAATTTGGGTTCCTTTCACATTGTGCAACTTTACATTTTTCGAACTCATATTGAGCAGTATCAAAAACTTTTGATTACCATGCTCGCGATAGTAGGCAAATAATTTTTTAGTGCAATATTCTTCTGCAATAGTCATACTGCCCGATTGTAATGCTTTATCTCTATTTCTGAAACTTAAAATGTTTTTGTAAAAATGAAGCAGAGAGTTTTCATTCTGAAGTTGTGTTGCCACATTGATGGTTTCATAATTTTCTGAAACAGGTAGCCATGGTTGCGCTTCTGCCTTGCAAAAGCCTGCATGTGCTTCGGCATTCCAAAGCATGGGCGTGCGGCATTCATCGCGGTTGAGTGTTTCTTTCGAAAGGTTGACCAAAAATTGCGGAAGCCATTTGTATCGTTGTGCCAATGGGTCTTGTCCGTGCTTTAGTTTTATTCGTGCATTCGGAATGCCGATTTCTTCGCCATAATAAGTAAAAGGAATGCCGCGCACCGTAAACTGATACATGGCAAGCAGTTTGGCTTTGTTGGTGTTTCCTTTCAATCGGGTAATGCTGCGCGTGCGGTCGTGATTGCTGAACACATACACGGGAACAAAAGGATGCGCATACTGACTTTCAAAATCGGCAGTGAGTTTTCGATAGGCTTTGGCTTTGAAAGGTGTGGTGAGCGTTTTGAAAAGAAACACCGTGTGCAGTCCGTTATTGCCTTTATAGTTGCAGAACTTTTTGAGCGTATTCGCATCGCCAAACACCTCTCCTATCATAAATTTTCCGGGAAACTCATCGGTAACTTTTCGGAGTTCGGTGGCAAATTCAAAACTCAATTCATGGTTCATGTGGTATTTCGCTTTCTGAAAAAATCCATCTGGATTTTCTTCCGAAGGAATGAAACGAAAACGGAAAGGATTGTTGCGGAACGAAGTGTCTTCATACACCGCGTTGAAAATATCCAACCGAAAACCATCCACGCCTTTATTCAACCAAAAGCGCGCCACATCGAGCATTGCCTCTTTGGTTTCGGCATGATGATAATTCAAATCGGGCTGAAAGGGTAGAAACGATGCCCAGTAAAATTGTTTTCGCCCTTCGTGATAATACCAGCCGCTGCCGCCAATCATGGCTTTCCAGTTATTGGGCGGACGTTTGCCTTTGCGCCCTTTGCCGTCTTTCCACACATACCAATCGGCTTTGTCGTTCATGCGCGAACTTGATGATTCTATAAACCAATCGTGTTGGTCGGAAGTATGATTCATCACCAAATCGAAAACTATTTTCATGCCCCGTTCATGCACTGCGGCAATCAGTTGTTCGCACCATTGCATATTGCCGTATTCGGGAGCAATGGAATAATAATCGCTGATGTCGTAACCGAAATCTGCCTGCGGACTTTTGAAAAAAGGCGAAATCCAGATAGTTTGAAAACCCAATGATTGGATATAGTCGAGCTTATCAATAATACCTTTCAAATCACCTGTGCCATCGCCATCGGTATCGTTAAACGAGCGAGGATAAATTTGATACACCGTAGTAGTGCGCCACCATTCGGGCGTTCGCTCTTGCGCCTGAAGATTCAGATGAACGAATACAATGAAAAGAAAAAAGCAGATTTTCATTTTGGAAAAATAATACCAATAGTTGAGAAGCATGAATACCTGATTGAAAAATATGGTTGAAAGAGAACACCGTTACCATTCCCAAGCGCGACACTATGACTCAAGAGCGCATCCATGTTGCTGAAATAGAAAAAATAGTGGCAGAAAAAGTAGATTGGAAGAAGGTGGTGAGGTAGGGTTTCAACCCGTCAGCAAAAGCAGACGGTAAGGGGTGTTTGTTCTAAAAAGATTAAAAATCTTTATCTCTATGGTGGCAGGATTTAAAATTCTGCACAGCGTATGGGAATTGAATGGTGTTAAATTCATAACTTAGTTACATGAACAAAATTACTATAGACAAAAAGAAATATTTCGTTGTTCCCGAAGAGGAATACCTTCTGCTTCAAAAACGTGCGGTTCTTAAAACTAAGCCTGAAAAAATGCTTACCGTTGCTAAAGCCCGTTCACGCTCTAAGAGTTTAATAAGGAAATGGGCAAGCGAAAAATAACCATACGCGAATCAGTTTCAGACAGTATTGCAGCCATATCGTGGTATATCGAATCGAAAGGCAAGGTTGCTACTGCCCAGAAATTTTCAGATGCTGTTTATGATGCCATCGAGAAACTAGCTGACGACCGCATTTCATATCCTCCCTGCAGTGAATTAGAAAGAAATATTTTAGGTTTGAAATGTAAACCTTTCAGGAGAAAATACACCATTGTATTTTATGAAAGCGCTACGGAAATTATTATTCACGAGTTTATTCCTTCTAAACTTATTACGTGGTAATTAGGGTTGAAGATTAAAAATCTTTAACTCAATGGTGCAGGATTTTTTTAATCCTGCACAGTTCCATATTTCATTTTAAAAGTATCTTTAGCGCAAATTTTTAAAAATGCGTTATAAATTCTATTTACTAATACCGGTTATATCAACTATTCTGTTTGCTCACCATGTTTTCGCCCAACAAGCAGAGTGGGCTAAAAACTTTCCCGGAGCCGGGCTTAACGAAGGATATACAATTACGGCAGACCTTAACGGCAATGTTTATACCGCTGGAAAATTTTTAGGAACCATTGATTTCGACCCGGGAGCAGCAACCTTTGCGCTTACTTCGGGAACAGCAATGGATGCTTTTATCTCTAAATTAGATGCCTCGGGAAATTTTGTTTGGGCAGTGCAGTTTGCGGGTAACGATGCTTCTTACATCAAAGACATTGCTATTGACTTAAATGGAGATATAATTGTAACAGGATATTTTTCAGGAACGATGGATATAGATTTAGGCGCAGGCACCAACTTAATTACAGCCATAGGCGGCAAAGATGGCTTTATAGCAAAACTCAGCGATGCGGGCACATTAGCATGGATAAAACAAATTGGCGGCAATACCATTGCAAACAATGTAGAGCCTTTCAGAATGGCTTTAGATGCAGCAGGTAATATTCACGTTGCGGGTTCTTTTGAAGGAAGTAACGTAAACTTCAACCCCGATGGTATTCTTAATTTATCATCTAATGGCAGTGAAGATATATTTGTGCTGAAACTTACTAATGACGGAAATTTTACATGGGCTAAAAGAGCAGGCGGCACCCTTTCAGACATTGGCATAGGCATAGCGGTAGATAACAACAGCAATGTATTAGTTACCGGCTACTTTACAGGAACCGCCAATTTTAATCCTTCCGGAACTGCCAATTTAACTGCAATTAATCAGGAAGATGCTTACCTGCTGAAATTAGATGCTACCGGAAACTTTCAGTGGGTAAAGCGATTTGGCGGCACGAATCTCGATGCGGGTTATGCCATTGTTTGCGACAATAACAACAATATTTATTTGCTTGGTGGGTTTTACGTAAATATCAACTTAAATCCTGACGGGTCACAAATTCAAACCTCTGCGGGTTTTGAAGATTGTTTTGTTGTAAAACTACAAGCCGATGGCACTTTTGTATGGGGCAATGTCATATCAGATGCCAATAATATCAGTTCAAATGGCATTGCTATGGATGAAAACAACAACTTTTACATAACGGGAAATTTTAACGGCTCGCCCGATTTCGACCCCAGTGCTAATACAAACATTGTAACTACTATTGGCGGCAATGATGTATATCTATCAAAGTATAATCAAGATGGATTGTTTCAATGGGTGTATCGTGCAGGAAGTTCTAATATAGAAAGAGCATGGGATGTGTTTTACAAAAGTGGTGCATTATACATTACAGGATATTTTGCAGGCACTGCCAATTTTGATGTGGATGGCACCGGACTTTTCTTAACCGCTACCGGAAGCAGAGATATTTTTGTAGCCAAGATAAGAGAGTGTTTTCCAACAAGCAGCACTGATACTCAAACCGCTTGTAACAACTACACCTGGATAGACGGCAACACCTACACTGCAAATAACAATACTGCTACGCATACACTACCTAATACTGCAGGATGCGACAGTATTGTAACTTTAAACCTGACCATCAACAACGCTACAAGTAGCACCGATATACAAAGTGCCTGCGAAAATTTTACATGGATGGATGGCAATACTTATACTTCCGATAACAATATTGCTACTCATACACTAAGCAATGATGCCGGATGCGATAGCATTGTAACTTTAAACCTGACCATTAACCCTGAATATCACACAGTTATTGATACTATTATTAATTCAGGCGAAAGTGTTGAGATTGGCGGCAATACTTATGACATGGACAGCACCTACATTATTACTTTAAATTCACAGGCAGGATGCGACAGTGTTATTACACTCAATTTATCAATTATTACAGGCATATCCGGTATCAAAATGAATTCCGTGAGCGTATATCCTAATCCGGTTAAAAATCAACTTTCTATTGAAGGAGTATATTCAGAAGCAGTATTGTATGATATTAACGGGAAACAAATAATTCGATGGAAAGGCACAGAGAATGCTTTAAACTTTCCCGAAATTCAAACAGGCGTATATTTTCTGTTCATTACCACTCATGACGGCAGGTTTGCGAAAAAGCTATTGAAAGAGTAGCTTTTTTAAAAAGCGTTACAGAAAAGTTTCTGAGTTTATTGCCTCTATACTTATCAGGTGATAATTGAGGGTTGAAGATTAAACATCATTGCTTCAACCTCGGGTCTAAAGCATCGTTTAATCCTTCGCCTAAAAGGTTGAAAACCGTAACAGTAAAGAAGATGGCAAAGCCGGGGAAAATAGCCAACCACCACGCGGGAGTATGTTCACGGGCAGAACTCAGCAACTTGCCCCAGGTAATCACTTCTGCCTGAACCCCAATTCCTAAAAACGACAAGGAAGATTCTACCAATATAGCGCCTGCCACACCAAAGGCAATGGCAATGAGCACCGAAGTGAGCGCATTGGGAATGGCGTGCCGGAAAATGATGCGTGTTTCGCTGAAACCTAAAGACTGAGCCGCTTCGATAAATTCGAGATTGCGCACGCGCAGCAATTCGGCACGAATATATTTGGCAATGCCCGTCCAGCCGGTAAGCCCGATAATCACCATGATGAGCATGATAGATGGTTTTTTCACAATGGCGGCAATACTCAGAATTAATAAAAGTGTAGGAATAGAAATAATGATTTCGATAATTCTCGAAATAATAATGTCCACCGGAATAGTGATTTTTTTACCCAAAACAGCAATGCGCTTGAACGGAATGACCAACAAATTCGGCACCGCCATTACCAAAACAAAAATGCCGAACGACAGCAATACTTCAACGGTAAATGCTCCGAACGATTCGGAAAGGGCATCGGACATCACGGCAGAGCGCACCTGAAAACCATAAAACCATCCGAAGAAAATGAACAGAATATTGGCAAACAATCGCACCCGCGACATCTGCAATCGGTTGTCGCCAAAGTATCCGGCAACCGAACCGAGAAAAATTCCAATCAGCGTGGCAATTGCCATAGAAACCACGCCCACCAGCATAGCGATGCGCGTTCCATGAATCAAACCTGCCAATACATCGCGACCAATCTGGTCCGTGCCGAGGTGATGCCGCCAACGGGTGGATTTAACTTCCTGCTCATCGAACGGACCTTTGTAATCGCCATTGGTTAAATCAATAGTAGTAGCCGAATATGGTATGGGAGGATATACAGCAAAATCGAACTGAATATTGTGCCAATCAACATTTTGAAATTCTTTGGGCCAAGCGCCCATACCCCAGTCCACCAGGTATTCGCGCACAATGGGGAAATAAGTGTTGCCTTCGTATTTGCAAACTATTGGTTTTTCGTTGGCTATGAAATCGGCAAACAAACCCACAAACACCACCATATACACTACTCGTAAAGACCATACTGCCAAACGGTTCTTTCTGAACTGTCTGCCTACGATGCTCCAGTAGCTTTGGTCGTTGTTGTTGGTTTTTTGTTTTGACACTTTGTTTTGTTTTGGATATGCGATTATGCGATATTGAATCCCTACTCAAGGCAGTAGGGACGATATACGACTATGTTTTAATCAATGCTTTTGTCATTCTGAACGAAGTGAAGAATCTATGCTTGATTTTTTCACCTCATTTCTCTTTACCCGTCAGCTAAAGCAGACGGCAATCTAATTTCTAACTTCTCATCATCCCCCTGCCTTTATCCCTACTCAACGCTTTAGGGAACTTCGCTCTCCCACATATCTACCCGCAAGGGGGACTTTTTTATTCACCCCATTCAACATATTTAAGACAAATCTCAACACTTCAAAATTTCAACATCTCTTTCTGTCGCCTATCGAACATCGAATAGTCGAACATCGCATCTACTATCCTTGCTTCTTCGTAAACGAAATTCTCGGGTCAACCAAAGCATAAAGCACATCTGCTAAAAGATTGCCCAGCATGGTAAGTATTGCCGAAAACATCAGTATGGTGAAAAGCACCGGAAAATTTCTTGCTACTACCGATTCATAACTCACCCTGCCCATACCCGGAATGGTGAAAATGTATTCTATAATTACCGAGCCGCTGATCATTGCCGGTAAAAATCCTGCAAACATGGTGATAATAGGAATCAGCGAATTACGAAAAGCGTGTTTCCAATAAACCGTTTGCGGATTCAGTCCTTTGGCGAATGCCGTGCGGATGTAATCCTGACGCAACACCGTGAGCATACCTCCGCGCATCTGACGCGAAATGTATGCAAACGAACCATACACAATACAAAAAACAGGAAGTATAAAATGATAACCGCGGTCAATGGCTTGCTCAAAGAAACCATATTCCTCACCTACTTTTCCAACGCCATGCGTGGGAAACAAATCTGCCCAATCGGCATAATAATCGCTGGTGAAAAAAGTAATGAGCATGGTGGCTATCCAGAACGAAGGCAGTGAATACAAAATGAAATTTACGGTGCTGACAAAACGCTCATAAGTGGTGTCCTTATGCACCGAAAGCGAAACTCCCATAGGAATAGATACCGCATAAATAATAACGAAAGCAATAATATTCAGCAACAAAGTCCATTTCAGCGCATCGCCCAAAATAGAATCAACGGGGCGGTTGTCGAGATAAGAGTTGCCGAAATCGCCACGGAAAAAACCGCGCGAAGTTTTGTTGGGGTCGGTGCTTTCGCCCCACCACGGCACATCGCCAAACAACCAGCGGTGATACTGATTGCCCGTACCATACCAATGAAAGGTGGGGATATATTTCGCTGCGGTATTGGTTTCTGAAGTCATGGCATGGTATGCGTCTTTCACATTCTGATACGAAGGCATTACAATTGCCAGACTATTATAAGGTTGACCGTTTTCATCTTCAAGTGTCTGATTCAGTTGTGTTTCAATTTCGCCTAACAAACGCGACACATCAATATCGTCATACGAACGATACAACGCATTGCACGATTCTCTGATGATGCGCGAGCGGTTGAAACGATTCGGGTCAATGGTATCTGGAGACAAATCGAGCAGTGAAAATTCCAGCGCTTTCAGCGAATGATAGTAATCGCTGATTTGCTGCCAGTTGCCATACATGTCAACCAAGCGTTCGAGATTTTCGCGCTCAAATTTTCTGTAAATTTTATACAGCGTATCGGGATATGCGCTCGAATTAATGCTAAAATAAAATGCCGGAAGATTTCTTCCCAACTTTTCATTCAACTCCATATAGGCACGCTCGCCTGCGAGTTTCTCAGCGCTTTGTCCGCTCCCCGAAGCTTGCATACCACCCGCGAGTCTCAATTCCACCGGATCGCCCGGAGCCATTTGGCTCAACACAAACGTGAGCAGCGAAATCACCAAAAAGGTTGGTATGAAGTAGAGAAATCTTTTAACAAGGTAAATAAACATGCCCTTAGCGGTGGTTTATATTTTCTTCGGAAAATTAAATTTTACAAACCAAAATCAGGGTCTAACTGAAATTCTCTGGCAAGATATCCGGGGCGGCACACCCGTGCTTTGCCGTTGGTGAAGCGCTTATGTATGGCTACTTTATTCAAAGGAATATACAGGAACACATAAGGCTGCGCATCGTAAACTAATTGCTGAAATTCTTTAAACAATTCGTTGCGTTTGTTTTCATCCAACTCATAACGAAGTTTGTCAATTACATCATCGCTGCGCTGGTCGCCAAAGCCTACATAATTGCTGCCGCCATCATAAGAGGTGGTATGCCAAATTTGTTTAGGGTCATCGCTGAGCGGGTGCGAACTCCAAGAGCCGAGATACATTTCAAAATTGTGTGTTTTTATTTCATCGAGAAACACCGTCCATTCTTTCGAAGTAATGCTGATTTCAATACCTGCTTTCTTTGCATTTTCCTGATACAATACCAAAATTCTTTCGGCAATATCATTACCCGAAGGCAATTTGATGTTTAAGGAAAGTTTTTCTTTTCTTCCGTTAATCATCATATCGCGCACACCATCGCCATCGGTGTCTTTCCATCCGGCTTCATCTAATAATTTATTGGCTGCGGCAATATCGAAAGGAATCAGCGCCAAATCTTTGTTGTAGTAAGGACGCTCAGGGCTGGTAGGTCCGGGAGTTCTTTCGGCAAGGTTGTAAAGAATTTTTTCAATCACTTGTTCATAATTAAACAAATGAGCCATTGCTTTACGGGTTCTCACATCGGTAAGTTTAGGATTCCGCATGTTCAATCCTAAATAAGAATACACCAATTGAGTAGGTTTATCGAGTGTATATTTCGAAGTCATTTTAGGGTCTTCCACCATTTCCAAAAAATCTTTCGATTTAATGGTAGTGCTCACATCTAAGTTTTCACCCTTCAATGCTGAAAGCGCGGAAGAAGGGTCATTGATGATTTCGAAAATGAGCTTATCGGGCAACGCGGCAAATTCGGGATTTTCATCGGCAAATTTGGCCCCCCAGTAGTTTTCTTTTTTCTTCAGAATAATACGTTGTCCGGTAATCCATCTTTCGAGCGCGTAAGGTCCGGCACCGTTCACGCCTTCAGGTTCGCGTGCATATTTTTCAGAATTAAACCTTTCGGCAAAACGAATGATGTCGGCATTGCCTTTGAGTTGTTGTGCCTGCTTAGGGTCGGAAAGCTGCGCATAACTGAACTTGCGCATGATTTTTTCGGGGTCGTAATGATATTCGGCAATAGGCGTAATGGCGCTCCATATTTCGCTTTGGAAATATTGGTCTTTGCATATAAAAGTTACTTTGCGGTTGTTGTCGTCATAAGTTTTTACATCTACAATAAAATCGTAGTAGCCGCGGAGATGTTCGCAATCCACTTTGGGGTTTTTAATCACTTTCAGCGTAAATAAAATATCGTCAACGGTAATGGGCGTGCCATTGTCCCACTGTGCTTCTTCGCGCAATTCGTAAGTGATATTCATGCCGCCTTTATTAGTACCTTCAGTGATTTCTACAATTTCGGGACGGGCTTTGGCAAGTCCGGGCAAAATGGTAAAAGGCGCGTCTAACAAATTGTTGAGCAGGCTTTGATAAATATTGCTCTGCACTTCTGTAGCAATGGCGCTGGTAGAGGTAATGATATTGAGTTTATCGGGGTCGGCAGAGAGTAGTATCACCACTTCATTTTTTCCGGCACGTTTGCTTTTTACTTTTCCGTCTTCAGTTTTATTACCACCACCGCAAGCGGCTAATAAAATAGTGATGTACAACAGTCCCAGAATATTTTTTGCTACTGACATATTATGATGTTTTTCGGGTGAAATTGCTAAGGTTTGGCAAATATAAGGTAAGAAATGAAAAGGTAGGCTTGAGAAAGTTGAGGCGAAAATCATGCACATTTATAACAATATTTTCATGTATGCTGATTCATTCTGTGAGAATATCTATTTTCGACAAACTAAATAAGCCCATGAAGATTAACAAGCATGATGGATACTGATGTAAAATCTCTTTGTCGAAAAATATTAATGGGCGATAGCGTTGCACTTGGCAAAGCCATTACTCTTGTTGAAAGCTCATTGCCAGAACATAACATACAATCGCAGCAAATTATTTCTGAATTGTTGCCGAACACGGGCAACTCTATAAGAATTGGAATTACCGGTGTGCCGGGTGTGGGCAAAAGCACATTTATAGATGTGTTTGGAGTGTATTTGTGTGAAAAAGGAAAAAAGGTTGCTGTGTTGGCAGTGGACCCGAGCAGCAATACCAGCAAAGGAAGTATTCTGGGCGATAAAACCAGAATGGAACATTTATCGGTGCATCCCAATGCGTTTATTCGCCCCTCCCCTTCGGGCAATGCTTTAGGCGGTGTAACAAGGGCTACCAGAGAAGTTGTTTTACTGTGCGAAGCAGCAGGATTTGATATTGTGCTGATTGAAACAGTGGGTGTAGGACAATCAGAAACCGCAGTAAAAAACATGACCGATTTTTTTCTGTTACTGATGTTGGCAGGTGCGGGGGATGAATTGCAGGGGATGAAGCGAGGCATTATGGAAATGGCTGATTTAATGCTTATCAACAAGGCAGATGGAGATAATATTGAAAAAGCGCAACAAGCAGCCAAACAATACCGCATGGCGCTACACCTTTTTCCTCCAAACGAAAACGAATGGACTCCTAAAGTTGATGTATGCTCTGCTATAGCTAAAACAGGCATGGAGCAATGCTGGAATATTATCTGCGAATTTGAACAATTGCAAAAACAAAACGGATATTTTTTAAAAACCCGTCAGCAACAACAAATCATTGCGTTCAGAGAAATGTTGCAACATCAATTGATTCAAAAAATACTTTCCGAAAAAAATATTCGGCAAATCATCAACAAATTTGAAACAGACATAGCATCGAATAAAATTCATGTTTTCAAAGCGGTGCAGGAAGTACTGAACAAAATCGGTTAACTTATTCAATATTTATTATTAGATTTTCTTTGTTGTTTTTCATAGTTATAAGGCAAGTTAAAACAAGAGATTTTATCTGCACCGAGATTCCAAACTCCAAAATTCATCCTTAGACACCTCTTTCCTCAACCGCCACTCCGAAGGATAGTAGTTGTTGATTCGGTTGCCGGTAGATTTCAGAAATGCCAAAGCAATATGCTCATATTTTGCCAGCAACCAACCTTTCTCTCCGGTAAAATCTAAAGGTTCTTTTCTCAATAATTGAATGGCTTCTTCATGATTCAATTGCCATGAATCATAAGCATCCGGTTGAAGCAGATTTGAAAAAGCAAACGAAGGTTGAGGGATGATATCGTTATTTTTTTGCTGAACGGCTGCCGATCCAAACATCTGAATATGCAGCGCAGAAGCGCATATTTTCAACGCATCGATTTGCGCAGCAGGGAAAATATGGAGCGTATCATTAAAGAGCAACCAATCGTGATTTTCAGCATCATGAATCAGATGGTCGAAAAGATTTCTTTCTTTTGAAGCAAGTGATTTTAAAAAACGATTTGCAGGAATTTTTATGATTTGTTTTTCTTCGGAAGTTTTTTTCAAAGCAGCAATAAAAAATCCTTCTCCTTTGGTTCGATGCGGATAAAAATGCAGTCCGTTAAATTCATCTTCATGTATATTCCATTCTGCATGGTGTCGAAGCGGAATGGATGTCATGGAAAATTCATGCTGCATGTATGCTATTTGCTTTTCGTTTTCTTCAGGATTAAAAGTGCAGGTGCTGTAAATGATATAGCCGCCTTGTTTCAAAGCCGGATACACATCGGCAAGTATGCGTTTTTGTCGCGAAGCGCATAATTCGCAATTGGCATCGCTCCATTGTTGCATGGCATCGGGGTCTTTGCGAAAAAGTCCTTCTCCGCTACACGGAGCATCAACAATAATCGCATCGAAAAAACCGGGCAGGCGTTGAAAATCGGAAGGGTCGTTTTGTGTTACAATAATATTCGCGTTGCCCCACCTTACCATGTTTTCTCTCAGAATTTTATTTCTTGGCGCAATGACTTCATTAGCCACCAACAAACTATTTTGACTTAGTAAAGAAAGAATTTGTGTGCTTTTACCACCAGGTGAAGCACATAAATCTAATACTCGAATGGTTTCATGGTTTCCGAATAGTTGCTTCATTATTTTTACTAAAAACATAGAACTTGCTTCCTGCACATAATAAGCGCCTCCATGCCACCAAGGGTCTGCTGCAAACAAAGGTCGCTGGGGCAAATAGTAGCCCTGTTCAGCCCATGCGATTTTTTCGAGCGGTAAATCTTTTTTTACCTTAAAAGGATTTATGCGAATACTTACCGGAGCAGGCTGTTGAATGGATTGCAATAGGTGTTCCGATGCTTCCGGGAATTGTTTTCTTATTCTTTCTGAAAATGATAAGGGAAATGAAGCCAAAAGAAAGCGAGGTTTATATTTTGATTAAAACTGCCATTTTTTAAATTTCAAGCGGATATTAATTCTGATGAATGTTTAACTTCGTCAAACATAAAAAAATTACCGACATGAAAAATGTTTTTTCTTTTCTTTTAATGGCGCTGGCATTTGCATCGTATGCGCAGCAAAATCACAATTCCAATTCACGACTTTCGTTCGAGCCCGCTTTAGAGCCTTTTTATCATGGCGTGGCTTCTGGCGACCCGCTGTCTGATCGTGTGATTATTTGGACCCGTGTTACTACTCAGACTTCCGGCTCTGTAACTGTAAACTGGCAAATGGCAACCGATACTGCCATGCAAAATATTGTGAACTCGGGAACCACTTCTACCAATGTTACCAAAGATTTTACAGTAAAAGTAGATGTTACAGGCCTGCAGCCTTCTACCTATTACTATTACCAATTTGAACACGATGGAAAAAAATCATTAATCGGCAGAACCAAAACTGCGCCTACTGGCGACAATGATTATTTGCGCTTCGCCATTATGTCGTGCAACAATTATCAGAACGGATATTTCAACGCTTTCAAACATGCAGCCGAAAGAAACGACCTCGATGCCATTATTCATTTGGGCGATTATATTTATGAATACGCTGCTTCCTCTACTCCGGGAGCACCCGGAA
Organism: uncultured Chitinophagaceae bacterium; assembly: GCA_964518215.1. Taxonomy (GTDB): domain Bacteria; phylum Bacteroidota; class Bacteroidia; order Chitinophagales; family CAIOSU01; genus CAYSGX01. Next base: position 17,991 of record CAZFFP010000026.1, read on the forward strand.
GAACTCATGAGCCACAAAATGAAATCATTACTTTAGATGATTATCGCGGTCGTTATTCGCATTACAGGCTCGACCCCGATTTCAGAGCTTTGCACCAACAGTATCCGTTCATTTGTGTATGGGACGACCACGAAAGCGCCAACAACTCTTGGGTAGATGGCGCTGAAAATCATACCCCCGGCACTGAAGGCGACTGGCAAGACCGCAAAATGTTTGCTGCACAAGCCAACTACGAGTGGCTGCCGAGTCGCATTGACCCCAACAATCCGCTCATGATTTACCGCAAACTCGAATTTGGAGACCTATTGGATTTGTTTATGCTTGAAACCCGCTTACTCGAACGTTCCGAGCCTTTATCGGGTTTTCTCGTGAATTCCAATGAGCCTGAGTTGTGGGACCCTAACCGCACCATGTTGGGGCAAACTCAAAAACAATGGTTTGAAAATAATTTGTCGAATTCTTCAGCCCGTTGGAAAGTAGCCGGGCAGCAGGTAATGTTTACTTCACTCACTATTCCGCCCATTCCATTATTGTTCCCAAACGAACAAATCATCAATCCCGATCAGTGGAACGGATACGCATACGAGCGTCAGCAGATATACAATTTTGTGAAAAACAACAACATTGAAAACTTTGTTGTGCTTACCGGTGATATTCACACTAGTTGGGCAAATGACCTGCCCGATAGCAATTACAATGTTTCTACCGGAGCCAATTCGAGAGGTGTTGAGTTTGTGGCCACCAGCATTACTTCTTCCAATTCGAGTTTTAATGTCCCTTCCACTTTGATTTCTCAGTTAGAAAGTGCTAATCCACACATAAAATATTATGAACTGACGAAACACGGCTACATTGTGCTCGATGTTTCAAAAGACAAAATTCAAGGCGATTACTATCATATTTCAACCATTACAGACAGAAATTTCAGCATGAATGTGGCTGCTTCATGGTATTCGAACACCGGAGAAAACTTTTTGCGTCAGGCAAGCGCACCTGCTAACAGTCCGGTGAATCCTAACAATGCTCCGTTGGCTCCCACTACACTTTCTACTTCTGTAAAAGATTATAACGATGTAGTGATTGTCGGCACTTTTCCCAATCCTTTTTCCGATGAATTTGTAGTGCAGTTTTATGCAGAAAAAATGGCTAAAGCCTATTTGAAATTGATAGATATAGCAGGCAAAATAGTTTATTCGGAAACCTATCCTGAAACAACAAAAGGCATCAATTATGTGAAAGTAAAAACTCAAAACCTGAAGCCTGGAAATTATATTTTGATGATGCAATCGGGCAACGATACTTATCAGAGAAATGTGTTGAAGGTAAATTGATTTTGCTTTCAGTTCAACAAAAAACAAAACCCTGTGCGATTTTGAAATCGTGCGGGGTTTTTTGTTTTAAAACAACTTCATCTGCTCCGGCTCGGGCAGCAGCCGGAAAGATTTGCGATGATGAATACATGAGCCACGCTGCACAATGGCTTCACGGTGCGCTGATGTAGGATACCCCTTATTTTCATTCCATTTATAAAAAGGAAAGTGTTCGTGAATACTCAGCATGTATTCATCGCGGTAGGTTTTTGCCAAAACAGAAGCTGCTGCAATACTCATATAAGTGGCATCGCCTTTAATAACACATTGATGCGGAACATTTTGAAACGGCTTAAAACGATTGCCGTCCACCAAAATAAATTCAGGCGATTGTTTTAATTGCTCCAACGCCAAATGCATGGCATAAATAGAAGCATTCAGAATATTGATTTCATCAATTTTTTCAGGAGGAACAAAAGCTACCGCATAACTCAAAGCACAAGATTCAATTTCTGTTTTTAAAGTTTGGCGCTGCTTAGCGGAGAGTTGTTTCGAATCGTTCAGCCATTCGTGTTTAAAGTTTTTCGGTAGTATTACTGCTGCCGCTACTACCGGTCCGGCAAGACAACCGCGTCCGGCTTCATCGGTGCCGGCTTCCATGATGCCTTTTTTGAAATAGCGTTTCAGCAACTAAAGCAGTTTTTTTTCTGAAACTATAATACCGTCTTCATCGGCATAAATAAAGTTGCCGGGCTTAAACACCACTCCGGCAAAATGCACGGGAACATTCATCTCTCCCTGTCCTTTTTTTACGCTCTTAAATGGATGTGTTCCCAAAGCGCGCACACCTACATTCATGGCATCTATATCAGCGCTGTCGCGAATGGCACCAAAAATCAGCGCTCCGCTCCAGTTGTTTTTTTCTAACAACGAAGCCACATTATCGCCCATCAATGCACATCGCAAACTGCCACCACCATCCACTACCAATACCTTTCCCGTACCGTCTTTTTCCAATTCGGCTTTCACCAACACATTGTCTTCAAATACTTTTACGGTTACAATTTCACCATGAAATTTTGTTTTTTTTCCGTAATGGTTAAACAGGTCTTCAGCTACCAAGAGCGCGGCTGAGTGTTCATCTGAAAGGTCGGCAGTTTTAAAGGGCATAGACTTTTGATTTTTAGTGGATAAGTTTTCAAAGTTATAAAGTTCACAAATGCTTTAATGATTTTTTACGGAGAGCTTTCTAAAAAAATTGAAAGCACATTGAAAGTTACTTACTTGTGAGATAAATTCCTGTAAGAATTACTCCAAGACCAAGTAAATGAATGAAGGTAATTACTTCGCCAAACAATGCTCCCCAAAACAATGACACTATAGGCATCAAGTAGGTAACAGTAGAAGCAAAAACCACACTCGTCCGTTTGAGCAAGTAATTAAAAACTATCATGGCAACAGCAGTACAAAAAACACCAAGAAAAACTATATATCCCGCAGCCTCCAGCGCATCGGGTGAAGATTGAAATGTTTCTGAAAAATCTGTGAGAAACAGAACAATAAAACCAATATAGCCTGTAAACAAATAGAGTAATGCTGAAGTTGTTATAGGATGAATATGACTCAATCTTATTTTAAGATTGTTGGCGCCAATGCCATATAAAACTGCGGCAAGAATGATAAAAAACGGATAAATACTAAATTCCAATTGGAAAGAGCCATCAGATTTCAGCAGTATGAGCATGATTGCTCCTGCCAAGCCAAGCCCTATACCCAAATTTTTAAGCCGGTTGGATTTATAACTAAAAAAGAAAACCCCAATAATTAAGGTGAATAACGGAGTGAGCGAATTAAGTATGCCCGCCATCGAACTACTGATACTTAATTGTGCCATACAAAACAGAAAAGGAGGAATAGTATTCCCTATTAAACCGATAAAAAACAACCAGGGTATATCCTTCATCCGCGTTTCTCTGGTTCCAATCAATAGCAAAACCGGTATCATGAAAAGAAATGCCACAGAAATACGCAACCCCGCTACTTGAAAAGGAGAGAACACTTTCATTCCCAATTTCATCAGAATGAATGAGGTGCCCCATAAAAAGGCAAGTAAAACAAGCATCACCCATTTCATGCTATCTACTTTATGAGTGGAAATCATAATTCATTTTTTGATTTGAAAAAATTGAACAAAGTTCAGATAGTGAAGTACAATAATGATGTTTTTTGTCTCGAAATATTTTTAATTGCTTCTTGTAAACAAAAACATTAGCAATCAAGATACTTTCACATAATGCACTCCTTTCTCATAGTCTTTATCGAGCAACGATTTCAGTTTGCCGTAATCTTCGGCATTCGAAACAAAATCAATGGCAGATACATCGGCAATCACAACGGCTGAATTTTTTTGCGCTTTGAAATATTGCAAATAGGCTGCTTGTAATTTTTCGAGATATGCGGCAGGAATACTTTGCTCATAGCTGCGCCCGCGAATGGAAATATTATACAACAGATTCGGAACGGAATTAAACAGATAAACAATCAATTGCGGCACGGGCAGTTGCGAATTAATAATATCGAACAAGCGTCTGAACAATTGCTGTTCGTCTTCCTTCAAAGTAATAGAGGCAAATATGAGCGATTTGGTAAACAAGTAATCGCTCACCGTTATATTCTGAAACATGTCTTGCGAAAAACCCGTGTTGCGAATTTGCTGATAGCGTTCGGCCATAAAAAACAATTCGAGCGGAAACGCATACTGTTCGGGATGCTGATAAAATTTCGGTAGAAACGGATTGTTTTCAAACTGCTCCAACACAATGCGCGCATTCAAATCATCGCTGAATTTTTTCGCCAGCGAAGTTTTGCCCGAGCCAATGCACCCTTCTATGGTAATAAAACTATACTTGGTGTTCATCGGGCTGAATCACTTTTACCGGCAACGTATCGGTGCATTGCTCTAACAGTTGTTGAATGGAAACTAAAAGCACCGGATGTATCTGTTCGGGCGCAATAGCAGCGAGCGGAGCCAGAGCAAATTTTCTTTCAGGAAGCCATGCATGTGGTATGGTTAGTTCGGGCAGATTTACAATCGTATCGCCATAGAGCAAAATATCAATATCAATTTCGCGCTGTCCCCATTTTTCCGAAGCTGTTCTTCCGGTTTCGGCTTCTATGTTTTTTATATTTTGAAGAATATCTAAAGGCGCATCGCCACACAAAACCATAATGACTTTGTTCAAAAAATCGGGTTGCTCCGATTTGCCCCAGGCAGCGGTTTCAAAAACAGGAGAAGCATGCAAGGCTGCTCCATACAATTGCTCAATTTTGCTTTGAGCCGTATGGATATAATTCATACGATTGCCGCTATTGCTTCCCAATAAAAGATATAAAGGTTTCATTAAGTATTTTTAACAAAGAGCCAAAGCTAACAAATAAGGCAAATTCAAGTATTTTTGATTCCTCACAATTTTTTCAAATTAAATTTTCCTTATGAGTTTTTTAAAACAATTTTTCACTACCCTGCTGGCATTTATAGTGGGACAGTTTCTGTTTTTCTTTCTTGCAATTGCTATGATTATTGGCATTATAGCCGGTTTGGCAAGCTCTACAAAAGAAAAAGTAGATGTAGAACCCAACACTGTTTTATATCTCAATTTCGATTATAATATTTCTGAAATGACTTCGAACAATCCGTTCGAAAATTTCGATTTCGGGACTTTCAAGCCTTCTCAAAATCTCGGACTAAACGATATTTTAAAAAATATCAAAAAGGCTAAGGACGATGATAATATTAAAGGCATATTTATTAATGCCGCCATAAATCCCAACGGAACCGCTACTACAGAAGCCATACGCAATCAAATTTTAAACTTTAAAGAGTCGGGCAAATTTGTAGTGGCATATTCTGAAATAATGACACAAAAGGCTTATTACTTAGCCTCGGTTGCCGATAAAATTTATCTCAACCCTATGGGCGTTGTGGAATTTTCGGGATTAAATTCTGAACTGATGTTTTTCAAAAGTATGCTCGAAAAATTGGAAGTGGAGCCTCAAATTTTTTATGCCGGAAAATACAAAAGCGCTACCGAGCCTTTGCGCCTCGAAAAAATGAGCGAAGCCAATCGGGAGCAGATTACCGAATACATGAATGGAATTTATGAGCATTATCTGAAGAAAATTTCAGCCTCAAGAAGTATTACTGTTGCTCAACTCGACAGTATTGCAGATAATTTATTGGTGCGCAGAGCTAATGATGCTCTGGAACATAAATTGGTAGATGCCTTGGCTTATTACGATGAAGTGATAGACGATTTGAAAGAACGCACAGGCAAAAAAGATGATGAAAATGTGGTTTCCATTTCGCTGAAAAAATATGATAATGCCGAAAGCAGTAAAAAAGAAGACTTCACTATCGAAGATAGAATTGCGGTATTGTATGCCGAAGGCGATATTGTTGACGGCAAAGGCGATGGCAGCAATATAGGCTCTGAACGTGTGGCGCGATTAATCAGAAAAATTCGTCAGGATAAAAATGTGAAAGCATTAGTGCTGCGCGTAAATTCGCCCGGTGGCAGCGCTTTGGCTTCGGAAGTTATTTTGCGTGAAATGGCTTTGGCGAAAGAAAAATTTCCGGTGATTGTTTCGATGGGCGATGTGGCGGCTTCGGGCGGCTATTATATTGCCTGCTATGCCGACACTATTGTAGCACAACCCAACACCATTACGGGTTCTATTGGTGTATTCGGAATTTTGCCCAACATGCAAGGATTCTTTAAAAACAAATTAGGCATTACGTTCGACAATGTTCAAACCGGAAAATATTCAGGCATGGGTACCGTTTCAAGACCTTTGAATGCCGATGAAAAACTGATTGTGCAAGCAGCCATTGATACCATTTACATGAATTTTAAAACCCGTGTTGCCGAAGGTCGCGACATGACGGTTGAGCAGGTAGATGAAGTAGCTCAGGGGAGAGTATGGACCGGTGAACAGGCACAAAAGAAAGGATTGGTAGATGTATTGGGAGGTATAGACGAAGCCATTGCCATTGCAGCCTACAAAGCCGATTTAAAAGAATATCGTTTGAAAGAATTTCCTGAAGAAATAGATCCTTTTGAAAAGTTCATGAAAAATCTGAAAGGCGAAGGCGAAACCTGGTATATGAAAAATCAACTAGGAACATTTTATCCTATCTGGAAAAAAATACAGCAAATACAAAACATGCAGGGCGTTCAGGCACGATTGCCTTATGAAATTTCGATTAACTGATTTCTATTCAAAAGCCATTCATTGTGAACGCTTTGTTAGCCATTAGCTATTAGCCATAAGCTTTCGGCTATCAGCTATCAGCCGTAAGTAGTTTGCAGTTCTCAGTTTGCAGTAAAAAGTAAACTGTGGTTGTGGTCTGTTGACTGAAAACAGCCACTATTTGTTCATGACATTTTCTTAATTACTTTTCTTCCTGTCCATTCAATATCTTTACTACTCAATCGCTCTCGTTCCTTAAATTCTTTCCTATGAAAAATGTTTTTTCAGTTATCATGCTGTGCGTTTTTTCTTTTGAGCCATTCTATCTGGCAGCCCAAAGCAATCCCACACCATTCAATCTAAACACCGGCAACTATTCCTTCACGCAGTGGGACAATACCAATGCCGCAGGCACTTATCCTGCAAGTATGGTTTTTCATTTTACCGAAAATCCTACCTTAAGCACTTATAACCACACAGCGCCCGGCACTGCCGACTGGAACTGCTCATATAACATTTCTGCCCGCAGCCGATTTTTTGGAAAAGGTGCCAATGGTATCGGAATAGTGGCTACCTCAGGAGCACAAAACAACGATTGCACCGGCACTTCTACCGACCCTCGTTTTGTGGGCGCTGTAGTTTTAGCGCTCAACACCACCGGAAGAACCAATATTGCCGTAACATGGACGGGAGGATTAGATGTGCAGGCTGATGGCGGAGCAACCTTGAGACAATTTGTAATCAGAATGCAATACCGGGTTGGAACTGCCGGAGCGTTCACCGATGTGCCCGGTCCGATAGAATTTGCCAATGCAGGAAAAACAGCCGGTGACAGTGAAACTTTCAGCCAGATAATTCTTCCTGCGGTTTGTGAAGACAAATCCGAAGTGCAGGTGCGCTGGGTGTATTTTCAGGAAACATCAGGAACGGGCAGTCGCCCTGAAATGCGTCTGGACAATGTGCTTGTTTCTTCCGATGGACCATCTTTTCCTACCATTACTGCACAACCTCCATCACTCACATTTTCATCTTATCCGGGCAATGCTTCCGCTTTACAAAACATTACCATAGAAGGAAGCGATTTAACTGCCGATATTACGCTCACTACACAAGCGCCTTTCGAAATTTTCAATGCTGGAAATGCTACCTGGGGCACATCGTTGACGCTGAATGAAACCGGTGGAGTAGTAAATTCCACTCAAGTTGCCGTTCGCTTTAATCCATCTGTTGCAGGGGTCTTTAATGAAACGCTTGCAATAGCTTCAGCAGGCGCTGCAACCGTTAATATCAACCTTTCGGGAAGGACTACATTGGTTGCCAATCCTGCTCCTCACCTATTGCGTTTTGGCGATTATGAATTTACCCGTTGGGATTCTACTCAAGCTGCCGGAACTTATCCGGCAAGTATGATTTTTCATACCGCCAATACTTTAGACCCAGGCTATACCAATCTTACACTCTCGCGCAATTATATCTGTAGTTACAATGTTCTTTCGCGTTCCAGACTGAAAGGCTTAGGTGGCGATGGCGTAAATTTTTTCAATACCGGCTCGCCTCAATTTGACAATTGCCAAAGCGGAAGCGTTGACTTCAACACTTTTATGGGTGCCGCCATTGTAGCTTTAGATGCCACCAATCGCGATAATCTCGAATTGACTTTTACTGCCGGAGTTTATTTGCAGGCAGATGGCAGCACGCCAAGAGTGTATCATTTCCGGGTGCAGTATCGTTTGGATTCGGTTTCTGCTTGGACGGATTTGCCCGGTCCGGTGGAATATTCTTCGGCAGGAAAAAACACAGGCGATGCACAAACTTTCAATGTTGCCTTGCCGGCTTCATTCGATAATGAACCTTTGATACAATTGAGATGGCTCTATTATAATATGCCCGTTAGCGGTGCCGGAGGGAGCCGCCCGCAATTGCGATTGGATGATATTTTTGTTACTTCCGATGGTCCTCCAGCTCCGGTAATTAATGTTTCTGCAACATCATTACCCGCATTTAACACTCCGGTATCGGGAACGCCTTCCGATGAAGCAAGCTTCACCGTAAGTGGCGCTAATTTAACCGAAGACATTACCATTAATGCTCCGGCTCCTTTTGAAATTTCTCTCACTTCAGGAAGTGGTTTCGGCAGCAGTTTAGTTTTGTCTGAATCGGGAGGAACCGTGAACAGCACTAATGTTTATGTGCGTTTCAATCCACCGAACAATAACAGCGCGAACGGTAATATTGTGCTCACAAGTTTATACGCGCTTACCAAACAAGTGAGTGTGAGCGGAACAGTTGGAACGCCTGTAATACCGGAATTGTGCATCAACGAATTTATGGCTACCAATTATACTTTCATCGAAGACCAACCAGGCGAATTTGACGACTGGATTGAATTGCATAATTCAGGAAATGCTGCGGTGGACATTGCCGGATATTTCATCACTAATGATATTTCAAATCCAACAAAATTTCAGTTTCCGGTTGGCAATAATGCTACTATCATTCCTGCCGGAGGATTCCTGATAGTGTGGGCAGACAATCAACCTTCGCAGGGTGCATTGCACACTAATTTTTCTTTGAGTGGCGCAACAGGATATATTGGTTTATATACAGACCTGAATGCGCTGACCGATTCGATAACTTATGGCTCGCAGCAGGCAGATGTTTCGTACGGAAGAACTACAGATTGCGGAGCCGCATGGACAACTTTCACCAGCCCTACACCGGGATACAGCAATACAGCTACGGGAATTTTTGAGAAAGAAAACAAAAACATTCGGGTGTATCCTAATCCTGCACAAAACCAATTGATGTTTAGCGCAACCGTTGATGTGTTGGTGTTCGATTTGTTGGGAAAAGAAAAACTGTCTGCAAAAAATGTTTCTGAAATGAGTGTTGCCGAATTAGAAAACGGTATTTATTTTATTCGTATGAACGGACAAACTTCGAGAGTGGTGATTCAAAAATAGCATTCTGTAAAAAATTGTTTTTAGTATATGGCAACCTACATCTATATTTTGCGCTTGGTTTCGCGGCTGAGAAATGAACAAAATTGGACGCTTGCTGAAAATGAACTTATCGAAAAACACTTTACTTATCTCAAAGAAAAATATGAAAAGAACGAGGCAGTTTTAGTCGGAAAAACTGATTATAACATATCGCACAAGGATAATTTCGGCATAGTAATTTTAAAAGCAGCAACTGAAAAAGCTGCATGGGATTTTATGAATAACGACCCTGCTATTGTTGGAGGAATCATGACAGCCGAATTATTTCCTTTCAGGATTGCTCTTGGAGATATAAATTGAGATTTCAAATCACCTCAAAATGCCCTTTCTGAATCCAACCTATTTTGCCATCGGCAAGTTTTATTTTTTGCCATTCGCCCGAAGTTTCGAGCAGTTCGGCTTTTACGCCTTCGCGAAGTATAAATAAATCAGTGGCTTTGCTGTCCGGGGCACTTTTAATATAGGTGTTGGTTTCCATTACAATTCCATAGCGGTGGCTTTTTTCAAAACCGCTTTGATAAAATGCGAATGCCAAAAATGAAAGCGACAGAAAAATAAACACCGCTCCGGTGAGGAAAAATATTCTTTTCAAACCTTCTTTTTTAAGAAACAAAAAAGCCGCTCCCGAAATCAACGAGAGCCAAATGAACAGCAGCGCAATATAGCCCCAGGTGTCGGAAGAGTTGCGCAACAAAAATTCTTTAAACAATCTTACCAGCAACATTTGCGGTAAAGGCTCAATGCGGTCGGCAACCCGCAGGTTGGCTAATTTCAAATTGAACTGCGCGTCTTCGTGGTCGGGTTCTATTTTTAATGCTCTTTCGTAATTGAGAATTGCCGCTCCGTTGCGGTCTAATTTGTAATAGCAATTAGCGAGGTTATAAAAAGCTTCCGGTGAAACTAAATCTAGTGCAAGAATCTGTTCGTATAATTCTGCCGCCTGCTGATATTGCTGTTGGCGATACAACTCATTAGCCATTTTGAATTGCTCCTGTGGCGATTGGGCGAAAGCCTCATGTGTGGATAGACCAAAGAGTATAGAGCATAGCAAGATAGTAGTGAGAAGTGAGGATTTATGATTTATGATTTCTGATTTATGATTTACAGAAACGGGAATGAGTTTATATAACAGGCAACATAAATGACTGGCGCTGCCGATTCTGAAATTTTCAATTTTTGTTTTCAACTTTTTCATTTTCTCTTGAAAAAAATTTATTCTGTTATCTGTTATCTCACGTCTTTTGTCTCACGTCTCACGTCTTACATCTCCATTACTTCAACATGCCTTCCAATTCATCTATCAACTCAGAAGTGCGGGCATACACTTCGTTCATGCTGCCTGCCGAAAGCCCTCCAAACAATGCCATTTCGCAATCGTCTAAAAGTGAAAATATTTTTTTGATGCTTATGTCTGATACATTTTTCTCTTTCAATTTTTCAGCCACCGATTCTCTTGACAACAATGCGCCCGATATATTCAGCTTATCGCCCAAATAGCCCCAAACGGCACGCGACACCGAATCGTAAAATTGTTTGCTATTGTTTTCGTCTAAATATTTTTTCGCTTCCGCCAATCGTTTCGATGCTACTTTGGTGGCTTGTCTTTTTTTCAGCAATGTAGCGTTACCTTGAATTTCGTCTTCTCTGCGTTTGTAAGCGAACAGTGCAATGAATAATAAAACAGGCGCGGCATAAGCTCCGGTGAACAGCGCGGTTCCGAAAAAGCTGCTGCCTTTCGCTCTCAAAGATGTTTCAGACTGTATGAAGCGAATGTCTTGTCCGAGCAATTCCACTTCTTCTTTCTTGATGCCCGTGATGGTTTGTGAAGTGGCGGACGATGCCTGTCCGCTTACTTTAATACTGAATTCGGGCGATTGCAGGGTAACATAATTTTTTTGCCCCGTGTCGAAATAATTGAACGAAACGCTGGGCACTTTGTAAACTCCGGGCTTGCGCGGAATGAGCAACAAATCATAAGTCTTGTATCCGGTAACAATATTGCCTCGCTTGGTAACCGATTCGTTGGTTTTAGGGTCGAACACATCAAAATCTTTCGGCAAATCGAAAAAAGGTTTTTCAATCATTTTCACATTGCCATCGCCCCAAATTTTGATGCTCAGTGTAACGGGGTCGTCCACATTGGTTTCGGTTTTATCGAGCTTCACATCCATTTTAAAATTGCCGGTTACCCCCGAAAAATTTCCCGGACGATTGGCGGTAGGCAGTGGTGTAACTTTTACTTTCACAGGATTAGAAACCATTTTGTGCGGAACGTCCTGATAGCTTCCGAAGAAATCGTCCCACATGCTTCTGGAACGACCCCTCAACTGAACGCGCACTACCGTTTCAGCTTCGAGCGCTTCCAATTCAATTTCTCCGCTTCGTTGCGGAAAGAGTGCTACTTTTTTCAATGTGGCAACATCGAATTGCTCGCCTTTATATATTTCTTTGGCAAACTGAAGGTTCTGAACCTGCTCAATGTCCTGAGTCCAGAAGCCGTTGAAGGTGGGTAGTTTGGAGAAAGAAACATTGCTGATGGGAAAGCGCGTATAAAGTTTATAAGTGGCGGTAACTTGTTCGCCCTGAAAAACATATTCTTTATCTAAACTCACGCGCACAAAAACGTTATTGCTGATTTGCTCACCAACACTTTGCTGCTGCGGTTGCCCTCCCGGTGTGGGAGAACTGCCGCTCTTCACCACTTCAATATTCACGCTGTTGCTTTTCAAAACTCTTCCTGATGCTTCGATGGTGGCGGGTTGCAAAGTAAAAGTTCCTTCTTTTTTCGCCTGAAGAAAATATGAAAAAGTTACCGAGCGAGACATGTTGCCATTGATAAACTGCATACTGGTGGACTGATTGGGACCACCCACTACATAGAAGTCGTTAAACGAAGGCGGAGTGAGATTTTTGCCGTCTGCATTTTCAAGAACAAAAGAAACCTGAAAGTTATCACCCACTGCCACTCTGTTTTTATTCACGATGGTTTTGAATACAATTTCCTGAGCTAATGCGGGGGCGCTTAGAACAAATATGATGGCGCATAGAATGATAGTAGTGAGTAGTGAGAATTGATTTCTGAAGGCTGAGGGCTGAAGGCTGAATTCAGTTGCAAAAGAAATGTTTTTGATTTCCATTGTTTGTTTTTTATTCAGAAATTTTATTTCTCTATGCTCGTGTCTCATATCTGTCAATTCACTGATAAAATTAGTTGTTAGTTTTCAGTTGACTATTGGTATTAAGTTGTTGCTTGTTTCATAAATTTTATTTCAAACAAAATCTGAAATCTGAAATCCCTCACCAGTCTTTTTCGATTTTCACACGCACCGGCTCGCCTTTTTGTTTTTGCAATTTTTCCTGCACTTTTTGTTCTTCATTCTGCAACGCCTCTAAAAGTTTAGCGGCATCTTCTTTTGAAAGTTGCGCTTGTTTGGGTTGTGGCTTCTGTTGCTCGCCATCTTCGCTATCTTTTCCTTTATCCTGCTGCTGCTCATCTTGTTTTTGCTCCTTGTTTTGCTGGTCTTGCTCTTGTTTATCGCCCTGATTGTTTTGGTCTTTATTCTCGTCTTGCTGGTCTTGTTTATCTTCCTGTTGCTGATTGTCGTCTCCGCCTTCTTCCTGTTGTTTTTTCAACATTTGCAGCGCATAGGCTAAGTTGTATTTCGTTTCCATATCGGAAGGATTGTGGCGCAAAGAATTTTTATAGGCTTGCACACTTTCTTTCAATTTTCCGGCATACATGTAAGCATTTCCCATGTTGTGAAAGGCTTTGGCTTTATCCATAGGATTAGCGCTTAACATGGCGGCAGTTTCAAATTGTTTTTGGGCATTGTCGAATTCTTCTTTCTGAAAAAATACATTTCCTTTATTGTAAATCGCTTCGGGAAGACTCGGTTTTTTCTCTAAAGCAGCATCATACTTTTGCATGGCTTCATCAAATTTTCCCTGCTTATACAATTCATTACCCTGACGAACGGGACGTCTTTCGGTTTGGGCGGAAGCGGTGCTGAAGAATAAAATGAAGATAAAAGTTAATAGTCGGTAGTCCGTAGTCTGTAGTCCGCAGTCGGAAGTATTTAGTCTCATATCTAATATCTCACTTCTCATATCTTTCACATTAAGCCTTGAACAATTTACTGATGCGCTGCCACCAGGTGCTGCGCTTTTCGGTGATAAAATATTCTGCCGTGAGCAACAACAACGCCAACGCCAGAAAATACTGAAACTGGTCTTCATAATCGGTAAACACACGCTCTTCAAAATCTTTTTTCTCCATACCTGCAATTTCGTTCATGATAGCATCCATTTCCTGAGAACCCGATGCCATACGGAAATATTGTCCATTGCCTTTAACGGCAATTTGCTGCAACATGGTTTCATTGAGTTTTGTCAGCACTATATTTCCATCACCATCGCGCTTGAAATCTGCCTGCACTTTACCTCGATACTCCGGAATGGGTGCGCCTTTAGGCGAGCCGACTCCCAATGTAAAAATCGTGATGCCTTCCTTGGCAGCCAACTCCGCCATTTCCATAGCATCGCCTTCGTGGTGCTCGCCATCGGAAATTATAATGAGCACTTTGTTCTTTTTGTCTTCTTTTTCAAAAGCGTTCATGGCAAGGCTGATGGCTTCATCAATGGCAGTGCCCTGCACAGGAACAATATCGGTATTGATATTTTTCAGAAATAATTTTGCCGCGCCATAATCTATAGTAACAGGCATTTGCAAATATGCCCGACCTGCAAATACAATTAAGCCGATGCGGTCGTTTTGCATACGGTCAATGATGCGCGAAATGAATTGTTTGGCGCGCTCCAAACGGTTGGGCTTTAAATCTTCCGCCAACATACTTTTAGAAACATCGAGCGCAATGATGATGTCCACCCCGCTGCGTTTCACTTTTTCGTATTTAGTGCCCACCTGCAAATTGGCTAAGCCGAGAATAATTGATACGGAAGCAAGCGAGAGCAAAATAAATTTTATCACCAGTTTAAATCGTGCCCGTTCGGGCGAAAGCTGTTGCACTAAATGTGCATCGCCCAGCCGCTTCATGGCTTTGACGCGCCAATACCAATACCAAATAAACAGTGCCGTCAAAGGGAGCAAGCCTATGAGCCACCAGAGATATTCGGCATGTTGGAATTTTATCATTTTTTGCGATTTTCGATGATGCGACCGCTATGCTTTGCGATTTGCGACCGCTACGCTGTTCGATATTTTTTGATTGTCTAAATTATTTTTCCATTCATTATACAAATCTGACTTCTTTAACCTCATCCCCCTGCTATGCTCAAGGCTTACACGCTCCCCCTTCGCAATCGCCACAAACCTTCCCGCAAGGGGGACTATTTTCTTACCCTAAACTTCAAACTTCCACATTATAACTTTTGAACTTTACAACTTTCTATCCTCTCGTTTCCTAATCACAATCTCTGTTTTTGAATTCAGAATTCAGCCCTCAGAAATCTGACTTCTAAAATCCAGCTTACAGTCCGAAATCAAGGTATGCTTCTCACCACCGTCCATTTCAGCAAAATTTCCAATAATAAAAACAAACCTGCCAGCAGTGCAAACCGAAGAAATTCTTCCGACAACCGTTGCACCGATGCAATATCAATTTTCGATTTTTCCAAAGTATCAATTTCTTCAAAAATCTTTTTCAAAGCCTGATTATTGGTGGCGCGGAAATACAAGCCTCCGGTGGATTCGGCAATTTTTTTCATCAACTCTTCATCTATCTGCACTTCCACATCCTGATATACTATGCGTCCGCCCACCCGAAACGGATAAGGCGCTTTGCCACGAGTGCCCACGCCAACGGTATAAACTCTCACACCAAATTGAATGGCAATATCGGCAGCGGTCATGGGATCAATAAATCCGGCATTGTTTACACCATCGGTGAGCAGAATAATTACTTTGCTTTTAGAGTCGCTTTCTTTCAGTCGTGTTACGGCAGTTGCCAAGCCCATACCAATGGCGGTGCCGTCTTCTATCATGCCGTCTTTCACTTCGGAAATCAATTTTTTCAAAACCGCATGGTCGGTGGTGATGGGGCATTGCGTAAAACTTTCTCCGGCAAACACCACAAACCCGATGCGGTCGTTAGGTCTGCCCGAAATAAATTCGATGGAAATATTTTTGGCGGCTTCGAGGCGGTCGGGCTGAAAATCTTTGGCAAGCATACTGCCTGATACATCAAGCGCCATTACGATATCAATACCTTCGGTAGTTACATTGGTTTCTTTCATGCTGCTTTGCGGGCGCGCCAACGCCATAATGAGCAAACACAGAGCTACGATGCGAAACAGAAATAAATATTCTTTTAAAATGGCTTTCCATGTTGTCCCCAGATGTTTCAATCCTTGAAGTGTAGAAATTTTAAACAACGGAAATCGTCTGTTGCTTTGCCAGGCATAATACAGCAACATCAAAACCGGAATGATGAGCAAGAAGAAGGCTTGAGGATTGGCAAACTTGATATGTTTCAGATATTCTAACATGCAGCCAAACACCTCCTTTTTCCAGTTAAAGAAAAAGATGCAGCCAAAATATTTTCACAACAATGATTCATGAATTGCATAAGTAAATGCGAAGCTATCAATTGATGTAAAAGTATGGAATGTTATGGGGTGAGGTTTTAAAGAATTTTAACATTCCTAAAGAAAAAACGGGCAGTTTGTCTATAATAGTTGAATAGCCCTCTTTCATAATTCAACTATTTTACTTCCTCTCCCTATATCCCTCTCCACGAGAGGGACAATTTGAATGAATTATGAAAGAGGACTTTTCAGAAATACTTCCAAAAAATAAATACAGCAATCACCACCGCGAAAATTGCAGCCACCATCACCGCGCCTGCGGCAATATCTTTTACTCTGCCTATTTGCTCATTCTGTTGTGGATGCAATTTGTCGGCTAAAATTTCAATGGCGGTATTGAGCATTTCCAAACCGATGACCAATGCAAAGCACAAACAAACCGCTATCCATTCTGTATTAGTGATGTTGAAATAAAATCCGGCAAGTGTTACAGTGAGCACTGCCAACAGATGTACTTTCATGTTGCGTTCTTTCAGCACCACAAATGCGATACCTTTTGCTGCAAAAAGAAATCCTTTAAAAAATTTGACGAGCGAGTTCATAATTTTTTTTGATAGAAAGTGAAGGCTTATTTTAAGCGGATTATGGATTTTTCTATAAACTGAAAACTTGATTTATTTCATTGAATAAATACCTCACCCCCGACCCCTCTCCACGGGAGAGGGGCGCTCTATGATTGGAAATTTTGGTTAACCGAAAAAAAGTTAGGCTTAAAAAATTCATCTTGTTGAATGTATTTGCTACTTAATCTTCCCCGCCACCACACAACTTTTTTTGAAGTATTGCACTTTGCCATCGGGTTTGAAAAATTCCGCCCAAACAATATGAATGCCTATGCGGGCTTTGTTTTCGTTGTCATCGGTGCCGTCCCATTTTAGTATACCTTCAGTGGCAAGTAATTCGTTCTCGATTAATTTCCGAATCAATCTTCCATTAGCATCATAAATATGAATATTGGCAACCCAACCCGGCTCATCGAATTGATAAATGATGTTGAGGAAATCGTTGAAGCCATCGCCATCGGGAGAGAAAGCTTCGGGTTCCAACCGAATGGTTCCTTCAGCCACTGCATCGGTTGCTGCCTGAGAATTTTTATAAGCAGGTGTGGCATAACCCACGGTTGAAGCTGCCGAAAACCAATTGTTTTGGTCTTGAGTTGGTCGCTCGAAACGAATGCGTTCGAGCGAAACTCCGTTCTTATCGTCCACTAATGGCGAATGCCATTTTTCTTGATAAGCCAAGCGGTCTAATTCGTTCAGCATAGTATCCATCACGATTACCACGCCCGAACGATCGGGGTAGTTGGGCATACCGCGCACATTGAAAACAAACTTAGGGTTGGGTGTTTCATATCTTCCCAAAATATTATCGCGATTTTCGGTAAGCGCGGCATATTGCCCGGGAACGAGTTGCAAACCATCGGTGGTAACGCGCGTAACGGTAATGGTAGAATCCTGATTCGAAAAATCATTGCGCACCATGTATAAATTTTTCAGGTCAATCACTTTCTGCGAACGATTATACAATTCCACAAAATCCACTCCGCCTGTTTCCGGATTGAACAGCACTTCGTTAATAATTAAATCATTGCTGTCGGGATATTCGGGCAAGCCGAACAAAGCGGTGTTTTCATTTTCAATCGCATTACCCGCACAATCTTCCAAACCGTTAATAGTGATGGTATAAATATTTCCTGCGGAAATAGGATTGCTCAGCGTTAAAACTATTTCGTGAAAAGCGGCAGGAATTTCTGTTTCATCAACTACTGTTCCGCCATAATTTTCAAACGAATAAGAAGGAAGAGAATAGGGCAGATACATGGTTTCGTTAAACAACAATGATAGTGTTACGTTATCGCGCACCAACACGTAATTCAGTTCGGGAGCCACCACATCGGCATTCGATGCCTTTACCGAATTGGCTTGCGCGGGAGTGCCGCCACGCGGGTCCACCGATGCTTTCCAATTGGCTGCACCGGTGCAGGGATTGTCTGTGTCTATCATTTCCAAAGTCCAGCCGCCATTGCTTCTCAAATTATCGCGATACCACGCATTGGTGTATGACACAAAATGAATCACATTTCCGTTGGCATCGCGCAGCGTTAAATCATCGCTGGTGTTGTTGAGCGAAGGCAAAGAAGAAAACGAAATCACCTCGCCATACACACTGTATGCCGGACGATGCGTGTTGGCGCAAAGGATGACATAGCTATCGGGCATGAGAATAAAAGCAGGAAGTTTAACTGTTGAAGTAAGGTCGCTGAAAGTCCAGCCCTGCAATGAAATTACTTTATCGCTTCGGTTGTAGAGTTCTACAAATTCGCCCTGAGGCAAACTGATGGGTGGCGATTCGTTCACCAACAATTCGTGAATAAGCACATCATATCTTTCGGCACGGGCAGGCATGGCAATCACCACCGGTTCGGCAGAAAAAATATTGCCGATACAATCGGTAACGTTCTGAATAGTGAGCGTATAAATTTTATTCGAATCGAGTGTAACCGAAAGCGTGAGTATGGCATCGTTTTCTGTAGCAATCACCGAAATGGGGCTTCCGATTCCATTGTCGAAAAAATAACTGGAAGGATTGGATGCGGCAGGCACATCAACGGGTTCTGAAAAAATTAACTTAATGGAATTGAGAGCAATGATTTCAAAAGTTGTAACACGAGGACGAACGGTATCATTAAAAACTCCATACACGCTGTTGCGAGTGCCGGGTGTGCCGCCATCGGCACTAGTCGAAGCTATCCAGTTGTTGCTTCCGCCACATTCGGTAAGCGGGTCAATTTTTTCGAGCGACCAGCCCCCACCTTTTTTCACATTGTCGCGATACCAGGTATCTCTGTAACTCACTTCGCTGATAACGGTGCCATCGGGCGCTTGCAGTAATAAATCATCGGTATCGTTATTGAGTGTGGGCCACGAAGACAAGCCATGCACAATGATATTAAAACCTCTGGCTGCAAATGAATCTACACACGAAGCGCGGCATATCACCGCGAAGCTGTCGGCAGGAATATTGATATTCGGAAGCGTTACGGTAGCTCCGGCATCGGAATACAACCAGCCCGAAAGATTCACCGGAAAATTTTTGGTGTTGTAAAATTCTACATACTCGCATAATGGCAAATTCACCTGCGGATTTTCATCTGCTAAAATTTCGTTAATCACCACATCGCCCGCTTCAGGAATATAATAGCTGAAAGGAATAGTAGTCGGTAACATGGCATTGCCTGCAAGGTCTTCAATATTTTGCACCGAAAGATTATAAAATCCGGGACTTTGCAACGCGCCCGATAAGGTCAAATGCACCAGACGATGATCGTTGGCATCTAACTGTGCCGACACCGGATTGCCTATGCCGTTGTCAATAAAATAGTTGGAGACATTTTCCGCAGCAGGAAATTCAATTTCTTCCGAGAAAAACACTTCCAATTGAGTAATGCTCACTACATTCAATTCCAATACTTCCGGAGCAATGGTATCCTGAATAATTTCTCCAATGTAAAAATCATCGAAGTAATACATATTGTAGCGCGAAGCGGTAGAATAGCGGCAATACACACCAAAGTGCTGCGTAGCGGTGTAAGTGTTGTCGAAAAATTGTCCTTCCAAAACATAATTCATTCCACCTGAACAATCTGCAAAAACCGTCCAGTTGCCCGCATCATCTCTGATGATTTTTATGCGAACAGCATTTACCGTGGATGATGCCATGCAGCTGGTAACGCCCGAAAATATTTTGGTGGAGGTGCTGCCCGTTTGCCTGAAAATCTGCACCGAATCGGGATTGGTGCCCGCCTGTCCCAACTGCACATAATAGCCGTTCAAATTGCCTTTCAAATTGGCAACATCGGAAGCCAGATACATCCGCACATAATTGGTAGAGCTTGGATTAAAATCGAGCCGCACATAAAAACTCCACTCGGTGCTATCCATGCGTTGTGTAGGTGTGGAAAGGTATAAAGTAGAAGAAGCCTGTGGTCCGTTGCTTTGCAATTCAAAATCGCCATTGATGATGAAGAGCGAATCATCGCCCACCCATGCGGGATTATTGGTGAAATCGCCATCGCTGAAATTATCTTGTAACTGTGAATAGGCACAAAGCGGCAAACCAAAAACAAGCAAGCAAAAAATAAATCGCATCCAACGGTTTTCAATGATGAGTGAATAAAGATAGTGGGTGCGGGGGAAAATTTGTAAAATAAGTTTAGCCTATTGGTCGTTTAACAAAAATTTCATGAATGATTAAGAAATCTGTTATTATTGACTTATGAAACACAGACTATTATTATTGTTGACCATCATTGTAATTTTTTCTTGCAATAAAGAAAAGAAAACTGAAACAGAACCCGAATGGAAACACATTGTGATTACAGCTTCCGGCTCCCTGCTGCCGGTGAGCATCATTGATGTGCCCGATGGCTACTGGCTTATAGCCAATGAAGAAACCGGCAGCACTTCAAGAATTTTATTGGTAAAAATAGATTTGGAAGGCAATGAACTTCAACGCAAAGTTTTTGGCGGCAATGGTTCTGCCCGTGCATTCGGAATCAGGCGCGGCACATCCGGAGACTTTTATATTTCCTGTCAGGAAGGGCTTTCGGGTAATTATGATATACTGCTGTTAAAAACAGATGTGAACGGAAATTCAATTACTGCATATCGTGAAGACCGGGGGACTGAAGAGCGAGCCGATGATATATACATTACTGATACCGCAAGGTATATCACCGGACGCTCGAATGTGAACAGCGGAAGTATTTTCCCCGAAAAGTTTCTCATGAAAATGCGCAACGATGGTTGGGTGGATTGGATTAAAACCATTGGCGGAACTGAAACCGATGCGGGTTTACGTATCATCAAAACCCGCGACAATCATTTACTTCTTTTGGGCATGAGTTATTCGCTGGGGGCTGGCGACCGAAGTTTTTATGTTTCAAAATGGACTTTTGATGGAGATACACTTTGGACCAAAACTTTTGGAACACCGGCTTACGATGAGCCTCAGGATGTGTTGGAGTTAAATGATGGTTCGCTATTGTTTTTAGGACATACGGCAGGTTTCGGAAACCCGGAACACAACCTGTATATTTTTAAAACCGATGCCGATGGAAATATGCTTCGTGAACAAAACTTTGGGGGAAGCGGGCATGATGGCGGTCAAGAATTTTTCAGGATAAGCGACAACGAAATTTATGTTATAGGCTATTCTGCAAGTTTCGGAAATACTTCAAATCCATACCTGCTTAAATTTAATGGCAACCTCGATATATTGAGCGAAGAAATTATTGAGTATGATGGCGAGGTGGAATCTTATGGATTTATTATAAGAAACGACCAAGATATGGCGGTGCTTTCAATGTTGATTAAAACCGATGAGCCTGCTGCTATGCTACTTTCTGTTTATAGGTAGATTTTTTTTTGCTCTTAATATCAGGCAAGGGCAAATTCACTTCTCTATAAAACTTCTCCATCACCAATTGGTTGTAGTCTTTTTTCTCGAGTTTGTTCTGAATCCACGCTCTGATTTCGATATAAAAAAGAATAGTTCCGTGGAAAGGGTCGTCCTTATATTGCTCAGTAGTTTTCTGCAAGGAAAGCAAAGCCGTTTCGAGTTTGTCGGGGTTTCTTATAACTACTTTGAAAAAATGAATCAGACCAGATTCAATTTCAAACAATCTGTTTTTCTTCCTTAAGAATTTTTCGGTGGTGTTGAGCAGGTTTTCTAACAGAATATAGTTTTTTAATTCAAAGTGAATCATCAACACAAACACACGGCAAGCATAATATAAGTCGGCTCTGTAATTGGGGTCAAAATCGTTAAGTATATCATTTGCCCACTCCAATGCCTGTTCAAATTTTTGCCCGATAAACAATGCGTGGCACATGTTGAATTGCAAACTCATAAGATCATCGCGCGAAATCTGAGAGCGATTTTCTTTCAACATCAATTTCAACTCTTGCTCCATGTCAATGGCTTTTTCAACTTGCCCTGAAACCGTGTAAGCAAATATTTCAATATCATACGAAAATACTATAGCTCGCATACGTGCATCTGACCACAAGCTGATTTTATATTTTTCTGGAAGCACCCTCATTTTTCTTACATAGTCTATAGTTTCATCAATCTTACCAAATTGCATCAACGCATTACAAAGATTATTCACGGCAATAATATAAAAACCCGGATGCTCCTGAATAATATTCGGGTTTTCTTCAAGCAACTTCACTGTTTTTTCGGCATAGATGTATCTGTTTTTTACATCTCCGATTAAACCATAAAACATATTGTTGGTAGTAAAGTCGTAATATTTGCCAAGCGTGTTGAGCAAGTCGTTTGTTTCGCCTGAAGGAAGTTCGCTAATGATTTTTTTCAACTCTTTTATTTGCTCTTCATTTCGCACAAAACCTTGACTTATGTTTCTCTCGCACATTCTGAAAGCTCTTCTTTTGTATTGAAGCATTTGTTCATGGTTTTTCAGAACTTCCATGCCTTCCTCAATTTTTTTTACAACAGACGAATGATGAGAACGCCTGATTTCAACCTTGCATTCCCAATCTATAAACTGAAGCAACTGCAACGATTTTTGATATTCAGCAGCCAATTTTTTTCCTTGCGAAATGTATTTCAGACATTGCTGATACAGTCCTTTTTCAAAAAGTATTTCTATAGCCTGCAGGCTTTCGACCAAACGCGAATGAACAGAAGCTTTGGAGTGGTAAGATGAAAGACTCTTAACTATAATCTTGCTGAGATGATTCTTAGTAACGAAAAGGTGATTGACGAAAGGCTCTCCTTTAAATTGCTGCTTCAGCTTTTTTTCATCGTAAGTTTCCATACCATCAATAGCATCAAACAACCTGATATAAATGCTGTCGTCTTTGTCGCGAAACTGAGAAGCGAAAATTTTGAAGTATCGCTTTTCAGACTGCTTCATAGATTTTACCAACAAAAAAAGTTCGCTCGTTGAAGCCATAGGTATTTGTTAATTTGACGATTTATGTTTCAGGCACTGCTAAGTTCACCATAAATACTTGTAGATATTGACTTTAAGCATTTTTTAACTTAAACAATGAGGAATTTGATATTTAAGTATTTCGAGTGTTTTGAATTTAAAGAAACCCATTTTTTATATTGCAAACTGAAGGCTACATGACAGAATTGTTGTTTGAAGTTTAATTTTTGATTAACAAAAAACCACATTTTAAAACGAGATTGAAAATATTTCTAAAGACTCGGGTACAATCCAATTGAAATGCCAAACAAAAAAATGAGTCGTGAGTTAGTTCTATTTTTGAAAAAATATTTGGTATTTGGAAATCAATCAACGCAAACTTTTTTTTCTCGGAATTTTCACCCTCTTTGGTTTTGGTGGAATTGGTTTGGCAATTTTATATTTCGGTCATGATATTTCTCCACTATCATTTTTGGCATCAGGAACTTCACTGAACAAACAGATTCTTTGGGGAAGCTTATATGGAATAAGTGCAGCCATAGCAGCTATCGCCCTTATTTCAAGCCCCTTGTTTGCTGATGAAATGCAATTCTTCCGAACGTTGGTTTATAAACTTGCGCCTACATATTACCACGCGGTTTTTTACTCTCTGTGTGCCGGCATTGGCGAAGAATTATTGTTTCGCGGAGGCATTCAACCTTATCTGGGTATTTGGCTTACTTCAGTAATTTTCATTTTGCTGCATGGTTATATCAATCCTTTCAATTTCGTATTAACTCTGTATGGATGCTTCATGATTCTCATCAGTGCGGGTTTAGGTTACCTTTTTGAAATTTATGGTATTTGGTCATCTATTGTTGCGCACTTTTTATTCGATTTGGTGATGTTTGTTTTTTTAATCAGGTCTGTGAATGCCATATCTGAAGAAAAGCTACAATAACCCAAAACAGGTTGGGATACATTTGTGAATTTTCGTTCGTGCAATACTTCTGAATGTGCTGTATTTATTAATATTTAACCATGCGAAAGATAAAATCGGGTATTTTTACGACCGCAAACCAAAGGGCTGATGACTAAAATTCTGCAATTAAACGGAGTAACCAAAATTTATGAAAACTATCGGGCTAACGATAATATTTCTTTCGATGTGCCAGAAGGCAGCATCTTCGGATTGCTGGGTCCCAATGGTGCGGGCAAGACTACGATGATTCGTATCATCACCAATATTATTGGAGCAGATTCGGGAAAGGTTTTATTTAATGGCGAAAGCATCACAGCCGAACATCAGCATAACATTGGTTATATGCCCGAAGAAAGAGGGCTTTATAAAAAAATGGCAGTAGGCGAACAACTCACTTATCTGGCGCGCCTGAAAAATCTTTCTTCCAAAGAAGCCAAAAACAAAATCAATTACTGGCTCGAAAAATTCGACATCGCTTCTTGGCGCGATAAAAAAGTGGAAGAACTATCGAAGGGCATGTCGCAAAAAATTCAGTTTATCGCTACGGTGATTCACGAACCAAAATTGATTATTCTCGATGAACCTTTTTCAGGACTCGACCCGGTGAACAGCGTGCTGATTCAAAATGAAATTTTCGAGTTGCGACAAAAGGGCGCTACCATTCTTTTTTCTACACACCGCATGGAACAGGTGGAAGAAATTTGCGAAGAAATTGTGCTCATCAACACAGGTCGCAATATTCTGCAAGGCAAAGTGGCGGACATCAAACAGCAATTCAAAGAAAATATTTTCAATATAGAATACACCGGTGAAGTATCGCTGAACGATTTGAGTTTTCTGAATATCACCGAAAGCAAAGCCGGGCAATTTACCTTCAGACTTAATGAAGGACAAAACACCAACGAAGCGCTGAAGCAACTCATTGAAAGAGGCGTAAACATTCACGCCTTTCACGAAATATTGCCTAGTATCAATCAAATTTTTATCACACAGGTATCACATACAGCATCATGAACAAAACGTGGCTCATCATACAACGCGAATACCTCACGCGGGTGAAGAAAAAATCTTTCGTCATCACCACGCTGTTAGCACCGGTAGGTTTCGCATTGTTTTTCATAGCATTGGTTTTTATTTCGGGTTATGGCGAAAGCAAAAAACGCATTGCCGTAATTGATGAAAGCGGCTATTTCAATACAAAATTTGCCGACAGCCGCTCCTTGTATTTTTTTTATAAAACCGCCACATTAGGGGAGATTGAAAAAACTTACCGCGAAGACAACTACGATGGCATTCTTTATATTCCGCAGCAAAGCAATCTCACCAACCTGCGGGGCATCGAATTTCGCAGCGACAAACAACTCGGCATGAAGGTGCAGGATTATATTGAAAAAGAAATTGCCCGCGTTGCGAAAGACATTAAAATAGAACAAGCCAACTTAGATAAAGGCACTGTGCAATCGTTGTTTGAAGTGAATATAAAACTCAAAAGCATTGTGTATGGCGATGAAGGAAAGAAAACCGGCAACACGATTATCGCTACCATATTGGGCTATATCATGGGCTTTTCCATTTACATGGTGATGCTGATTTATGGCGCTATGGTGATGCGCGGTGTGATGGAAGAAAAAAACAACCGCATTGTAGAGGTCATCGTTTCATCGGTGCGACCTTTTCAGTTGATGCTGGGAAAAGTAATAGGCATCGGGCTGGTAGGACTTACGCAATTTATTTTGTGGGGCATTTTAATTTCGATTACCAATATTTTTTTGGGTATTGCGTTCAGCGCCAACCTTGCCGAAATGAATCAGTTGGCAATGAATCCCGAAATGCAGGACATGTCGGGTAAGCAATATGAACTGGCGCTTGCCATGAGCAGCTTGCAAGACATCAATTTCAAATTCATCGGAATCATGTTTTTGTTTTATTTCCTATTTGGGTATCTCACCTACGGGGCTTTGTTTGCCGCCATTGGTGCAGCCTCTAACGATGAAGGCGATATGCAATCGCTCAATTTCTTGGTTACCATTCCCATTATTATTTCCATCATCATCATGATGTCTGCCATTCAGGAACCGGAAAGCAGTCTGGCATTTTGGGGTTCTATAATTCCATTCAGTTCGCCCATTGTGATGCCCGCGCGTATCCCATTCGGAGTGCCCGCGTGGGAATTGATTTTATCTGCCGTGCTGCTGGTTGGAGGTTTTTTATTCACTATCTGGATAGCCGCGAAAATTTACCGCACAGGCATACTCATGTATGGCAAAAAAGTTACG
>CAZFFP010000027.1:0-30396 GCA_964518215.1 uncultured Chitinophagaceae bacterium
GGCTTTTAAAACTATCCGTAGAATAAATAAAATACAATACAATTTTCATGAAGCGGCTTAAAAAACTCACCGAAAAAATACCACCCTACATACGCAACCGCTATGTGTTCACGGTGTTAGTGTTTTCTGTGTGGATGCTTTTTTTCGACCGCAACGATATTGTTTCAGCCATTAAACTGCGCATACAACTTTCCGAACTGCGCGACCAGCAAGAGTATTATAAAAAAGAATTGCAAAGCACCGTTCAATTACAAAAAGCCATTTTTGAAGACAGCGAAAACCTCGAAAAATTCGCCCGAGAAAAATTCTATATGAAAAAACCAAACGAGGTGCTGTATGTGATTGTGGAAGAATAATGCCTTTTTGATGTTTCATTTCTCGGTAAAAATATACTTCCATAAGTCTGCATGGCTTAACTTTGATTTTCAACCCATTCATTCATTAATTAAAATAGTGTCTATATGAAAACAATCTTTTCATTATTATTTGTATTTGTTACTTTCATTTCATTCGCTCAGGAATCATTAATTATTAAAGAAGAAAAACTACCCATGAGCAAAGGCGTTCAGGACGCTCTAGTGGTAAACATTCCACAAATGAAAGCCGGTGATATTGCTAAAGACTGGGACAGGTATATCAAGAACAATTCGAAAGCTAAAACCGGAACAGAAAAGAATGAGTTTTATGTGCTCGAAGTAATCATCAGCCGCATTTCTTCCAGCAGTTTGAATCTTTATTCTCTGTTTACCGAAACCACTACAGGTACCAAGCTATCTGTGTTTATTATGCAAAACGATATTTTTATTTCTGAAGAAATCAACCCTGCAATACATCAAGCGGCAAAATCATTTATACATGATTTTGCCAAGCAATCCTATATTAAAGGAGTGGAGGCTGAACTTAAAATTGAAAACGACCAACTGAAAAAATTAGAAAAAGAATTAGAATCACTTTACAAGGAAAAAGACAACGAACAAAAAAATATCAGCAAAAATAAAAGCGATATAGATGTGGCAGAAAATGAAATAGTGTCGAAGAAAAACGCGCAGAATTTGAAAGAAAAAGAAATCATGGCGCAACGCGAAAAAATGATTGGCGTGAATTTGAATCCTGAAGAAAAGAAGTTGCAGGATAAAATTATCAGCAACATGGAAAAGGAAAAACAATCGCTTATCAAAGACCAGCAAAATCTCAGGAAAGACATTCAGAAATACGAAACCTCCATAAAAAATTCAGAAAGAGAAATAACCAGTATTGATAGTAAAATAAGTCTGAAAGTGAATGAGGTTCAAAAACAAAAAGAGTTGGTTCAGAAAGTGGAAATGAAACTGAATCAAATTAAAAAGTTGTAATTTATCTGCTTTCAAATTCAAAATTTATGAAAAAAAATATCGCCATTATAATTGCATCGCTATTATTTACAATAGCGCTATTTGCACAGGAAACACTTACTATCAAAGAAGAAAAACTCCCCATGAGTAAAGGCACGGAAAATGCTTTTACCGTAAACATACCTCAAACCCGCACATCGGATGTTTCAAAAGATTGGGGCCGTTACATCAGGCGCAATTCAAGAGGAGGTAAAAGAGGCAGTAGCAAAGGAGAGTTTTACGCATTGGAAGGAATTATTGAACGCATTTCGCCTCAAAGCATGAATATTTACACATTGTTCACTCAAACTACTTCGGGCGTAAAAATGTCGGTGTTTTTTTTACAAAACGATGCTTTTGTTACTTCCGAAAATCAATTGTTTTTTAAAGGAGCAAAAGCCTTCATACATGAATTTGCCAAGCAGTCATATAAAGACGCAGTAGAAGAAGAATTGAAAGCCGAACAAGATGTTTTAAAAAATCTTCAGAAAGATTTAGACAAAATATACAAAGACAAGGATAAAGAAACCAACAACATTAATCGTCAGAAACAGGAAATAGCCAAGCTTGAAAATGAAATAGCCACCAAGAAATCAGAACAGCAAATCAAGGATAAAGAAATTACCGAGCAGCGCAAAAAAATGATTGGTGTGGCACTGAATGCCGATGAAAAAAAATTACAGGACAAATTGGTGAGCAGTTTGGAAAAAGAAAAAAGAAGTTTGATAAAAGATGAGCAAAAACGCAGAAACAACATCAACAAAGCCGATAATTCTATTAAAAAATCTGAGCGCGAAATTTCGGGCTTGGAAAGCAAATTGAATCTTCAATTACAAAAAGTGCAACAACAAAAAGAGCGGGTGCATAAAGTAGAAACAAAACTGAAAGATATTCAGCGGATGTAAGGCTTGGGAGTTGAGAGTTTAGAGTTGACAAATATTCAATCAGAAATCAGCCATCAGAAATCAATTACTGACCGTATTTCCCGGATACACTTTCAATGCCGCTTCGAGGCAGTTCATGGCCTTGTTCAGTTCGGTTTCATTCAGCACATAAGCAATACGAACTTCATTTTTACCCAAACCTATGCTAGCGTAAAAGCCTGTTCCGGGCGCTAACATCACGGTTTCGTCATTCAGTTCAAACGATTCCAAAAGCCATTGACAAAAACGGTCGCAATCGTCAATAGGCAGGCGCACCTGCGCATAAAAAGCACCGCCCGGATTGGGGCACAACACGCCTTCCATAGCATTCAATCGGCTCACCAATAAATCTCTTCGGGCAGTGTATTCTTGTTTTATTGAATCAAAATAGGTATCGGGCACATCAACGGCAGCTTCGGCAGCAATTTGCTCAATGGTAGGCGGGCTTAACCGAGCTTGTGCAAATTTCAATGCAACGCTCATCACCTCGGTATTTCTCGAAACTAATGCTCCAATGCGCGCACCGCAGGCGCTGTAACGTTTGGAAACCGAGTCCACCACTATGGCATGTTGCTCCAAACCATCGAGATTCAAAATGGAAAAATGCTCTTTTCCGTCATAACAAAATTCGCGATACACTTCATCGGCAAACAAAAACAAATCGTGGCGCAACGTAATGTCGCGGAGTTGTTGCAATTCTTCTCGGGTATATAAATAGCCGGTAGGATTTCCAGGATTGCAAATTAAAATGGCTTTGGTTTTGTGTGTAATTTTTTTCTCAAACTCACTCACGGGCGGCAGCGCGAAATTACTTTCAATGGATGAAGTAATGGGTTTCAAAACAATATCTCCCGCAATGGCAAAGCCCAGATAATTGGCATACAATGGCTCCGGCACTATTACTTCATCACCTGCATCGAGGCACGAAAGCAAGCCGAACAAAATAGCCTCGCTGCCTCCGGTGGTAATCATCAGTTGGGTATAATCAATTGAAATACCTCTGCGCTGATAGTAGCCCGCTAATTTTTTTCTGTAGCTTTCAAAGCCTGCCGAATGAGAATATTCCAAGACTTTTAAATCAATATTTTTCACGGCATCCAACATAGCTTGCGGAGTTTCCACATCGGGCTGCCCAATATTCAGGTGATACACTTTTCTTCCTTTGGCTTTTGCCGCTTCTGCATAAGGTACTAATTTTCTGATGGGCGAAGCAGGCATTCGTTTTCCTTTGTCGGATATATGTGGCATGAAATAATGGTGTTGTTTCAAAAAAAATATTGAACGATCAAAGATACCAAGAAGCAGAAGATTGGTTGTGGAATTATAGAAATAATGGACGACAGACCACGGTTCACGGATAACAGTAACATCTAATCGCTAAAAGCTAACCAATAACTGCACACTGAAAGCTGCGAACTGATTACTTACGGCTCATGGCTTAAAGCTTACCTTTCATTAATTGAACTGTTCAGCAACTCAAATTCTGACAAAACACTTACAATTCTTTTTCTTTAAGGCAAAGGCAAACATTACTTTTGTTGTCAAATAATCGGGTTTGAAATATTTTCTACTCCTTTTGATTTTTTGCTCCACTACTGTATTTGCTCAGGAAACTGCCAAGCGTAAATACTCTTTCCTCTATGGTTTAGACCGTCCATATTTTCCTCCACCCGACCCGAATGATACCACCGTGAAAAAGAAACCCTTTTTTCTGAAAGGCGCGTTTAGTGGCAATGTGGGTTTTCAATGCGGAAGATTAATTTCTTATGATAATGACTTAATGGATTATAAGGGCAGGTTTCGCGGGGCTTTCACCGGAACCGTGAATGTGAAGTTGTATAAACAACTGCAACTTTCCACCACGTTCTTCGGTAATCTGCAACGACAGGAATTACCATTTTGGATTTCAGATTTTTTCTATTCGCTCAAGTGGTTCAACTGGCGGCCCAATACTTTCAGTTTCGGTTATGAAAATTACGTGGACAACCGCTTTAATGAAAATGCGGAAGACTGGGGCAAAAAATTTTTACAGGGATATTTCTTTGTCAGCTTTAATCAACCACTACCCAAAAAATGGATTGAAAAAATCAGGTTAGACAATTCCACTAATTTCATGATTACCTATATGGTTCGCTATCATTATCAATATCGCGATGAGTTGGATATCATTCACGACCATAAACCCGTAATGATGCTTTCGATGCGTTATACCATTTGGAAGCGTTTGTTTCTCGAAGGTGGTGTGTATTATTATCCTATTGCTAAAACTAAAGTTGCCTGGGACCCTGATTTCAGTTACGGGTTCGGGTATTTCGATTGGCGCCCATGGCGGGTGTCGCTTACCTATGGCAACTGGATTGGAAATCGTTTCAAGCCGGGCACAAAGCAATTACCTTTTTACAATATATTGGATGGTAATCTTAACTTAACATTCAATTATCAATTCTGACATGAAGCAAAACCTATTTATTTTCTGTGCGGCAATTCTATTTTTTTGCAATACCGCGTCCGCACAACTCAAAACTATTATAGAAGACTTTGAAGCTTATGCTGATGGTCAAACCGATTTTTCGAAAGAAGGTATTTTTTCTTTTGGCGATGTGCATTTGATGGCAGAACAAAAAGTTACAACGGGCTTTGGCTATTCGGGTTTGCGTGCCATGAAAGTGAGTTGGAAAAAAGAAAATTTTTTTGGTGGCTGGGGAAAAGGCTTGGGCTTGTTTAAAGAGTTGAATGTAAACACCGACTATCTGAATTTTTATGTGATGAATCCGTTGAGCAACGAAACCGCTACAGAACTTATTATCATTATTGAAGACGATGATAACGGAAACGCCACTTTTGAACCCGATGTTGATGACCAATGGGTTTACCAATTGAAAATTGAACCTTCGCAACACTGGCAATTGTTCAGCATTCCGTTGAATCAATTCGCTAAAGCCAATAAAGGTGGCGATGGTATTTTCAATATCAGCCATAAAGAAGGAAGACTACTTACGGTAGCTTTCAATTTCGATAATGCCGAAAAATTTTCTAACAATCATTTCTGGCATTTCGATTTCGTGAGTATTTCAAATGGAAAATTTTCTCCCGAAAATTTGTTCGACCCTCCTAATGCAAAGGCAGATGATTTTTGTGTGTTTGGTTTTTGGAGCGAAGAAGGCAACAGTGGCAACCCGAAAGATATTCACACGGCTTTTGAAAATTTGTATGGCTGTTTTATGCCTGAAAAAATTGGTGTAGTGAGTTACTACAAACCCTTGTCGGTAGATGGCAGCAAAAAACCTAATTTATTTCCTGAAGTAAACCAAATCAACGATTTGATTGCACAAGGCTATCTGCCCATGATAACTTTCGAAACACATCATAAAACCAATATTCCCAATGAACGCCAACCCAACCTTTACAGCATAACCGAAGGATGGTATGATTATTATTTTGCGGAATGGGCACGCAATATTGCCAAAGCGAAAGGCACAGTGTTGGTGCGCATACTGCATGAGTTTAACGGCAACTGGTATCCGTGGTGCATTGTCAACAACGATAATAATCCGCAACTCTATATTAAAGCCTATCGGCACATAGTAGATATTTTCAAAAAAAACGGAGCCGGCAATATCAAATTTGTATGGTGCCCCAATTCCATTTCGACACCGCAAGAAGGTTGGAATTATTTTATGGATGCTTATCCGGGAGATGAGTATGTGGACTTTGCAGGACTCGATATTTTCAATGGTGCAGGACAAACCGGAGTGCCGCAATGGCGCTCGTTCAGGCACGAAGGATTGGATGCCTATGCACTCATTACTCAAAAACTTCCGCACAAACCTTTGCTGCTTTGCGAAACATCATCGCGCGAAAGATTTCCTGAAGAAACCGGCTACTACACCACCAAAGCCGACTGGATAAAAGGACAAGCAGAAGCCTTGAAAACCGATATGAGCAAATTCAGGCTGATGGTATGGTTCAACGAAACTCCGATGTTCAGAATCGAATCGTCCACCGAATCGTTTGGCGCTTTTTTCAAGTATTTCTGGATAGATGAGTATTTCAGAGCCAAACCACAAAGGTTGTTGAAAAAATAGTATGCAGCAGAATACAACAAGCGGCAATCGCATTTACTTTAAGAACCTCGACATCATCAGGTTCATTGCCGCCTACATGATTGTGATTTTTCACATGTTTTACGGATGGCAGGCTAATTGGGGTTTCCCGAAATTTATGACTAACGGCAATGGCGAACTGAGTTATTGGGCAAAGTTTCTGGAAAATGCCATTCATAATTTTTCTTTCGGGGTAGATATTTTCTTTCTTATTAGCGGTTTTTTGATTACATATTTGTTGCTGCACGAAAAAGAAAAATCGGGGTTGATTGATGTAAAAAAATTTTACTTCAGACGTGTGTTGCGTATCTGGCCCCTGTATTATCTCACTTTGGCTTTTGTTCCGTTGCTGCATTATTTGTTTCAGGAAGGAGTTCCAAAAAACATCTGGCTGCACATGGTTTTTTTAGGAAATTTTGAATTAATCAGCAACGGTTTCAGTTCCGCGGCAGCCAATCATTTGTGGTCTATTTGTATTGAAGAACATTTTTATTTGGTTTGCCCACTGCTGGTGGCATTTATACCGATTCATCGTTTGCCACTTGTATTTTGGTGTATCATTTTTATCAGTTTTTGTTACAGAGGAATTGTTGTAGGAACAGAAAATTACTGGATGGATATATACCTCAACACCATCAGCCGGATGGATGTGTTGGCAATTGGATGTTTGGGTGGCTGGTATTATTTCAAGCGACAACTACAATTCAATCAAAGTAAATGGTTGTTGGTGGCTCTGAGCATATTTTTTGTCTTGTTGTTCACCAACGAGGTTTATGTTTATTGGGACAATTTCTTTTTAGCCACTTCCAAAAAATACATTTATGTGGGTATCATCGGTATATTGATTGGCAATCTTTTGTTCAATCCCGAAATCAAATTCATGCCCCAAAAGAATGGATTGTGGCATTATTTCGGAAAAGTATCTTACGGCATTTACATGTTTAATCCCATAGCCGTTGCGGTGTTTGTTAAATTATTTCACATCAAGGGCTGCTGGCACGATGGTTTCACCTTTTTCTTCGGCATACATGTTTTGTTGCTGATTTTGGTGGTAGGTTCGTATGAATTGTATGAAAAATGGTTTTTAAAATGGAAAGACCGTTTTGCCATTGTAAAAACCCGCACCCCTTAGAGACGCATGATATGCGTCTAATAACCACTCATCAATCCGCCAAATACTTTAAAACTTCTTTATTAGCTTGTTAACCAATCCCTCCACCCCTCACCGTTTCTACTCCCGCATTATTAAGTATTTTTGTCGCTATGAGTTTTCTCTATCCGGCTTTTTTGTGGGCTTTGGCATTGTTGGCTATTCCGGTAATCATTCACCTGTTCAATTTCCGCAGGTATAAAACGGTCTACTTTTCCAATGTCCGTTTTCTCAAATCTATCAACGATGAAACCACCAACCGCTCGAGACTCAAGCATTTATTGGTATTGGCGGCTCGTTTGTTGTTTGTGGCATTTTTGGTTTTCGCTTTCGCGCAGCCATTCATTCCCGTGAAAGATTCGGGCGCGGCAGCTTCGTCAGAAAAACTCGTGAGCATTTACGTTGACAATTCGTTCAGCATGAATGCCGTGGCAGCCGAAGAGCCTTTGCTGCAATTGGCGCAGAAGAAGGCGCTCGAAATTTCCAAAGCCTACAACGAAAACACCCGTTTTCAATTAGTAACCAACAATTTTGAACCCCGCCAGCAACGCACCGTGCTGCGCGATGATTTCAAAACCATGTTGGACGAAATTAAACCCACGCCCGTAGTGCGCACCCTCAGCGAAGTGCAAAGTTTTCAGCAAAAACTTCGGGACGATTTTCAGGGACAAGCCACCGCCTACTGGCTCAGCGATTTTCAGAAAAACATAGTGGATGTGCAACCCGACACTACTACGCAAACCTTCTTAGTGCCACTTCAAGCCGTTCAGGAACAAAACATATTTATTGATTCTTGCTGGCTCGAAAAACCCGTGCTGTTTGTCAACGAACCCAATCAACTGCTTTACCGCATTGGCAACTCGGGCAACAGCGATGCGCTTAATGTGCGCGTAACCATGAGCATCAATGAACAGGTGAAAGGGCTTACCGAAGTTACCGTGCCCACCCGCAGCGCCATCATTGACACACTTAGTTTCAGCATACAGGATTACGGCTGGCAAAAAATCAAAGTGTTTGTCAACGATTTCCCCATTACGTTTGACGACCAGTATTTTCTCACCTTCAAAACCAACGAACTCATTCGCGTGCTTGCTATTAATGAGCAGCAGGAAAGTAATTTTCTGAAGGCGTTGTTTTTCGAGCAGAAAAATTATCGCTTAGATAATATGAACGCATCGGCACTCGAATCGGCTGCGCTTTCAGATTATAATTTGGTGATTCTGAACAACCTCAACAATATTTCATCGGCACTTTCTTCGGCATTAGAAAACTACTTGCGCGGTGGCGGCTCTGTGTTATTGTTTCCTTCGGAAAAAGCCGATGTAATGAGCTATAACCGTTTTCTGAGCATTACCGGAGCCAACGAAATTTCTGAAAAAAGCGTAGGGCAAAATGAAGTGAGTTATCTCAACATCAACAGCGAACTGTTCAGCGATGTGTTCGAAAAAGTGCCCGACAATCTGTCGCTGCCCAAAACAAAACTCTATTACACTTTTGTCAGAAAAACCCGCAGCAGCGAGCAGGTGGTGTTGGGTTTGAAAAACAATGCCTCGTTTCTCAGTCAGTATAATTTTCAAAGCGGCAAGTTAGTGGTGTGCGCTTCGCCCTTGGGAAAAGACTACAGCGATTTTCCGGTTCATTCCATTTTTGTGCCGCTCATTTACAAAATGTCGGTTACTTCTTCTGCCAAACTCAACACCTCCTACATTTTGGGCAAAGACCCTCAAATAGAAATTGCCGAGCGCACCTTAGCAACCGATGCGGTGTATAAAATCAGAAACGAAAACATCGAGTGGATTCCCGGTCAGCGCAATTTCGGTGGCAAAGTATTTCTCGATTTAGATGCCGACATTACCGAAGCCGGATTTTTTGAAGTGTTCAATGAGAAAACCAACAGCAGTCATTGGGTGGCGCTCAATTTCAACCGGCAAGAATCTGAAACACAAACCTATACCACCGAAGAATTGGAAGCGCGCTTTGCAGGTAGCCGCGTAGAAATTTTAGACGCGCTGAAAACCAATTTTGCCGAAGCCATTGAACAAATCAATCGTGGCATAGCGCTTTGGAAAGTTTGCATTATTTTAGCCCTCGTGTTTTTAGCGGCAGAAATTTTGCTGCTGCGGTTTTTGAAATAAAAAATCTTCATGAATATTCTTCTTCGTTCCGCACTCATCATTGACCCCACCTCACCGCATCATTTACAAAAAAAGGATATTCTGATTCAAAAAGGCATCATTACAAAAGTTGCCAAAAGCATTAAGCCCGAAAAGAATTTTAAAATAGTTGAAAGCAAAAATTTGAGCGTGTCGCCCGGTTGGGTGGACATGGCTGCTTTCCTTGGCGACCCCGGCTTGGAACATAAAGAAGATATTGAATCGGGTGCGGCAGCAGCGGCAGTAGGCGGTTTCACTACTGTGTGTTGTTTGCCTAATACCAAACCCGCATTGCATTCTAAATCTGAAATAGAATACATACTGAAAAAAAGCAAAGACCTTGCGGTGGACATTCGCCCCATCGGTGCGCTCACCGTGAATTGCAAAGGCACTGACATTGCCGAAATATACGACATGAACCACAGCGGAGCCGTTGCTTTTTCTGACGGACCTGTTACGCATGTCAGCGCGGGAAATATGTTGCGCAGCCTCTTGTATGTGAAACCTTTCAAAGGTTTGGTGTATAGCTTTCCCGATGAGGCTTCGCTGAGTGCAGGCGCACACATGAACGAAGGAATGATGAGTTCGCATTTGGGCATGAAAGGCATTCCCAATCTTTCGGAAGCGTTGATGGTGCAGCGCGATATTCATTTGTGCGAATATGCCGAATCGCGTTTACACATAGCTTTTATAAGCACGCCCGAATCGGTGCAGCACCTGAAAAAAGCGCGTGCCGAAGGCATTCAGGTTACGGCATCGGTTACTCCCTACAGTTTGCTGCTTACCGATGAAGCTTTGGAAGAATATGATACGCATCTGAAAGTGTTGCCGCCTTTGCGCACCACCAAAGACCGCGATGCATTGATTAAAGCGCTGAAAGAGGGCGCTATCGAAACCATTGCCAGCCATCATTTTCCGCACGATACCGAAGCCAAAGACCTCGAATTCGATTTGGCTGATTTTGGAATGACGAGCCTTGAAACGGCTTTCGCAGTTGCCAACACGGCTTTAAAAAATAAATTATCTGCCGAAGAAATCGTAGCGAAGTTTTCTTCCGCCCCGCGAAAAATTTTAGGCTTACCCGCTGCCACTATTCAGGAAAAAGCACCTGCCGACCTTACCATTTTCGATACCGATTTAAAATGGACATTTACCAAACAAAACATTCGCTCCCGTTCCAAAAACACACCTTTTCTCGGGCACGAATTCACAGGAAAAGTATTGGGTATTGTGAATAAAGGGCAAGGTGTTTTGGTGTAAACAACTTCTTTGTTTTTAACTCATTAATACTTTTTTCAGCGCCTGATTATTATCATCATTAAGCAAAGGAATATTAAAACCGCATGGCAGGTTGGTACATACTACCGAATCAATGAATCGTATGCCATTTTAAAATCTACCGATTCGGTGTCAACAACATTTGTAGTATAATTTCCACGAAAACTATCTGCCACAACGATATTATATTCATCGGGAAACAACTGGTTGAATCCTCCCGGAATTTGCTGTGAATTGGGCGCTTCTAAATAGTAGCGATTGTTTAAAACCAAATAATACTTTCATTTGCCCGCAAAACCCTATTTTAGCTCCATACATTTAATGATATGAATGCTGTAAAAATAATGTTCAAGATAATTCTGCTGATAGGTTTGCTTTTTGGTTTGTATGTGGTTGTAAACCTCATTTACGCATCCTTTACCGATTACCAGCCACCACTTTCCGAAAGCATACCGGTGAATATTGAGCAAACGCTGTTGCCCGACAGTTCGGAGTTTACTTTCATGATTTGGAACATCGGCTATGCGGGCTTGGGAGCCAAAGACGATTTTTTTTATGATGGTGGTAAAACGGTGATTTCTTCAAAAGAAAATGTGGAAGCATACCTTTCGGGAATTAAGAAATATTTAGAGCAAAACAGCAACACCGATTTTATTTTGTTGCAGGAAGTGGACTACTGCGCTAAACGCAGTTACCGCACCAATCAATTGGAAGCCATTGCATCGGTGTTGCCGCAACATTCCAACAGCTATGCACGCAACTACTTGGTGAAGTTTGTTCCCGTTCCTTATCTGTCGCCTATGGGCGGTGTGGATGCAGGCTTAGGAAGCTTTTCGCGCTATGCGCTTACCGAAACCACCCGCTATCAATTACCTGGCGAATTTCCCTGGCCCAAACGCATTTATTTTTTAGACCGCTGCATTTTGGTGCAGCGCACACCTTTGCCCAACGGGAAAGATTTGGTGGTTATCAACATACACAATTCGGCTTATGACGAAACCGGAGAACTCAAGAGGCAGGAAATGGCATTCATAAAAGATTATTTGCTGAAAGAATACGACAAAGGCAATTACATAGTGGTAGGTGGCGACTGGAACCAATCGCCTCCCGGATTTGACAAAAACACTTATACCAAACGAGGCGATGACTATGCACCGGAAAATATTGATGCCGGAAAAATGCCTCAGGGCTGGCAGTGGGTGCATGACAGTTCGGTGCCTACCAACCGCAATCTGAAGGGACCTTTCAACCCTGAAACTACTTCCTGCACGGTGATAGATTTCTTCTTAGTGTCGCCCAACATAGAAGTGCTCAAAGTAAAAACCCAAGACCTGCAATTCGAATGGTCCGACCACCAACCGGTGAGTATGAAAGTGAAACTGGGAGATTGAGAAGCGGAATTCATGATTGCTCGATTCATAGCGTGGCAAGCCTGTAAAATTACAGTTTTGTCAAAAGTTCAGAGTCGTATATGGCTTGGCGTTGAAGGCAGGGGACAACGGACAACGGACAACTGGTTTGACCAGTTGTGTGGATTCGGATTACAAATTCTTAGCTCAGGGGTTCGGAATTACAAATTCCGAACAGCGGGGTAAATAGTATAATGATAATATTTCACTGATTTATTTTCAATTTTAAAACGCTGAAAATTTACTCATTGAAAAATTTATCATCAAAAAATGAAATTGATGTTTTGGTGAGTAATTTTGAAAAAGTGTGTGCAAATTGTGTGCAAATAAAAAAAGGGTTTCAAAGCCGAAACTCCGAAACCCTTGATTTTACTGTGGGCCCAGCAGGGCTTGAACCTGCGACCCCCTGATTATGAGTCAGGTGCTACTAACCAACTGAGCTATAGGCCCGCACTTGTGGCGGCAAAATTACATATTTGCAGCGAAATTAGTTTCCTTGCCATG
This sequence comes from uncultured Chitinophagaceae bacterium, assembly GCA_964518215.1. Lineage (GTDB taxonomy): Bacteria > Bacteroidota > Bacteroidia > Chitinophagales > CAIOSU01 > CAYSGX01. Next base: position 12,891 of record CAZFFP010000027.1, read on the forward strand.
ACAAATAATATTCAAAACATCATCTTCGATTTAGGGGGAGTCATTATTAACCTTGATATTCCGCGCACTACTCAGGCATTTATTGATTTAGCACATCGGTATGGCATCAAAGATTTTTCACCCAATGGCGAGCTCGATATTTTTAAGCAGTTTGAAGTGGGCGCTATTTCTTCCGAAGAATTTAGAGATGCTTTAAGAAAAGTGCTGCACCCAAACACCACCGATGAAGAAATTGATTTTGCATGGAACGCCATGCTGCTAGATATTCCCGCTTCGCGACTCGAATTGCTGTTGCAGTTGAAAAACAAATACCGCATTTTTCTGCTCAGCAATACCAACGAAATTCACTACGATGGATTTCATGATATTTTGAGAGCAACGCATCCTTACGAAAACCTAGAGCCGTTTTTTCATCAGGTGTATTATTCGCATTTAATTCAACTCAGAAAGCCCGATGCCGAAGTGTTTCAATACATTTTAGACCAACATGGTTTGCAAGCCGAAAACACTCTTTTTCTCGATGATACACCCATGCACCTTGAAGGCGCTTCAAAGTTGGGCATACAAACCCAACAGGTTACCAACCAATACACGGTGCATGATATTTTGAAAGATTTTTAAAAACTTTCTTTCACATTTGCCTATTTTAGTGGTGTATGAAAACAACCACTTTCATCATTTTCTTCTTTTGTTCCTTCTTTGCTGCCTTTGCTCAGGAAAAGAATACCATTGAAGATTTGGGAATACGCGTTTCAGATATGGATTCTTTAAATGAGAACGCTCCCAAAACTTCAACTGCTGCTAAAAAAACCGTTTTAAAAGACAACCTCATTTTTTGCGGTGGCGTGGAACAAGACAAGCCCGTAGGCATCAGTTCGGTGTTTTATAACAATCGGGGGCAAAACTATGTGTATGTGTTTGTAGAAAGCGAAACTCCTTTTGATGTCAGGGAACTGATTATTGACTTGTTTGTAATAGAAGATGAAGCCCGAAAAAAAATCTCCACGATGCGATTCAATGTAAAACCCAAATGGACTTATACTTTTTTCAAACATTATATTGATGCGCCAGGTTTGTATGAAATTTCGGTTTCCGACAGCAACAACAAAAAAATCGGTGACGGGCAAGTGCGGATTCTTTCCAAGTAGCCATGCTTCTAAGAAACAATCATGGCACGATTACGGTTATAAAGTTTCTATAAAAACAAAAAACATTCATTCCACTTTATAACTCCGCAACTTCTTCACTCCATGAAATTCTTTTTTAAAATAATTTTTCTGTGCTGCTTTCAAAATGTCTTTGCCCAAAGCGGAGTGCAGGTGTTCGATTCTTTGGGAACTCCTGCAATTCTTATTTCGAACGGAAAACTTTTCGACACCGGAACCGACATGAGCAACCCGGACGGCTCGGTAATTTTTACGGTGCGGGGCAATTTGATTTTCAATGGAAACAATGAAACCCGCGACCATATTTTTTTTCTCGTGAAAGGCACCGATTTGTTTTCGAAAAAAACTTCGCAACTTATTTACAACCAAAATCAACAACCCGTGTATGCCGTGTCGAGAGGGAGGGTGTTTATTGGCGCGAATAAATACAGCAGTCATTTGGAAGTGGGCAGATTTGAAAAAATGAATGACGGCTCGGTGGTTTTTACCAATCAGCATCAAAAAACACCTCTTTTTTCGGTAGAAAAAAATGTCAGCACTGCCGAACTCATGGCGGTGTTTGCGTTTTTTGCAGTGCAATACGACATAGGCAAAGAACTGATGGATTCGCTTCAATCGGCAAAACCGGCAGGAGTTATTGTAACCGGGAACAGTACCATCAGAAGGTTGTGGACCGGAGGCGTTGAAGAATTTTTGTGGGACGGACAACTGTTGCGCAACCGCTGGCGTTTCGATGATTTTGAACACTGGACTTTTGACGGAACTGTTCTTAGGCGCGCTTGGTACGATACAGGCGAAGATTTTATTTGGAATGGCTCGCGGCTGCAAAGGCGCTACATGGCAGACAACCTAATTTTTGAAGTGGACGGAAATAATATCCGCCCCGTGTTTGGCGCTATGGAAGATGAGTTTTTCATTCAGGGAAACATTATTAAGCGCTCATGGACCAATCTTGGCACCGATGAATGGGAAGTGAACGGAGAAATTCCCTTGCCGGTAATAATTTTGGTATTGTATCGAATTGCCCGTTGATAGTGAACTTTCGTTTTGCTACCTTTGTATGTCTTTCGTAATATGTTTCGCAAATTTTCCATAGTCTTAGTCGTTTTGACGTTTTTATCAGTATCTGTATTGGCTCAGAGTACGATTGAAAATCTATTGAAACAAGCCGAAGAAGCACAAAAAAATTATCAGGAGTGGAGAGCCATCAGTATCTATAAGCAAGTGTTGCAGAAAGACTCCACCAACGCCACGGCTCTATTTAACATAGCCTATCTCTATCAACGTCAGGGCTGGCTTGAAGAAGGCATCAACGATGATAAGTCGAAAGAATATTATCAGCAATGTTTTAATTATTCCGAAAAGAGTTTCGCGCTGTATCCTCATTCATTCGAAGCCAATTTGATTAAAGCGGGAGCCATTGCCCGCATGGCGCGTTTTTATGATGCCAAAGGAAGGGTTCAGGCGGCATGGGACATAAAAAAGTATGCCGATATTGCCATGAAAATGAATCCCAATCATCCTGAAATATTGCACATGTTAGCTTGGTGGAATTATGAACTCACCAAACCCACTTGGTTGGAACGGAAATTAGCTCAGGTATTTTTCGGGGGCATGCCCAAAGGAGCCTCTATGGACAACGCTTTTCAAATGCTGCAAAAAGCCACGAGCATGAATCCGAGCTATATCGTGTATTACTACGATTTGGCAGTTTTCTTTCAGCATATTGGCAATAAAATGAACGCTATCGAAAATTTGAAGAAAGCCATTTCTCTGAAACCCATCGCTCCCGAAGAGTTTCAGTATATAGAGTTATGCAGAAAAAAACTGGCTTTGTTACAATAGTTTGGCTGCGGCTATACTATTTTTCTTACTACCATGATTCCATCTCTTAAAGGAAACAGCATATTTTCCACTCTTGTATCATTTTGAATTTTCTCATTGAATGCGTGAATGGCTGCTGTGTCTTTGTCTTTTTTATCTTCTAACACTTTGCCGCTCCACAAAACATTATCAGCCAATATAAATCCGCCTGTTCGCACTTTATCAAATACCAAATCGTAGTAGCGCGAATAATTTTCTTTGTCGGCATCAATAAAAACCAAATCGAAAGTTTCCTGAAGCTGAGGAATAATTTCTAACGCATTACCTGTATGCAATTGAATTTTTTCGGCACATCCGGCTTGCTGAAAATAACTCAGCGCCATTTCTTCAAGCTCTTCATTAATATCAATGGTATGAAGTTTCCCATCTTCTTGTAATCCGTGGGCAAGGCAAATAGCAGAATAGCCGGTATAAGTTCCTATTTCAAGAATTCTTCGGGGAGCAATCATGGCGCTTACCATTTTTAAAAATGCCCCTTGTAAATGCCCCGACAACATGCGAGGCATTAAAACCTTAGCATGAGTTTCGCGGTTCAGATTTTTTAAAGCATCCGATTCGGGCGTGGTATGTTGTTCGGCATAATGAGTAATTTTTGATTCAATGAATTCCATAAAATATTTTTTGAGTAGAAAATTTTATTGCTGTAATGATACAAAACGAACCAAAAAGACAATTATCATTTTTGCTTTTTATAAATAATCAAATGACTAAGAATGGATTTAATTAGGCTGAAGAAAATTTGAAGGTAAATTTAGAAGTGAGATTGAAGAGTTGAATTGAACGTGAAGTTTACAAAGTAATACCAATCGTTTTTTCGTTTTTTCAAAAATTTCTACTTTTTATTTTTCTTCTTCTTTTCATTTTTTTCGTTTCCAAGATTTGAAAACATACCTGCCAAACCTAATTTGAAAGGCAATTCATTGTCAAAGTATAATTTCTTTTGGTTCCCTTCTTTGTCGATGCAATGTAGTATGTCGTATGACCTTTTGTTTATGCTTATCAACGACTGCGAAGTGGAAGTTAACTCTAGTTCTCTAACAATAAGATATTCGTCACTAACGCTCGTAACCACAAAAGCGCTGTCCGCAGACAAGCCGTTTCCTGAAAAGAAAGGAATGGAAAGCAGGCTGAAATATTGATTGTAAGCTATTTTAGAATTTACGGTATCGTTTGTCATGTTAAGCAAATATCCTTTCAACTGAAGCAGCTTCAGGTTGGTAGGCTGGCTGATGAGTTTCAGGTTTACTTCCTTTAATGCCTCTTGATGTTTTTCCTCCTTGATTAAAGCTGAAATTTCTGATGAAAGTGATGCACCGTAGGGACTGTATCCGGGCATGAATGCTTTGCCATAATATAATGTGAGGTAATCTACCCATTCAAGCGTAGTATCCTGAGCCACAAATTTTTTCATAATGTCTTCATAAATGCGAGGTGCTTCATTCAGCACTGATTTAATGGTGTCGAGATGAATATCATAAACCTGCTGAGCAATTGCTTGATGGTGCATGATTGAAACCAACAACATAAGTATAACAATGACTTTTTTCATAATCGGTGTCGCTTTTAAAATATTATGATGATGATAATACGACTTTGGTTGCCTGAAAATTGTTTTGCCAGAAAATTAATATTGAACTACCTGCTACTTCTTCACAATAAACTCATGGTATCCTTTTGTAATGGCGGGTGTAATTTCTATACCCGTTACCATGGCACTTGCCGGTCCCTGCTTGCACCACTCAATGAAACTATTCATGGCATCATCATCGCCTTCGGCTTCAGCATACACACTGCCATTGGGCATATTCTGAACAAAGCCCGCAATACCTAACTCAATGGCTTTCTCTTGTGTGCTTTTCCTGAAAAAAACTCCCTGCACTTTTCCTGAAATTTTTATAGAAACTGCTTTCATGCGCTCGTTTTTTAAACAATGATTTTACTCTTGGGAGCATAAAGTTATAAGGTTGAAAGGTTTGAAGGTTGCAAGGTTATAAGGTTGGAAAGTTCAAAGCCTGCATTTTAATAAATGTATGAATTGTTCATGCAAAAAGTTACCTGATGCAGTCGGGTTTACTGGCTATATCCTCCTTTGCAATTTCTCAAAAAAGCTTTGTAAATGAATTTTAGTTGAATTTTTTCCCACATTTTCCTACCTTTATTTTTTATAACAATTCCCTGCAATAATTAATATTTTCCACACGTTAACTCCATGTGGATAAAAAAATATGCACTAAAAATTTCTTTATGTGGTAAAAAGTGGTAAAATTGCATTATTAAATATTTCCGGCAGTAAAAACTTCATTCATCAATGGCGGCTCTCTTAGGCGAATTTCTTTGTGCGGTGGACAACAAAAACCGGGTGCGGGTGCCCGCGGCTTTGTTGCGTCAACTGCCCGCTGCCATGCAAAAAGGGTTTGTCATCAACCGGGGTTTTGAAAAGTGCATCGTCATGTATCCGCTCAATGAGTGGGAACAGGTAGCTGCGAAAGTGAACAAGCTCAACACCTTCAAAAAGGAAAACCGAGAATTCAAGCGCGTATTTCTGAGAGGCGCTACACAGATAGAATTAGATAATGCCGAGCGTATGTTGTTGCCGCGTCCATTAATGGATTTTGCCGGCATCAGCAAAGAAATTATCATGGTAGCCAATGGCAAAGTAGTCGAAATGTGGAATCCTGAAATCTACGAACAACTCATGCAGGTGGACTCCGATGCCTTTGCCACACTCGCTGAAAAAGTGATGAGCGATGACGATGAAAATTCCGGGTCATGAGTTATCACGAGCCGGTGCTGTTAAAGGAATCGGTAGATGCGCTGAATATTAAAGAAGGCGGAATATATGCCGATGTTACGTTTGGCGGAGGCGGACATTCACGCGAGATTTTGAAGCGGCTGAAAAACGGAAAGTTGCTCGCGTTCGATCAGGATGCTGATGCGGCTCGCAATGTTGAGGCAAACGAACAATTGGTTTTTATACCTCAAAATTTCAGACACTTGAAACCATTCTGCAAAGCCATGAACGCCTTTCCCTTAGACGGCATCTTAGCCGACCTCGGGGTGTCATCGCATCAGTTCGATACGGCTGAAAGAGGATTTTCCTTCCGCTTCGATGCGCCTTTAGATATGCGCATGAGTCAAAACCTGACCAATAATGCAGCCGACATTATACAGCAGCGGAGCGAACACGAGTTGCAGCAAATTTTCGGAAACTATGGCGAAGTGCGCAATGCCAGAACACTTGCCAAAAGAATTGTGGAAGCGCGTCAATCGCAAGCGGTGAAAACCATAGCAGATTTCCTGTCGGTAATAGAGCCTTGCATCATCGGTAACAGAGCCAAATATCTCGCACAGGTTTTTCAGGCTTTGCGAATTGAAGTGAATGAAGAAATGCAGGCGCTTGAAGAACTCTTACAACAATCTGCAGAAGTGTTGAAGCCCGGAGGAAGATTGGTAGTGATTTCGTATCACTCGCTGGAAGACCGTATGGTAAAAAATTTTATGAAAGCTGGAAACATAAGTGGAGAAATAGAAAAAGACTTGTTCGGAAATTTTGAAACACCTTTTAAAGTAATCACCAAAAAACCGGTGGAACCTTCTGAGGAGGAAATCAAAATGAACAGCAGAGCACGAAGCGCCCGAATGAGGGTTGCCGAAAAACCTTAGAGACGCATAATATGCGTCTCTCAAAAAACCAATAAAACCAACAACCAACCAACATGACCGCCACCGAAATTCAGGAACCGGAAGTAGAAGCCTTAACGCCCGAGGCTGTTCCCGCCCCCGCTGTTTCAAAAAAGAAGCAGGCGGAATATGCGCTGTTCAATCGCCACTTTCCCTATGTGGCATTGTTGGTGGTGCTCGCTTTTCTCTATATCAGAAATGCGCATTTCAACGAAACACTTATCAGACAAATTGACGAAACCAAGTTGAAACTCAAAGTGCTGCGTTGGGAATACATGACAGTTAAATCTGAACTCATGTTGAAGAGCAAACAAACTGAAGTAGCAAAAGCAGTGGCTCCGAAAGGATTAAAAGAATTAACAGACCCTCCTAAAAAAATCAATGTAAAGAAAGGTGAGTATTAAGCGCGACATATTATGGCGGGTTTATCTCGCAATGCTTTTTGTGGTGGTATTGGGCGGAGGCATTCTGTTCAAAACTTTCCAAATACAGCATGTCGAAGGAAGCCATTGGCGCGCACTTGCCGATAGCCTTACTACTGCTTATTTGCCCATTGATGCCGAGCGTGGAAATATTTTTGCTTCCGATGGAAGTTTGTTGGCAACCTCGCTGCCGTTTTTCGACATCCGCTTCGATGCCCGCACGGAAGCCATCACGCAGGTATTTTTCAATGAGAAAGTAGATTCGCTGGCGCACATGCTGTCGCTGCATTTTAAAGACAAAACCAAACAGCAATACAAACAGCAACTCATCAATGCGCGCAACAGTGGCAAGCGCTACACACTTATCAAAAGCAATATCACTTATCACGATTTACAGGCGGTAAAAACATTTGCCATATTCAATAAAGGAAGATTCAGAGGTGGTTTAATTGTCATTCAGAAAAGCAAACGTGTGCATCCGTTTCAGATGCTTGCCAGTCGCACTATCGGTTTTCAGCGCAACGATAAAATAGCGGTCGGCTTGGAAGGAAAATACAACGAAGCATTGGCTGGCGTGCAAGGTAAAAGGCTCATGCAAAAAATTGCCGGAGGCACCTGGGTTCCGGTGAATGATAATGAGGAATTCAGTTCGGTGCATGGCAACGATATTGTTACCACTATTGATATCGAATTGCAGGATGTGTTGGAACACGCATTACTCAGCGCGCTCGATTCGCATCAGGCGCATCATGGCTGTGCAGTATTGATGGAAGTTGCTACCGGAAAAATAAAAGCCATTGCAAATCTCGGCAGAGATAAAAACGGAAAGTATTCTGAAGACTATAATTATGCTGTGGGCGAAGCCACCGAGCCGGGTTCTACATTTAAATTGATGTCTGTTTTGGCGCTTATCGAAGACGGATACATCAATAAAAATACTACGGTAGATATTGAAAAAGGAGTGCGCAAATTTTACGACCGCACCATGCGCGATTCCGAATGGCACGACATGACCACTGTTACGGTGAAGAAGGCTTTTGCCAAATCATCTAATGTTGCATTCGCCAAACTGATTGATGAATACTACCGCCACCAACCGCAAAAATTTTTAGACCATATTGAAAAAGTCGGTTTGAGTAAAGTTGTAAGTTTTGAAATTGCGGGCGAACCTGAACCATTCATTAAAAAGCGCGAAGACAAATCATGGTCGGGGGTTACGTTGCCGTGGATGGCTGTGGGCTATGAGTTGAAATTGACGCCCTTGCAAATGCTCACCTTCTACAATGCCATTGCTAATAATGGAAAGTCGGTAAAGCCTTATGTGGTAGAAAAAATTCTGCAAAACGGTGTAGTGGTCGAGTCGTTTAAGACCGAAGTGTTGAATGAAAAAATATGCTCTGATGAAACGCTTGCGCAACTGCGCGATATGTTGCAGGCAGTGGTGGACAGCGGCACTGCACGAAATGTTTACGATAAGGAAATTCGCATTGCAGGCAAAACCGGAACAGCAAAACTTTTAGACAAAACTTTAGGCTACAAGCACACTTTTTATCAGGCATCCTTCTGCGGATATTTTCCTTCCAATAATCCGAAGTATTCCTGTGTGGTGGTTATTACTTCTCCATCTACAGGTTTGTATTATGGTTCGAAAGTGGCGGCTCCGGTTTTTAAAGAAGTAGCAGAAAAAATTTATTCCACTTCGTTCGACATTCATCAACCGGTAAATACCGAGCCTAAACTTTTTGCCGAAAATTATAGAGCCATATCCAAATCCTACCGCGATGATTTGGTAATACTTCAGAAAAAATTATCGCTTCCCATTAAAGCCAACGAAGCAGATGCCGACTGGGTGCAGTGCGAGCGCAGCGAAAATTATATCAAAGTGCAAAGTGTGAATTATCTCGAAACATTGGTGCCAGATGTAACGGGCATGGGCTTGAGAGATGCGTTGTATCTCTTGGAAACATTAGGCTTGCGCGTGCAGGTAAGCGGCAGCGGGATGGTAAAAAGACAATCATTGCTTCCGGGCGAAAGAATTGAAAAAGGAAAACAAATCATCATAGAACTGAGCTGATGAAACAGTTGAGCGACATATTATACAAGGTGCGAATCGAGCAGTTGTTCGGCAGAACCGATATGGAAGTGAAGCATATCACTTTCGATTCGCGTGCCGTGCAAAAAGGCTCGTTGTTTATTGCCATCAAAGGCACTCAGTTAGACGGACACGATTATATTTCTAAAGCTATTGCACAAGGCGCTGTTGCTATTGTTTGCGAAAAATGGTCAGACTCACAGTGGTCAGACAACTCTAAGCTGTCCGACAACGCTACCATTGTAGTTGTAAAAAATTCTTCCGAAGCATTATCATTCATTGCCGGAAATTTTTTCGATAATCCTTCTGAAAAAATGCAACTCGTTGCCATTACCGGAACCAATGGCAAAACAACTGTTGCCACACTCAGCTATCATTTATTCCGCTCGTTGGGATATAAGTGCGGGTTGATTTCTACCGTGCAAAATGAAATTGATGGAGCAATTATTCCATCCACACACACCACCCCCGATGCCATTCAGATAAATGAGTTGTTGGCGAAAATGCTAGAAGCCGGATGCACGCATTGTTTTATGGAAGCAAGTTCACATGCCATTCATCAAAATCGTGTTCATGCTCTCGATTTCGATGTGGCAGTGTTTACCAACATCACACACGACCATCTCGATTATCACGAAACATTTGACAAATACATCAAGGCGAAAAAACAACTCTTCGATGATTTGCCCGCTCATGCTACAGCCCTCATCAATAATGACGATAAGCGCGCATCGGTAATGGTGCAAAACACTAAGGCAACCGTAAAAACTTTCAGTCTTAAATCTATGTCCGATTTCAAGGCGTCCATTCTTGAAAATTCTTTTTTGGGCATGGTGCTGCAAATTGAAGGACTCGAATTACACAGCCGTCTAATTGGCGAATTCAATGCGTATAATCTGCTTTCAATTTATGCCATCGCGGTTGTTTTAGGCATTGAAAAAATAGATGCGTTAAGCGCTATCAGCAAATTAGGTGCAGCCGAAGGCAGGTTCGATTATATAGTTTCTCCGAAAGAAAAAATCATAGGTATTGTGGACTATGCACACACGCCCGATGCGCTGAAAAATGTGTTGTCCACTATCAAAGCCATTCGCACACACAATGAACAGGTGATAACTGTGGTGGGTTGTGGAGGCAATCGCGATAAAGCCAAGCGCCCGGAAATGACACGCATTGCGTGTGAGTTGAGCACCAAAGTGATTCTCACTTCCGACAATCCGCGCAATGAAAAACCCGAAGATATTATTGAAGAAATGAAGCAAGGAATTGAGCCGCTGCACTATAAAAAAGTATTGAGCATCACCGACAGAAAAGAAGCCATCAAAGCCGCGTGCATGATGGCGACAGCCAAGGACATTATTCTGCTTGCCGGCAAAGGACACGAAAAATATCAGGAAATAAATGGAGTGAAATATCCTTTTGATGACAAGAAAGTGCTGGTGGAAGCTTTGAGTGAATTAGATAAATAAAGCGATATGCGACCATGCGATTTTCGATATGCGACTGTCGCATATCGAAAATCGAAAAGTCGAAAATCAAAAAAATCATAAATCCGAAATCATAAATGCTGTATCATCTCTTCAAATACCTCGACCTCCAATTCGACATACCCGGTGCCGGACTGTTTCAGTTCATCACCTTCAGGGCGGCATTTGCCATCATATTGTCGTTGGTGATAACGATTGTGTTTGGCAAGCGCATTCTCGCTTTTCTTCTGAAAAAGCAAGTGGGCGAATCCATTCGCGATTTGGGTTTGGACGGACAGAAAGAAAAAGAAGGCACTCCCACTATGGGCGGATTGATGATACTCGCTGCTATCCTCATTCCAACATTATTATTCGCCAATCTACAAAACATTTACATACAACTCATGATTCTCACCACCGTGTGGATGGGCTTCATTGGTTTTCTTGATGATTATATCAAAGTATTTAAAAAAGATAAAAAAGGTCTTGCCGGAAAATTTAAAGTTATCGGGCAAATTGGATTGGGCATGATACTCGGAGCCATATTGTATTTCCACGATGATGTAACGGTGCGCCATGAAATAAAACAAACGGAATACGAACAGTTGGCAGCGCAAGATGAAACGACTACGCATCGCTTCATGAATAAATTTTATAAAGATGTGAAGGAACTCAGCACCACTATTCCTTTCATAAAAAATCATGAACTGAAATACAACAAGCTGATAGAAATGGCTGGCATTGCTTCGCCTATTATCATTTTCATTTTGTTTTTGCTCATTGTAACATTCATCATCACAGCAGTATCGAATGGCGCCAACATTACCGATGGCGTGGATGGATTAGCTACAGGTTCATCGGCTATCGTAGGTGCTACACTGTTAGTGTTTGCTTATGTTTCTGGCAACCTGATTTTTTCCGACTATCTAAAAATCATGTTTATTCCGCATACGGGCGAGCTGGTAATTTTCGCTGCCGCTTTTGTGGGCGCTTGTGTAGGCTTTCTTTGGTTCAATGCTTATCCGGCTCAGGTGTTCATGGGCGATACCGGAAGTCTCGCTCTTGGCGGCATCATAGCTGCATTGGCTATTATTCTTCGGAAAGAATTATTGCTACCCGTGTTGTGCGGCATTTTCCTAATAGAAAATCTTTCGGTGATGATGCAGGTAAGCTATTTCAAATACACGAAGAGAAAATATGGCGAAGGCAGACGCATTTTCAAAATGTCGCCACTGCATCACCATTATCAGAAATCAGGAATGCACGAATCGAAAATTGTAACACGCTTCTGGATAGTAGGCATACTGCTGGCAGTAATGACGATTGTAACGCTGAAAATTAGATAGAGAAAGATTTATGACGTATGAATTCGGATTTAGGAATTAAGAAAAATGAAACAACAAGAAATAAAACTCAAAACAATTAATCAACGTCATTGCGAGCGCAACGTAGTGGAGCGATGCAATCTAATTTTTATAAATGATTGCTTCGTCATGCTCAACTGCGTGGCAGCGCAATTCCTCGCAATGACGAAAAACTCAACATCACACAAAATCCAAATCATAAATCATAAACCCTAAATCATAAATACAAAAGGAGTGCAGAAGGATTTCATTTCAATATTAGGCGGTGGCGAAAGCGGTGTTGGCGCAGCAATGCTCGCGCAGCAACAGGGCTTTGATGTGTTTGTGAGCGATGCGGGAAAAATTAAGGATAACTATAAAACTGAATTGCAAAAAAGAAATATCGCTTTTGAAGAAGAACAACATTCAGAAGATAAAATATTAGCCGCATCTACCGTTATCAAAAGTCCGGGTATTCCTGAAAAAGCCGAAATCATTAAGAAAGCGAAAGCAAAAAATATTTCCGTTATATCCGAAATAGAATTTGCTTCGCGATATACTGATGCGAAAATTATTGCCATCACCGGAAGTAACGGTAAAAGCACCTGCACCAGTCTCACGCATCATATTTTCAAAAAGGCGGGCATCAATGCCGGGCTTGGCGGCAATATAGGAAAGAGTTTTGCCGCGCTTGTTGCTGAAGAAAAACACGATGTGTATGTGCTCGAAATCAGCAGTTTTCAGTTGGATGATATTACATCATTCAAACCCTATGTAAGCATTCTGCTCAACATTACTCCCGACCATTTAGACCGCTACGAATACAGCTTAGATAAATACGCCCAATCAAAATTTAATATCGCCAAATATCAAAGCGAATGCGACTACTTCATCTATTGCAGTGATGATGAAGTAACCATGCAACACCTTCCGCAGCAACAAATCAAAGCGCAGCAATTGCCCTTCAGTCATAAAAAAAAAACAGACAGCATTGCTTTCACCGAACAAAAAAAACTTTTCATCAACCATAAAATCCCATTCAATATGCTCGTAACAGACTTATCGCTCAAAGGTACTCACAACCTTTACAACTCAATGGCAGCAGGACTTGCGGCTAGAGTTCTGGACATTAACAAAGATATCATCCGCGAAAGCATGATGGATTACAAAGGCTTGGAACATCGCCTGGAGTTTATCGCTAAAATCGGAGGAGTCGAATACATCAACGATTCGAAAGCCACCAATGTAAATTCTGTTTGGTATGCGCTCGAAAGCATGAACCGCCCCGTGGTTTGGATTGCCGGAGGCGTTGATAAAGGCAACGATTATGAAATTCTTAAGCCATTGGTGAAGAAAAAAGTAAAGGCAATTATTTGCATGGGCGTTGACAACCTGAAAATTCACGAAGCTTTTTCGCGCTATGTTGATTTGATTGTTAACACAGGCTCTGCGCAAGAAGCAGTTCAAATGTCGAGCAAAGTAGCAACGAAAGGCGATGTAGTGTTGCTGTCACCCGCCTGTGCCAGTTTCGATTTGTTTCAAAATTATGAAGACCGTGGTCGTAAATTCAGACATGCGGTGTTGTCTTTATAAATAATAAACCCCTTAGAGACGCATGATATGCGTCTCTACAGAAATAAAAATCACAAAACCCATGAACCAAATCACCGGTTATATCAAAGGCGATAAAATCATTTGGCTGGTAGTGGCATTGCTATCGGTAGTATCGTTGTTGGCTGTTTACAGCGCCACAGGTTCGTTGGCTTATGTCGAAAAGAAAGGCACGGAATATTATTTATTCAAACAGTGCGTATTGATGGGGATTGGTTTTGCGCTCATGTTTCTCATGCACAAAATTCACTATCGTTATTATGCCCGTATAGCGCAAATACTTTTAGTGATTTCTGTGCCTTTGCTCATCTATACTTTGTTTTTCGGAACCAGTAAAAATGAAGCTGCACGATGGATTACCCTGCCTGTTGTGGGTTTAACTTTTCAGGCATCTGATTTGGCAAAACTTGCGCTCATGATGTATCTCGCCCGCGAACTGGCTGTTCGTCAAACTAAAAACACCACATGGAAAGAATCCATGTTCAGCATCATGCTGCCGGTAATGGGAATTTGCGCATTGATATTACCCGCCAATCTTTCAACGGCAGTCATGTTGTTTGCCACAAGTATGTTGGTGATGTTTATCGGGCGCATGAAAATTCTGCATCTCATGAGTTCAATGGGAATTATTGCGGGCGCAGTTGCAATTACGGTGCTTATCGTCATGACCATACCCGGACAAGGACGATTTGAAACCTGGAAAAAACGCATAGAAACTTTTGGCGATAGTCGCGAAGTGCCTTATCAGGTGCAGCAAGCGAAAATTGCCATTGCCAAAGGAGGCACTTTGGGCAAGGGTCCGGGTAATAGTCATCAAAGAAATTTTTTGCCTCACCCGTATTCCGATTTCATTTTCGCCATCATCATAGAAGAGTATGGTTTGTTGGGCGGGTTCGCTATTATTTTTCTGTATCTCGTTTTGTTGTTTCGATGCATCAAAATAGTCATCAAAAGTCCGAAGGCTTATGGTGCGTTGTTAGCGGTAGGATTAGGCATCAGTTTGGTGTTGCAGGCATTCATTCACATGGCGGTGAATGTGAACCTGCTGCCTGTTACCGGTTTAACATTGCCTTTGGTGAGTATGGGCGGCACATCATTATTGTTTACAAGTATCGCGTTGGGAATTATTCTCAGCGTGAGCAGATATGTGGAAGAAGAGGGAGAATTGGCAGTCTCAACTTAATAAAAACTGTGTTCAACGGAGCATAAGAATAAAAACAAAAATGAAGTAAGGAATAGTCGAACATCGAAAATCGTAAAGTCGCAAATCGAAAAAATGAGCAACAAAATCATCTTCACCGGAGGAGGAACAGGCGGACATGTGTTTCCGGCAATTGCGATTGCGAATGCTATAAAAACTATTGAACCCGAAACAGAGTTTTTGTTTGTAGGCGCGAAAGGTCGTTTAGAAATGACTAAAGTTCCTGAAGCGGGATATAACATTGAAGGGCTGAACATCAGCGGATTTCAGCGCGATGATTGGATGAAAAATATTTCACTGCCATTCAAAATTATTGGCAGTTTATGGAAAGCAAGAAAACTTATCAAACAATTTCAACCGCATGTGGTAGTGGGTGTGGGCGGTTATGCCAGTGGTCCGGTAATGTATGTGGCGAACCTCATGAACATTCCTGTTTTGATTCAGGAACAAAATTCATTCGCAGGTGCCACCAACAAACTGATGCGCCACAAAGCACAAAAATTTTGTGTGGCTTACGATGGCATGGATAAATTTTTTCCGCAGGAAAAAATTATCAAAACAGGAAATCCCGTGCGGCAGAATATAGCTGAAATGAAAACAAACAAACTGAAAAGTTTAAATGCTTTCGGCTTGCAGGAAGGGAAACGAACCATTCTGGTAATAGGTGGAAGTTTGGGTGCGCACACCATCAATGAATCTATTGTGAAAGGCTTTGGTCTTTTCAAAGAATGGAATGTGCAGGTATTGTGGCAAACGGGTAAAACCTATTTTGAAAAAGCGAAAGAGCAAGCCGCGCCATTTGATAATGTAAAGGTGCATGAGTTCATCAAAAATATGGATGAAGCCTACGATGCAGCCGATATCATCATTTCGCGTGCAGGAGCTATTGCCATTTCAGAATTGTGTTTGATTGGCAAGCCGATAATCTTAGTTCCTTCGCCTAATGTTGCCGAAGACCATCAAACTAAAAATGCGATGGCTTTGGTGGAGCAAAAAGCTGCGTTAATGGTGAAAGATGCAGAAGCACGCAAAGAGTTGATTAATGTGTTGCTGAAACTGAAAGATGATATCGCTTTGCAAATAACGCTTTCACAAAACATCCGTCAACTCGGTATTCCCGATGCGGCAGAAAGAATTGCGGGAGAGGTGTTGGGATTAGTTAGCAGATGAAAAAATTGAATTAATAAATGCTAATATGTTGAAGTGTTCAAATGTTCAAATGTTGAAATTTTGTCTTGATTGTGTAGAGTGCGATTTTAAGGGCAAGTTGAAAGTCCCCCTTGCGGGAGGATTCAGTGAGATAGCGAAGGGGGTTAGGGGGATGAAATTTTGGACGAGACCAAAAAACTAAAAACTAAAGGCTAACAGCTAAAGGCTTTAGGCTCAAAATATGATTGAAACAACTCCACATAAAATCTTCTTCATCGGCATTGGCGGCATAGGCATGAGCGCATTGGCGAGGTATTTTCGTTCCAAAGGCTCAACAGTTTTTGGCTACGATAAAACCGAAACCGAACTCACCCGTCAATTAGAAGAAGAAGGTATTTCGGTGCATTACGAAGATGAAGTGAAAAATATTCCGCAGGAAATTTCATTGGTGATTTATACGCCTGCTATTCCTAAAAATCATACTCAGTTCAATTATTTTTTACAAAACAACTATACCGTAAAGAAGCGCTCCGAAGTGTTGGAAATGCTCACAATAAACAAACTCACTATTGCAGTGGGAGGCTCTCACGGCAAGACTACTGTTACTTCCATGATTGCCCACATATTGGTGCAGTCGGGTGTGAAGTGTTATGCTTTTTTGGGTGGCATTGCCACCAATTACAACTCCAACTTTATTGACAGCGAAAAGTATCAGGCTTCAAAAAATGAAAACGAATACATCGTTGTGGAAGCCGATGAGTTCGACCGTTCGTTTTTAAAACTGCATCCTCAAATAGCCGTTATCACAGCCGTTGACACCGACCATTTAGATATTTACGGCTCAAAAGAAAATATTGAAGAAGCGTTTGTGCAGTTTGCTCAACAAGTGCAGCCCGATGGAAAAATAGTAATCAACGAAAACGCATCTATACTTTCAAAAATTGAAAAACCAACCATCACTTACGGTTGGAATAATGCCGATGTGGTAGTGAGCGAAGTGAAGTATGAAGGAGGAATAATGAAATTCAAAATTCAAAATTCAAAAGATATATCAGCCTTCAGCCTTCAGCCCTCAGCCTTCACGCTTCCCATGTGCGGCAGCCACAATGCCGAAAACGCAACGGCAGCGGCAACAGTAGCTTCGCTCATAGGCATTGATGATGCATCCGTTCAAAAATCATTAGCCACTTTTTCGGGAATCAAACGAAGGTTTGAGTTCATCATCAGGCGCGATGATTTTGTTTTTATTGACGACTACGCGCATCACCCCGAAGAAATCAAACGCTTCATTCAATCGGTGAAAGAATTGTTTCCGCAAAAAAAAATAACGGTTGTTTTTCAACCGCATCTTTTCAGCAGAACAAACGATTTACAAAACGAATTTGCCGAAGCCCTGAGCCTTGCCGATGAAGCGATACTCTTAGATATTTATCCGGCTCGTGAGTTGCCGATAGCAGGCATTACTTCCGAAATTATTTTCAACAAAATTTC
>CAZFFP010000027.1:30496-43547 GCA_964518215.1 uncultured Chitinophagaceae bacterium
TTTCGCAATCTTCAGGTAAGTATTGATAACAGCACCGGATTATTTTTCGTAAATGATGAAGATGTGTTCAATGTTTTTTTAGAAAATTATTCCGACACATCATCGCTTGCCATCGCTTCCATTAACCTTTTGCAATTTGAAAAACGTTTAAAAAATAATCCGTTTGTTCGCCAGGCTGAAGTATCGAGCGATATGAATGGGAACATATTTGTAAATATTGTCCAGAAACAACCACTATTGAGAATTATTAACAACAACGGTGTGAGTTATTATTTGGATGAAAAGGGTAATAAGATGCCTGTGTCAGGTAATTTTACCGCACGTGTGCCGGTAGTAACAGGAGCAGTGGAAAGTGGCATTGATAAACAGACCGATTCGTTGTTGTTGAAACAGTTATTTGAAACCATCACTTTCATCAGAAACGATGATTTTCTATGGTCGCTTTCGGAACAGTTGCATATCAACAGCAAAGGCGATACAGAGTTGGTTCCCAAGTTGGGAAATTTCATTTTTCTTTTGGGCGATTTGGAAAACCTGAAAGCTAAATTTCAACGACTGAAAATATTTTACAACGAAGTGATTACTAACGATGAAGTGAATCAATGCCTGCTTATTAACCTGAAATTCGACAACCAGATTATCTGCACACTTAAAAACCAAAACCTATGAACAACCAAGACATTGTAGTTGGGCTTGATATCGGAACCACAAAAATTTGTGCCATCATTGGCAGAATTACCGAACACGGAAAAGTGGAAGTTATTGGTATGGGAAAAGCTGAATCGCTGGGCGTTTCTCGAGGTGTGGTTTCGAATATTGACAAAACCGTAGAAGCCATTACAAAGGCAACTGCCGATGCCGAAAAAGCCGCACAAATGCACAAGGATTATGAAAATTTCAAAATCACAGAAGTGTATGTGGGCATTGCGGGACAGCATATCAAAAGCCTGCAACACAGAGGCATTCTTGCCCGCGACATGTTCGACCAGGAAATACGCAAAGACGAAGTAGAGAGGCTGAAAAACGATATGCGTAAACTTTCGTTGCCACCCGGTGACCGAATTATCCATGTGCTGGCTCAGGAATTTATTGTTGACAACGAACCCAACATTAAAGACCCGGTAGGTCATTGCGGTTATCGCCTCGAGGCTAATTTTCATATTATTACTGGACAAGTAACGGCAGCGCAAAATATTTGTCGTTGTGTAGAAAAAGCAGGGCTTAAAGTTGCTGAACTCATTCTCGAACCATTAGCATCTTCATCATCAGTATTGACGAATGAAGAGAAAGAAGCCGGAGTTGCTTTGATTGATATTGGCGGTGGCACTACCGACATTGCCATTTTTCAGGACGAAATTATCCGCCATACCGCAGTTATTCCTTTGGGTGGAAATATTATTACACAGGATGTGCGCGAAGCATTCGGTTTAATGCGCAAACAAGCCGAAGGTTTGAAAGTGAAACATGGTTCTGCATATCCGAAAGGTGTTTCTGATAATGAGTTTATAGCGGTGAAAGGATTGATTGGAAGAAACTCGAAAGAAATTTCCAAACGCAATATTGCCAATGTGATTCATGCACGGGTGGAAGAAATTTTCGACTACGCCTACACGCATATCAGAAGTTCGGGTTTTGAAAAGAAACTCAGCGCGGGTATTGTAGTAACCGGTGGCGGCTCTATGCTGAAAGATATTATTCCGGTTATTGAAACAGTTACCGGACTTGAAGCTCGCGTGGGTTATCCAACCGCGCATCTCACCCGCCAGCGCATTAAAGATTTAGACAGAGAACTTGGGCATCCTTCTTATGCCACTGCCATCGGTTTGATTCTTGAAGGCTATGCCGACATGTTGGAAACCCGCATCAAGGAAAATAAAATAGCAGAGCAGCAACAGCATGAACCACCGATGGTAACTCCTGTAGAAACAAATACTGCCAAAGAAATTTCCGAAGAAGAAATACTGACAGATGAAGCACAGCACAATGCCGATATGGAAGTGCGTGGCGAAGGCAGATTCCGCTTTTTCAAAAACTGGTGGAGCACGAGTATTGATAAGATTACAGAAATGATAGAAAACGGCTCGACAGACGACCCGGATATTAAGTAAACCACTTTAGTAAACTCAGAAAAATCAACCGATATGTTATTCGACCTTCCCAAAGAACAATCATCCATCATCAAAGTAATAGGTGTAGGTGGTGGTGGCAGTAATGCCGTTAATTTTATGTTTGAACAAGGCATTCGCGGAGTCAATTTCGTGGTGTGCAATACTGATTCGCAAGCGCTCGAAAAAAGTCCCGTGCCCAACAAAATTCAGTTGGGTCCTTTCCTTACCGAAGGATTGGGCGCAGGCGCTGACCCCGAAATCGGCAAACGCTCTGCTGAAGAATCTATAGAAGACATTAAACTCATTCTGGAAAAAAATACCAAGATGGTATTTATCACTGCCGGAATGGGTGGCGGCACCGGCACAGGTGCGGCTCCTGTTATTGCCCGCATCGCAAGGGAATTAGGCATTCTTACTGTAGGTATTGTAACTACCCCTTTCTTTTTCGAAGGAAGAAATAAAATCGGTAAAGCGCTTGAAGGCATTAAAGAATTGCAGAACAACGTGGACAGCCTCATCATTATTTCGAACGATAAGATTCGCGAAATTTTCGGCAACCTTACCAGTTCTCAGGCATTTTCAAAAGCCGATAATATTTTAACGGTGGCTGCCAAAAGTATTTCTGAAATCATCACCGTTCCCGGTCAAATCAACGTGGATTTTGCCGATGTGCAGCGGGTAATGAAAAACAGCGGCTCAGCCATTATGGGCGCTGCGGTGGAAGAAGGTGAAGACCGCGCCATCAAAGCCGCGCAAACTGCCCTAAACTCTCCGCTTTTGATTAATAACGATATATCCGGTGCGCAAAGAGTGCTCATCAATATCACTTCAGGTGCGCAACAGGTTACGATGGATGAAATTTATACCATTGTTAATTTTGTGCAGGAAGCCGCTGGCAACGATGCCGATGTAATTTTCGGAACCTGCGATGATGAAAGCATGAATGATGGCGTGAGTGTAACGGTGATTGCTACCGGATTTCAAAATAAGGAACTCAACTTGTTGGGCAATACCGTATTTCCAAAGAAAGCTGCTGCACCTGTAACTCCCGAAGTGAAAGAGGAAACTCGTGTAGCTGCTCCCGAAAAAATTGTGGTGCCATTAGAACCCGATGAAGTTACCGCCACTCCCATAGGGAATTTAAAGAATGAAACCGCTTTGCCTATGGTGGAAGAGCCGGTGAGCGAAACCCCTGAATTGCTTAGCAATTTCGATGTGGCTGAAAGCAACACTAATGAAAATACTTTCGAGTTTGATTTCAATAATAATGCAGAAGAAAATGAAGTGGAAGAGACAGTTCCTTCGGTGTATCCTTATCTCGAAGAAGATACTTCAGATGAATTCAGCACTATCGTGAAAGAGCCGACTGTGGAAGAAGCCACCGATGAAGATAAGCTCGAAGATGTTGCCAAAACCACTCATGACCGCATGAAAACTATGGGTAATTTAGACAACAACCTGAAACAAATTGAAGGCACTCCTGCCTATAAACGCAGACAGGTTTCTTTAGGAAGCAATGAAGGCTCGTCTCAGACTTTTCTTTCTACGCTCACTTATAATAGAGACACCGATGATTTGTCGAAAGGCAATCCTTACCTGCATGGTAATGTGGATTGATGGTGTTGATGTTTGAAGAAAATTATAAACCCCCGTTAAATTGCATAATTGACGGGGGTTTTTGTTAAGTTCACACAAAGAATTTTGATATTGAACTAAATCAACGCTTATAATAATGAATGATATATTTTTACATATACAACCCTTAAAACTTTTAAAACATGATAGTATCCAACACTGAAAACATTGCCGGCAAACAAATTACCGAAACATTAGGCATTTGCCGTGGCAGCACAGTTAGAGCCAGAAATATCGGAGTAGATTTTCTTGCAGGCTTGAAAAATCTGATTGGTGGCGAAGTGGGTTCCTACACCAAACTTATGGCTCATGCCAGAGAGCAGGCACTGCAAAGAATGGTTGAAGATGCTCAAAAAATGGGAGCAGATGCGGTAGTGAATGTCAGGTTCACCACTTCTACCATTATGCAGGGCGCATCAGAAATTTTAGCATACGGAACAGCCGTTAAATTATCGTAATTCGATTCATTCTTGTGATGACTTTTTTAATACCGTTTCTCATATTCGCTGTTTACGTATTGTTTTTTTTCGTGGTAATAATTCTGTTGATTTACCTCATCATTAAACGATTTGATGAGCACGAGAAAGAAAACTATGAGAAAAGAGACCATTAGAGTAAGTCCATTGTTTTTTATTTTCTGTTTTAGAATCCATCTCCATTTTATAAGGATGGCCTTATTCAAAATAACGATTGTTTATTTTTGAACAAATTTTTTGAACTATGAAGAAACTGATTGAAGATTTTCCGTTGCAATTGAAGGAAGCTATCGTGATTGGAAGAAGCGCTCAACTGAATAAATATTCCAATGAAATTAAAAACGTTGTAGTGTCCGGGTTAGGCGGTTCGGGTATTGGCGCTAACCTGACAGCAGAAATTGCAGCTGGCAAATTGAAAGTGCCGTTCATCATCAATAAAGATTACCATCTTCCGGCTTTTGTAAATGAAAACACTTTGTTTATGGCTTCATCGTATTCGGGCAATACTGAAGAAACCATAAGTGCGTTGAATTTGGCATTGCGCAAAAAAGCAAATATCGTTGTAGTTACTTCAGGCGGACGAGCGCTCGAAACTGCAAAAAAGAAAAACCTTAATCATATAATTATTCCGGAAGGATATCCTCCACGCGCTTGTCTGGGATATTCTTTTGTGCAACAATTATATGTATTAAAACATGCCGGATTGATTGATAAAAGTTTTGAAAGCCAATTACAAAAGGCGATTGATTTGCTTGAAAAAGAACAAGAAAATATAAAAAAAGAAGCCAAGTCAGTGGCTAAAAAATTATTCAATAAAATCCCAATAATTTATGCTACTTCCGATAATGAATCTATAGCAGTTCGTTTTCGCCAACAAATAAACGAAAACTCAAAAATGCTTTGCTGGCACCATGTAGTGCCCGAAATGAATCACAATGAATTAGTTGGCTGGAGAAAAAAATCATCAGATTGGGCAGTAGTGTATTTGCGTAATGAAAGCGATTTTGAAAGAAATCAAAAGCGCATTGAAATCAACAAAAGTGTCATTAAAAAATATGCTTCAATCATTGTAGAAATTTGGTCGAAAGGCGCTTCAAAATCAGAACGTTCGTTATATCTCATTCATCTCACAGATTGGATAAGTTTCTACTTATCTGAAATGAATAAAGTTGATGTTACCGAAGTGAAAGTAATTGACCATTTGAAAAAAGCGCTTACGGAAAAGTAGCGTGATTTCTTGTGCCTCGCACCCTGTTTATTTAGCCCACGGTTTAAACCCTGGGTTATATGAACCGTATGGGTCTATTTCAGGATTTCTGCTATTATTAATGCTTCTTCTCTTTATGTGCCGGCTCCCAAATTACCCGCATGAACATGCTGAAGCGTTGATTCTCTCTGGCGATAGGAATGCCGCCAACAATGCCCACCAGAAAACTTTCTGAAATAGCTACTCGCATCTGCGGGCGAATCACCATGTCGAAATCGTCTTTATAAATTTCTTTGTTGAATTCTAATCCGATAAAATTTCTGGTTCCGGTAATCATGTAGTGAATATTTGAATTGATTTCATACACAATCTGAAAGTCCGGTATAAAAAATGTCTGTTCAAATTTTGGACCTGTATAAATCAATGTGTGAAAATTATTGCCCCATCTTTTGGCAGCAATAAAAAAAGGATTATAAACATTTCCTTTAAATAACGGTTTCCCGAAGTTTCTGAAATCTGAAAATTCCAATTCATTTATGTAGCCAAGCGCCAGAGATGTTTTTGCTTTTTCTGAAACCAGAAACGACCACTGCATGGCAGTTTTTATACTCTCCATTCTGCTGGAAGGGAGCGCGCTTCTGTCCACATTTTTTTGTGGCGCTACGATGGTAAACGGCACTTCCACTTCAAGTCCTAATCGATTAATGGGTGCCCACTCATATTCTACCAAAGCTTCGTATGTATCATAGTTGAGATTGTCTGCCATTCCAATGGCAAAGTTCCATTCTTTCTCACCTTTGCGCGCACCCAAATCTCGAATAAGGTCAATATATAACGGCTCGGCATGAAGCACTTTTGGAGGTAAAGTTCTGTCTTCTACTTCCTGTATATAAAGGCTGTCTAAAGTGCGTTTTTCTGCTTTTGTTGAATCAGTTTCACTGTCGGGCAGAAAAGCGAGATAATCGTTTTGGGCAATAATGAAATTATTCATCAACAGAAATATCGCCAAGCCCGAAAGAAATTTCATACGCAACAAACTTTTTGAGTGTATGCCTTGAAAATGCAAAGTCAAA
Source organism: uncultured Chitinophagaceae bacterium (assembly GCA_964518215.1). GTDB lineage: Bacteria > Bacteroidota > Bacteroidia > Chitinophagales > CAIOSU01 > CAYSGX01. The sequence continues at coordinate 36,996 of CAZFFP010000027.1, forward strand.
GCATTTTTTAGAAGAAAGTGCGAAGTAAAGGCTCATGTTTTACATGTGCTCGAAAATTCAATTAAAATTGAATTAAACTTTAACGGGGAAGTTCTAAAACAAACACATTGGTATTGTCTGAAGGATTTTGATACGATAGGTTTCCTTGATGTGAGTGAACGATGCGCTGCGTAATGGCAAGCCCCAGTCCGAAGCCTTTTTTGTTACCGGAATTTTTCCCGCGCATAAACGGCTCGAAAATGTTTTTTTCTTCTTCCGGCTGAATAATATTTCCTGTATTGGTGAATTTGATGCTGATTTTTTCGGCATCGAATGTCATCACCACATGCACTGTTTTATCGGTAGAATACTTGTATGCGTTTTCGAGCAGATTGTTGAATGCAGATTTCAAAAGAATTTCATTTCCCTTTATAATCAGGTCGTTTTCTTCCTCCGGAAATTTTTCAAAATCCAATTGCACTTTCATATCTCCATAAAAAAATTTCAATTCATCAATAGCTTTAAAAAGTATTTCATCTATTCTCACGGCAGGAAGTTGTTCTTTGCTTTTGATGTTTTCAAAAGTTGAAAGTATCAAAAGTGAATTCACCAGTTTCGATAAACGGTTGTGGTCTTCATAAACAGATTGCAGTAGGGCCTGATACTCTTCAGTAGTGAGGTTTTTATTCATGGCGGCTTCTAGTTGGCTCATGATATTTGCCAATGGTGTGCGCAATTCGTGAGAAGCGCTGTGCACAAAACTTTTCTGCAATTCAAATGCATTCGACAACCGGTTCAGCATCAGATTAAAATTAGATGCCAGCCTTGTAAGTTCATCATCGCTGTTTCCGGTAGGTATGGTTTCGTCAAGATTTTCTTCGGTAATTCTGGTAACCTGATTGCTCAGCGCTTCTAAAGGCTTCAGCGTTTGGTTCACATAAAAAAAAGATAAAGCGGCAGTGAGAATCAACCCGGCAATAACTGCTAAGAGCAAAATAAACAACAGGTATTTCAGATTGCGTTTGCCATATTTGTCGAATGCCGAAACAATAATAACATCTTGCCTTCCCTGCTCATCGAGATAAATTCCAATCACTTCGTTTTCTTCATCTTCGTAAATAATTTTTTTGTTGTTTCGAATTTTTTGCAGCAATGCATCAGAATAGTTTACAGAGTGGTCATCGAGACTGCTGTAAATAAGTTTATTGTTGTTGTCGAAAATCAAAACTTTCTCTTGGTAATAGGCATTAATGGAGCTTTGGTCTAATATGCGCAGCAGTTCGTAATCTTCTTGTTTAATTTTTAACAGCAAACGCGAAGTAGTAATGGCTTTTTCTTCTAAACGCAGAAAAAATTCGTCTTTTCTAAAATCGGCATATAACATATAAATAAGAGCCGTCATGACAATGAGAATCAGTGCCACCATGCCGCTGAAAATAAGAGCCAGCCTGATGCGGAGTTTCATGAAAGGTCTTTTAAAAAATAACCGAATCCGGCTTTGGTATGAATGAGTTTATTGCCGAAAGGTTTATCAATTTTGTTGCGCAAAAAATTGATATATACTTCAATGGTATTGGTGCCGGTATCGAAATGAATATCCCATACTTTTTCGGCTATTTCGGGTTTAGATGTTATGCGTCCTTTATTGCGCGCCAGCAATTCGAGCAGGGCAAATTCTTTAGCGGTGAGTTCAATGGTTTTTCCTCCACGTGTAATATTTTTTGTGTCGAAATTTATAACAAGGTCTGCCACCTGAATTTGTTCGGTTTCGTCAATGTTTTGTGAAGCGCGTTTTAAAAAAACTTTCATGCGCGCCAACAGTTCGCTGAAATGAAAAGGCTTCACTATATAATCGTCAGCGCCTTTGCTGAAAGCCACCATTTTATCGTCCAACTCACCCAGCGCGGTGAGCATAATAATGGGGATATTTTTGTTTTTCTTTCTGAATTCTTCGCAGAGTTGCATTCCGTTTTTTTTCGGAAGGCTGATGTCTAACAACACCAAGTCGAATACGTTTTTAGCAAACAATTCCGAAGCCTTTTCGCCATCTGCTGCAATCTCAACATGGTAGTCGTGTTGCTGCATTTCTTTACGAATGGTTTCGGCAAGTTTTGTTTCGTCTTCGGCTAATAATATTTTGTATGGTTCTTTCATGACGCAATACAAATTAAACAAAAAATTGTCCTTCGCCCCGGTATGTTTTCACTTTGTCTATAATTTTTCCGTTGCTGATGAGAAGTAATTCGTTAAATCGCTCGCATAATTCGCCCGCTTTTGCATGTCGAAAAAATACCGGTACGCCAATTTCCAACGGCTCTTTTCCTGAATATCGAAAAGGTGTTTGCACTTCGCCTGCGCCTTCATTGTCCAACAGTTTCATTTCCAGCGGAAGAAAAGGGAGGGGCAACTTATCTTTTCCTGTTGCACCCGAAGCAATATAACCTCCGCCTGCGCAGGTATAAATTCCGTGTTGCGGTTTTCTGGTAATTTCCAATGCAAAACCTGCGGCAGGATTATGTTTGAAATTTGAAAAATGGTCGAACAATGCAGGGCTGAAAAATCCTGAGCCTACGGTAACTTCTGAAATGACGGCTTCTTCCGCAGTCCATTCCAAACTGCCCGTGCCTCCGCCATTCACAAAATCAAAATTTGCTCCTTCGGCTTTCAGCGCTTCTACTATTTCTTTTCTTCTCAAAGCAATTTTTTTAACAGAATAGTTTTTCAAAAGCTTGATGAATGTGTTCATGAAAAATTTGCCCGGTATTTCATCGTTCAGCCCGGCAATTGGTGCTTCGTAACCCATAAAGCCTTGCAAATGCAGATATTTTTTTTCGGAAACAAATCGAAACAGCGAAATCGCTTGAGCGATGTTTCGAACAGCAGAACGATACACCCCAAAATACAAACCCGGAAACCGCACCGACATATCGGCATCCATACAAACCGGAATGACACATTGATATTTTTCCCCAATAGCATTGATTTGTGCTGCATGTTCGGACAGGTCGAGCATGAGGGTTATTTGCTTTCCCTGTTGTAGCGGTTCGATAATCGCTTCAATATCTGCCTGCTGAAAATTGGGATAGCCCACCAAAATATCGTCAAAACCTCTTGCGGCAAGCCATGCTGCTTCGCGGGCAGAGTATGCCATAATACCTCTGAATTTTTCGCCAGATTTGAGAATCCTTTGCATCAACGGCACACATCTGATAGATTTTGAAGCAATTCTAATGAACTTGTCTTTGCTTCTTCGGCTGATGGCTGCAATATTTTCATCAAAACGGTCTAAGTCCACAAAAGCGCAGGGAAGCTCAGTGTTTCTGAGTATTTCTTTATAGTAGGAATATGTTTGAGTGGGTTGCAACACAAGGCTAAGATATTCGATATACGTAAATGATAGTATTCTTTTCGGAAGATTAAAGCAGCGAAACAAATTCGCATAAAATACGTAAGCCCGCATGATATGGAAGGTGAAAAATTGATGTATTGACATCGAAAAGCTGTAAATCAATGATTTATGAGCTTTCATGTCTGTTGTATGATTCGCTTTTCATAGTAAAATAAAAAACTATAAAACTTCCTGTATGAGTTTATCGAACGTTAATTTTTCGTATATCGGAAAAAGATTCTTGACTGCAAATCGCTTTAATTATACATTGATTTCTGAATTTTTCATGAAAAATAAATCTAACTTTGCAGTCCGTTTTTTAAATGGAGTAAAAATACCAGTATTAGTATCAGATAATCAGCCTATTATGAATCTACAAACCAGCCATGCCATGAAAAAACTATTTACCGCTTTTTTCGTGTGCCTTTTCTCTATTACTTTTTTAACCATTCCTTCTGAAGTATTTGCCCAGTCTTCGACTTGCGTTCCGGGTCAGGTGAATAACGGCAACAATCAGCCCTGGTCAGAAGAATGTTATTTCAACAATAGTTGCGGCTTGCAAGGCAACCCATGCACCGCTAATGATGTGAACTTATTAGGAACCTTTTTTGCCGATGCCAATGGAAACCCGCTTCCGATTTTCAATATTGGCGATACGGTGCAGGTATATTTGTGGGGGTCGTTTTTGAATGGAACCGGAACCGACCGATATGCAGTAAGAACAAGAACCGAAATCTATTTGGATGGTGCTTTCAGTTCAGAATTTAATTCCTGTTCATTTGATGTTCTTCCGCCCGGCACCTTGAATGCGCTTTTATTAGGACCTATAACTTATGTATATGGACAGCAACTTGAGCTTGCCAACACATGGGTAGCATGGAATACCAGTGCTTCACAGTGTTCAAACCCCGGTGGCTCAGGTTATAATTTTACATGTAATCAATATGGTAGTTCAAAGTGCGGTAAATCTTTTGCTTTTATTAAAACCATAGTTCCCAACTTTGCTTATACCTGCGGAACTTTTACGGCAAATTCGATTCAGGTTTGTTTTCAGGATTTAACTGCCGGAGGCACCCCGCCTTACCAATATTCATGGAATTTTGGCGATGGTAGTCCGGTTTCTACACAACAGAATCCCTGTCATACTTATAATACAACTACCGGAATTTTTAATGCTACACTCACCATCACCGATGCCGATGGGGTAGTGGCGGCTGCTACTTTGGTGGTGGACTTAGATAATCTTTTCTGCCCCGACCCGCAGATTTCGGTTATAAAAGTTGCCGACCCTACCACTTATAATGCTGCAGGTCAAATTATAGATTACACTATTCAAGTAACCAATACCGGTAACGTAAATCTTGGCAACGTAACGGTTGTTGACCCGTTGACCGGTTTAAACCAAAATATTGGTGTGCTGACTCCGGGTGCGTCACAAATTATTAATACTTCTTATGCCATTACCCCGGCTGATTTGACTGCCGATTCTGTGCAGAATATTGTTACTGCCATAGGAACCGGAAACGCTCAAACCTTAACCGACAGAGATACTGCCGTAGTAAATGTTTTCGCATTGCCTCCTTGTGTTTCGGGAAATGTTACCAATGCAAGTTGTATCGGTGTGAATGATGGAGCCATTACTCTCACAGTTGGTTGTGGTGTTGAGCCATATTATTATAATTGGTCTAATGGCGCCACTACCAAAGACATCAGCGGTTTGGCTGCCGGAACTTATTACCTTACTGTTTCAGACGATTATGGAAATTCGATTTTAGATACTTTCACCGTAAATACGATTCCTGATGTAACGCCTCCAACTATCTCTTGTCCTGCGAATATTTCTACAAATACCGATTTGGGGCTTTGCTCTGCGGTGGTGAATTATAATGTAACATTCAACGATAATTGTCCCGGGGCTTCCATTCAACAAACTGCCGGTTTGCCAAGCGGTTCGGCATTTCCAATTGGAACCACAACAAATACTTTTGTAGTAACCGATGCAGCGGGCAATACGAACACCTGCTCTTTTGATGTGATTGTTACAGACAATGAAAACCCGACCATTACTTGTCCATCAAATATTATTCAAAACAATGACCTTGGTCAATGTGGAGCGATAGTAAGTTTTGCAGCTACAGCCAATGACAATTGCGGAATAGACACTATTATCTACAGCCCTGCCTCAGGAAGTTTCTTTGCAGTAGGCACAACAACTGTAACGGCAACTGTAACAGATATATATGGCAACGCGAACAGTTGTCAGTTTACAGTAACCGTAAATGATACAGAAAACCCAAGCATCACTTGTCCCGCCAACATCATTGTAAGTAACGATGCCGGACAATGCGGAGCGATTGTAAACTACAGCGCCACAGCCGATGATAACTGCGGAGTAGATACTATTATTTACAGTCCTGCCTCAGGAAGTTTCTTTGCAGTAGGCACCACAACAGTAACAGCTACTGTAACAGATATGTATGGCAACACGAACAGTTGTCAGTTCACAGTAACCGTAAATGATACAGAAAACCCAAGCATCACTTGTCCCGCCAACATCATTGTAAGTAACGATGCCGGACAATGCGGAGCGATTGTAAACTACAGTGCCACAGCCGATGATAACTGCGGAGTAGATACCATTATATACAGCCCTGCATCGGGAAGCTTCTTCCCTGTTGGCACTACAACTGTAACCGCAACGGTAACAGATATTTATGGCAACAGCAATAACTGCACTTTTGATGTAACCGTAAACGACACAGAAAATCCGACTATTACTTGTCCATCAAATATTATCCAAAACAATGACCTTGGTCAGTGCGGAGCGATAGTGAGTTTTGCAGCTACTGCCAATGACAATTGCGGAGTAGATACCATTATATACAGCCCTGCATCGGGAAGTTTCTTTGCCGTTGGCACTGCAACAGTAACCGCAACGGTAACCGATATTTATGGCAACAGCAACAATTGCACTTTTGATATAACCGTAAACGACACAGAAAACCCGACCATCACTTGCCCATCGAACATCACCGAGAACAACGATGCCGGTTTGTGTTCAGCAATAGTGAACTACACTGTTCCATTTAACGACAACTGTCCTGGCTCAAGCATTCAGCAAACAGCGGGCTTAGCAAGCGGCAGCGCGTTCCCTGTAGGCACCACTACGAACACTTTTGTAGTAA
>CAZFFP010000028.1:0-42777 GCA_964518215.1 uncultured Chitinophagaceae bacterium
TTTGGCGCTGCTTCAGGATTTTTGGTAATGATATTGATAACTCCCGCCATTGCTTCAGAGCCATACAGTGTTGATGCCGGACCTTTCACCACTTCCACGCGGTGAATCATGCTGTTGGGAATGCCCATCAGTCCATACACCGTTGCCAGCGAACTCACTATGGGCATACCGTCAATAGTAACCATAGTGTAAGCGCCTTCCATACCATTAATATGTATATCGCCCGTGCCGCACACATTACAATTCACCTGTGGCTGAATGCCATTCACCATTTGCAGCGATTCAAAAATATTGCTGGTGGGATTTTTACGAAACAGTTTGGGCGAATACACTTCTACCGGAATAGGACTTTCGCTTCTCGAAACTTCGGTCATGGTTCCGGTAACCACTATTTCGTTCAGCAGGTTTTCTTCCGAAGCAATTTTAAAATCGGCAACCGTATTTTTTACTGCCGAAACCGAAACTTGTTTTTCCTGCATCTGATACCCAATGCCCGAAACCCGCAGCCGGTATTTTCCTTCGGGAATATTTTGCAGTGTATATAAACCGTTACTGTCTGCTGTGGTGCCGAAATTGGTTTGCGGAATCCAGATGTTTATGAAAGGCGCAGCGCCATTTTCAGCATTTATTTTTCCTGAAATACTGCCGGTATTTTGAGCCGAAACAAAAGCACAAACACAACAAAAAAAATATCCTGTAAGAATTCTAAGAGTCATGATTTTAGCATTCACTAAACTAAAGTTTAGACAAATCTAAAAAATTATTTTTAATGAAGAATTTATGATTGCTCATATCATTGGTTGGTGTGAATTATAAACTTGATTTACATATTTACCCACGTGCTAGTTGAACCATCCATATCATTGAAAACAATGAAGCTTCGATATTATAATTCTACTCTAAGTAGTTAAAAAAGCTGCCCATGACTCATTTCTAATCAAGTTGATAATCTAATACTTACATATTATGCTCATTGTGTGATATTCAACAGGTTGCCCCAATTTTGGGATGGTTCTCTCAGTATGATGCTTTTCAAGGCGTTTAGAATTCTAAGACAGCTTTTTTTTGTTTTTATAGGACTCTTTCTTGTTAACAATCGTTAAAAGAAAAAAATAGCAGAATACCTGGCCGGAATTGATTTTTCTCCTGAACACTAATGGTTTCAATACTTGTAGAGCGCTACACGCATTTCTGATAATATTTAATTCGGGTAAATGACTAAATTTTAATCATTCTTTTGAAATCTTTTTAGGGTTGAGTTGTTATAATATCGGTTTTCATGGTTTTAGTTTTAGTTGGTTGGTTCAACTAGAAACCCTGCGATTTACTCGCGGGGTTTTTTTATTTAATATTTAAAAGTTTTCATGATGATACAGCCCCTTTCATTTTAAAATACAATCTTTCCGGGTTCTTAAAATTATACTTTGGGGTTACAAATTAAAAATAATAAAAGTTGAGGCAGCGCCTGCAAAAAATTGATTGAACGCCTATTGTTTACATTTGCAGGCAATTCTTACTTCCTCTACACACATGAAAAAACAGATAGCCAATTTTGTAACCTTAGGTAATTTGCTGTTTGGTTGTTTGGCAATTTGGAGTGCCATGCACGGACTGCTTGCCGAAGCTTGCCTGATGATTATTGCAGCGGCAGTTTTCGATTTTTTCGATGGCATGGTGGCGCGTGCTTTGGGCATTCAATCGGAAATGGGCAAACAACTCGATTCGCTGAGTGATGTGGTAAGTTTTGGCGTGGCTCCGGCAATGATAATTGCTTACCTGCTCGAAATTACTTTTTCCGACCGGCAGTTGATGTTTACCGTAACCGAAAAAATTTTATTCATTGCTCCGTGTTTTATTAATCCGATGTTTGCCGCGTTGCGTTTGGCAAAGTTTAATATAGATACCCGTCAGTCTGAAAACTTCATTGGTTTGCCATCGCCCGCCAACGGCATATTTTTTATTTCTCTGGCATGGCTTATTGTGCACGATATGAATGTGTATCATTTTTTTGTGCAACACTACTACCTGTATTATGTTTTCATTTTGTTGTTGTCGTTGCTCATGGTCAGCCCGTTTGAACTGTTCGGCATGAAAGTGAAACACTTCGGGTGGAAAGGCAATGAAGTCCGAATGATTTTTCTGCTATTGTGCATTCTTATAGTGTTGAGTTTAGGCATAGGCGGCTTATCTTTGTGCATTGTTTTATACATCATCACCTCACTGATTTCCAAAAAACACTTTATATGAATTTCGTTGCAGAAATAGACATCATGCCTTTGAAAGAAATTTTAGACCCGCAGGGAAAAGCCGTGAAAGGCAGTTTTAAAAACCTCAATATCGAAGGCGTGAGCGATGTGCGGGTGGGTAAGCATATCAGCATTCAGTTGGAAGCCGCCAACAAAGAAGAAGCCAAACAAAAAGTGGAAACCGCCTGCAAAAAACTCTTAGCCAATCCCATTATGGAATACTTTGAGTTTGAGGTGAAGGAACAGTAATGGAACATGGCTCTCCCTTAACTTTCATTTAAAGAAAAATGAGGCAAACATATTTTCAGAAATTATCGTTAAGTAAGCCAGAGTTCATTGTTTCTTTAATTCGTTAACTTAGCAATATGTCAGCCCAGCAATTATATGCCCAAATACTCTCGCTTCCGAAGGAAATGCAGAAGGAAGTGGCTTTGTTTGTAGCGTTTTTGAAAGAAAAAACCCGGAAGGATAACATGCAAAAACCGCTTAAGCGCAAAGCCGGATTAGCGAAAGGTTTAATTAAAATGAGTGATGATTTTGACGAGCCTTTGGATGATTTTAAAGAATACATGGAATGAACTATTTACTCGATACGCATACGGTTATATGGTTTATTACAGACAACTCAAATCTTCCGCTAACAGTTAAGTCAGAAATCGAAAATTTGGATAACAAATGTTTCGTCAGCACGGCTTCACTTTGGGAGCTTTCCATAAAATTTTCGCTCAAAAAATTAGCGTTGAAACAGTCGCTTAAAGAAATTTTTGAAATCATTGAACGGAGTCAAATAAACTCATTACTTATCACCACCCCCCACATTCTTCAGTCCGCTTCATTTCCTTTTCATCACCGCGACCCTTTCGACCGCCTGATAATTGCACAGGCTATGGTTGAAAAATTTACCATCAATACTAAAGACCAAAATTTTTCTCCTTACAAAGCGCCTGTTCTTTGGGCATAAAATATTGTTATCTGAATGAACAAAGAACCTGAAAACGGCAAACTCTATATAGTCCCCACTCCTATCGGAAATCTGGAAGACATTACGCTGCGTGCTTTGAGAATTTTGAAAGAGGCGGATTTGGTGTTGGCGGAAGATACCCGCAAAACCGGTTTTCTGCTCAAGCACTTCAATATTGAAAACCGTTTGCAATCGTATCATAAATTCAACGAGCAAAAATCATTACAGAAAATTTCGCAATTACTCGAAGCGGGTAATACTGTGGCTTTGGCTTCAGATGCAGGCACACCGGGCATTTCCGACCCGGGGTTTATTGTGGTGAAGCATTGCATCGAAAATAATTTCGAGGTAGAATGTTTGCCGGGTGCCACGGCATTTGTTCCCGCTTTAATTCTTTCAGGATTCGATACCGACAAGTTTGTGTTTGAAGGATTTCTTCCGCATAAAAAAGGCAGACAAACCCGCTTGAAATTTTTAGCCGAAGAAACCCGCACCATTATTTTTTACGAATCGCCACACAGAATTGCCAAAACCATTGAGCAACTCACCGAATTTTTCGAGCCTGAAAGAAATATTTGTATTTGCCGCGAACTCACCAAGAAATTTGAACAAACCATCAGAGGTTCATTGCAAGAAATTCATCAAAACATAAACAGCTATAAACTCATCGGTGAGATAGTTTTGCTTATTGAAGGAAAAAAATAATCATGTTTAAACTCTCCCGCACACAACGTTTATTACTCGCTTTATCTCCCGGACTTTTATTCTGGCTGGCATGGCATCCGATGCAGGTATTCCCTTTGGTGTTTGTGGCTTTTGTTCCGCTGTTCATACTTCAGGAATATTATCATCGCAGCACCCATCATAGAAGTCTGCTACGGTTTTGGGGCTATACTTATCTCGCACTTTTAATCTGGAATGTACTCACTACGTGGTGGATTTGGAACGCGGCAGGTCCGGGCAGCATACCGGCTTTCGGATTGAATACCCTGCTCATGACCATTCCGTGGATACTCTATTTCATTACAAGAAAAAAATTGGGGGATTACTACGGACTGGTTTCGTTCATCGCCTTTTGGCTCAGTTTTGAGTATTTACACATGCAATGGGAAATCACTTGGCCCTGGCTCACGCTCGGAAATATTTTTGCTCCTTTTCCTCCTATCATTCAGTGGTATGAATTTACCGGACATTTGGGCGGCAGCTTATGGATTTTGGCGGTGAATATTTTGTGTTTTAAAATTTTCACTTCGTGGAAAAAGAACAAAGTGATTTTAAACCGAAGGTTGATTCCCGGAACTATCACTTTGATTTTGCTGCCTATGTTGGTTTCGGCAGTTATTTATTTTACTTATGAAGAAAAAGGCGAGCGGGTGAATGTAACAGTGGTGCAACCCAATGTGGACCCTTACAATCATAAATTCAGCACGGCATATTTTGAAGAAATATGGAGAAAGTTGTTCTATTACTCCATGAAAGTGAGCAGCGATGAAACACAATATTTGGTGTGGCCCGAAACTTCGGTTCCGGGTGTTATTCGACTCAACAATTTGGAAAAATCGCCTGCTGTTCAACGCTTACAGAATTTTTTGCGCGACAGCCTGCCTCGGGCAACTTTAGTTACCGGCATTGATGCCTTTATTGTTTATGACAAACCTGAAACGCCCACTGCACGTAAGTTTCGCGATGGTGAATGTTGTTTCGATGGTTTGAACGCAGCCATGCAAATAGATGCTTCCGGCAACACCGAAGTGTATTATAAATCGAAATTGGTTCCGGGTGTGGAGCGGATGCCTTATCCGCAGTTGTTTGGTTTTTTAGAAAACTTTGCTATTGATTTAGGCGGCACTTCGGGCAGTTTGGCAACTCAGAAAGAGCGTGTAGCTTTTGTTTCGAGTGAAGGTTATAAAACGGGCCCCATAATATGTTACGAATCGGTATTTGGCGAATTTGTAACGGAGTATGTGAAGAAAGGCGCACAGGCACTGTTCATTGTTACCAACGATGCGTGGTGGTATAATACACCGGGACACAAACAACATTTGGTGTATGCTTCGTTGCGTTCAATTGAAACCCGAAAAAGCATTGCCCGCTCTGCCAACACAGGCATTTCGTGTTTCATCAATCAGCGGGGCGATATTTTACAGGCAACTAAATATGAAGCAACCACTGCCATTAATCAGGATATTTATTTCAACGAGCATATTACTTTTTATACCCGCTATGGCGATTTGCTCGCGCGCATCCTGTTGTTTATGTCGCTCTATTTTTTGGTGTTGCCGTTCATGCGTAGTTTCAGGGCGAAAAGAAACATTTCCAGATGTATGTAGTGTTATTTAAAAAAAATAAATATTGTTTCTCAATATTTTTTTCTGAAATAAAAAAGTCGGTTCTCAAAGAATTATTTAACTTAGAATCTGAAACAAATATTTACTAATAACCAAAACTGATTTAAGATGAAAAAACTGCTGTCATTATGCGGAGCATTATTGCTTGTCGCATTATTCTCGGTGAGCCACGCTACCGGGTTTTCTGAATACTCTGATTCAGGGAAAAAAGTAATCGAAATAAAATTCAGCCGCACACTTTCGCAAAGCGATATGACTGCCGTAAGCGAAATGGTGCAGTCTAAAACCGGACACAACTCCTTTGTATTAAGCGAAGACCGATTGGTTTTTTCTGTAGATAGCGGTTTCGATGAGGCTTCATTTAAAAATTTACTTCAGCAAAAATTCGGAACCGTAGAATTGTTTTCAAAACCGGTGAAAATGACTACTAAAGACACTCCTGTTAAAATGAAAGAAGCGGGTAGCAGCAAGTAGTTGCTATTGCTTTTTCTCAAATTCTAAACCACACTTCATTGAATACTAAAACCAACTTTATATGATAGCAAGAAAAACCTTTCGATTGCTCGGTACACTATTGTTGCTGACAACTTTCGCATCCGTATTAGCACAACCTGCTAATGACGATGCTTGTAATGCCATTAACCTTCCGGTGGATGGCAATTTTTACATTTTTGATAACGTTAATGCCACTACTCAGGTGGGCGAGCCTGCACCTCCTGCCGGTTCTATTCCCTTTGGTGGCGATTGCTTTTCGCAGGATGGCTGGTGCGCTTCAGATGCCGGTGATGTTGACAATACAGTATGGTTTACATTTACTGCTCCCGCTACAGGCTCTGTTATCGTTTCAACCTGTAATGCCAATACCCAAATTGACCCTCAATTGGCAGTGTATTCCGTAGGGCTTTGTTCTGACTTTACTTCATATACGCTTTTGGGAGCCAATGATGATGACCCCTCTTTTTGCTCTGTTGGTTCTGGCGGTGAAGCCGTAGTTTATCTGAATGGATTAACCACCGGCAATGTCTATTATGTTCAGTTAGATGGGTTTGCGGGAGATGAAGGGATTTTTTATCTCAGTATTTCACAAGGCAATCAACCCACCAACGATAATATTTGCAATGCCGCACCGGTTACTGTAGGCTCAACGCCTTTTTGCGGAAGCAGTATTCTCGCCACAACAGAAACAGGGGAGCCTGCGGGTTCCGATTGGTTTGAAGGCGCACAAGCTACCGTTTGGTTCACATTTATAGCGCCCGCTTCGGGCAGAGTGGTGGTGAGCACCAATAATGTGAGCACTAACTTCGACACGCAAATTGCGGTATATGAATCTTCAGACAATACCTGCACCTTTGCCAACCTTACCGAGTTGGGCTCCAATGACGATGTGGGAGGCGGAAATTTCAAATCAGAATTAGAATTAGAATGTCTTTCGCCCGGAAGGATTTATTATGTGCAGTTAGATGGCTATTTCGGTGAAATGGGCGATTACTGTTTGTTGATAGATGAATTAAGTAATCCCAACCCGATTATACTTAACATCAATGCACCTACTCAAATTTGTGCAGGGGAATCCGTTCAACTTACTTCAACTTCTGCCGGTGGCAATAGCGGTTTTGCATTGGGCAGCAACAATACCACTGCCAGCATACCAGACAACAGTCTTGTTGGTGCCTCTTCTGTTATTGGTCTTAACGGCTCCGGCAATGTAGATGCCAATAGTTTGATTGAAATAAAACTAACCGTAACGCATACTTGGTCGAGCGATGTAGATATTTATCTGGTAGGTCCGGGCAATTGCGGAACGTTAGAGCTTTCAACTGACAATGGCGGTTCGCTGTCCAATGCATATAACAACACTACTTTCAGAACTGATGCTGCTACTATTATTGCTGCTGCAACTGCTCCTTATACCGGAACTTACCGCCCCGAAGGAACCATTACTACACCACCAAACTTAGCCAGTGGAACAGGCGGACAATCGTACCCGCTTCCGGCTACAGCAGTTAACGGCTGCCCTGTTGATGGCAACTGGACTTTGAGAGTGTTTGATGATGCTTCAGGAGATGTCGGAACACTTCAAAATTGGTCATTACTTATATCTCAACCCGGAGCAGGTTATACACATATTATTTCCGGTCCAGGAACCATTAATTCGAGTTTACAAAATGAGGGGGCAGTATTGAATGCCATCATTACCGATTTGCCTGTGGGTGAAAATACCTTTACCACTTCCGTTACCGATTTAGATGCCTGCACTATTACGGCTACTCATGTAGTAAAAGTGTATAATGCTCCCGAAGTAACATCGGTAGATTTGGTTTGCCCCGATGCCAACAGCAGCAATGGTTCTATCACTATTAATGCCGATTTGGACAATGCTAATTTTTCAGGTGCTGACATAGGCGTGGTGGAATTTTCTGCCAACAATGGCAACACATGGACTACCAATAATTTGTTCGATAATCTTGCCGCAGGCTCTTATCGTATATTGCTCAGAAATTCCGCTTCGACAAGTTGTGTATATGGCGCGTTCTTTACACTTCCCGGAGGGGCTTCAGTAAACTTCACTAATACAGGACCTGTATGTGCCGGCAGCGATATTACTATCAATGCTGCCATCACCAGTTCAACAGATATTAAGTATTCGGGCAATAATCAAACGGCTCAACTTATACCCGACCAAAATGCCACCGGAATTTCTTCGGTGATTGGCTTATATGCTCCTTCGGGAAATATTTCTACTGCAAATGTGGTGGAAGTTAAATTGAACATCACCCACACTTTTACAGGCGACCTTGATATATACTTAGTTGGTCCTAACGGATGCGGAACGCTTGAACTTTCTACCGACAACGGAGGCAGCGGAGACAATTACACTAATACTATTTTAAGAACTGATGCCCTTTCTGTTATTACATTAGGTTCTGCTCCATTCACCGGAACCTTTAGACCAGAAGGAACCATAACTACTGCGCCCAACCTAACCGGAGCAGCCTTTGGCGGCACCTATAATTTGCCTGCTACACCCATTGATGGATGTCCTGTTTCAGGTAACTGGACTTTGAGAGTATTTGATGATGCCGCAGGAGATGTGGGAACTTTGCAAAACTGGGAGCTTTCTATATTCTCTCCCGGAGGAACTTTTACACATGCCATTTCAGGACCCGGAAACATTGGAACACTTACTACTTCGGGTGCTGACAATCAAAATGGAGAAGTAACCATTTCGGGTTTGCCATTTGGAATCAACCAGTTCACTTATACTGTTACCACACCTCAGGGATGTGAAAACGACTTTTTGGTAGATGTTGAAATTTCTTCCGTAGCAAATATCAGTGCAGGCAATGATATTGACCTTTGCTCCAGTGCTACGGTTACCCTTACTGCCACCGGTGGTGTAGATTATGTGTGGAGCACTACCGAAACTACTGCTTCGATTGATGTTACTCCTTTGGTAACCACTACTTACTCTGTAACCGGCACCGATGCCAACAATTGCACCGGCACTGCCGATGTTACCGTTACATTAGGCGTGGCTCCTACTGCCATATTAACTCCAGGCGCAACCCAAGTTTGTGAAGGAACCACCATATTATTTACTTCCAATGCCAGCGGAGGCACATTATCATCTACTCCTGCTTCAGGTTCCGATGCTCCTAATGTATTGATTCCAGATGCCAGTTTAACCGGAGTAAGTTCAAGCGTAAATATTGTGGGCAACGGCAATATCAGTTCGGGTTCTGAAATACAGATAACGCTGAATATCAATCACTCTTTTGTAGCTGATCTTGATGCTTATTTGGTAGGACCGGGCAATTGCGGAACGCTACAGTTGTTTACCGATGTAGGGGGTGCTGGCGATAACTTTACAAATACTGTTTTAAATACTACTGCTACTAACATCATTGGCTCAACAGGAAATAATTTAGCTCCTTTTACGGGCACTTATGGTCCGCAAGGAACTGTAACTACTTCTCCGGTTTTGAATAGCGGTGTTGGAGCAGGCAGCTACAATCTTCCCGCTAACGCACTGGAAGGATGCCCTATTGATGGCAACTGGACTTTGAGAGTGTTTGATGATGCTACGGGAGATGTTGGAACATTATTAAACTGGACTTTGGAAATTTCTAATCCAAATTATTCGCATTCCTTATCCGGTCCCGGCACTATTAGCCAACCTGTGTTTTCAGGAAACAATCAGGAAACTGCTGAATTTGCAGTTTCTAACATTCCGGCCGGAAGTTATGATTTTACAATATTTGTAACTGATGGACAAGGCTGTGATGACGATGCCACTGTTACAATAAAAGTATTCCCCATTCCGGTTTTTGTTTCTGCCACAACTGTTTGTTCGCGTGGAACAGATGGCGAAATTTCTGTTGTTGCAACTATTGATAATGCGAACCTTACAGGTGCTGATTTAGGTGTTATAGAATATTCATTTGATGGAGGAAATACCTGGGATACAGATAATATCGAAACTGGATTAATTGCCGGAATTTATCAGGTGTATTTGCGTAACAGCGCCAATACTTCATGTGCTTCGGGTCCTTTTGCTGTTGAAGTGGGCGATGCACCTGTAATAGTTGCCGCCAATACTTCTCCAGTATGTGTGGGTTCAGATGTTACTATCAGTTCTACTGTAAGTGGAGGTATTTTGTCTTCTTCGGTTTCGGGTTCAGCTGTGGTGAATACTGCAATTCCTGACAACAGCACTACCGGAGTTTCCTCTATAATTTCTTTAAGCGGAAATTCAGGAACTATCAGCCCCACTTCTGAAATAGAAGTTGCCGTAAATATTTTGCACACATGGGATAGCGATGTGAGAGCTTTCTTAATCGGACCAAATAACTGCGGGGTGATGCAACTGTTTGCCGGAGTAGGTGGCAGTGGAGATAATTTTGTTAATACAGTTTTGAACACTTCTGCTACAAATATTATTGGAACAACAGGAAACAACACTCCTCCCTTTACCGGGACATACCGCCCTCAAGGCACCATTACTACCACTCCTTCTGGAGCATTTACCACTCAATACAGTTTGCCTGCTACTCCGCTTGACGGATGTCCTGCCGTGGGCGATTGGACTATCAGGGTGTTTGACGGTGCAGCCGGTGATGTAGGCACTTTCCAAAACTGGTCCTTGAGTATTGAATACGACAATGATTATTCGCAAACTATTACAGGTCCGGGCACACTCAGTCCGATTACATATACAGGCGCCAATAACTCATTTGCATCTTTAACCGCCTCTGATTTGCCTGTAGGCACCAGTGATTTTACTATTACTGTGGAAGATGTTACCGGATGCTCTTCTTCTGAAACCACTACAGCTAAAGTTTTTGATACGCCAACTAATGTATTGGTATCAGCTACCTGTGCCGGACCATTGGGCGGCTCCATTACTGTTACTGCCGATCCGATTGAAAACGGCAACTTCACAGGAAGCGATATTGGCGATTGGGAATATTCATTTGACGGAGGCGCTGCATGGACTTTGAATAATACCGCTACAGGTTTATTTGCAGGAAACTATGATGTGTATGTAAGAAACACCGCTTATATTTTCTGTCAGGCAGGACCTTTTGCAGTAGAAGTTTATGAAGCTCCTACGGTGAGTGTTGCAGACACCTCGGTTTGTCCCGGAACATTCATCAATTTAGTTGCCACTTCACCTAATCAAGTGGACTTTGTATGGAGCACTACCGAAACTACTTCGAGCATTTCCATTAATGCTGCCGGTGATTATTATGTAACGGTTACCGATGCCAACAACTGCACGGCTGCCGATACTGCTACTGTAACTGCCAATACACTATTGATTGTTGACCTTGGCGATTATGTGATTTGCGATGGCGATTCAGTTGTGCTTGATGCAGGCTATCCGGGCGCTACTTATACTTGGAGTAATCAAGAAACCACTCAAACCATCACCGTTTTCACTACCGATACTTATTCAGTATTGGTTGAGTTGTCCGGCTGCACAGGCGCAGATGCCAGTCAGGTAATTGTAAATCCTGTTCCGACAAGAAACCTCACCGACCTTACGATTTGCGAAGGTGATACTGCTTTGTTTGATGCCGGAAACGCGGGCGATGATTATTTGTGGAGCACGACCGAAACCACCCAAACCATTGAAGCAAGTGTTGCAGGAACATATTATGTTACTATTACCAATGCGTTCAGTTGTGTAACTATTGATACTGCTGAACTAACAGTGAATCCGCTTCCGTTGGCGGTGCTGCAGGATGTTACTCAGTGCGATGGCACAACGGTTACTTTAGATGCGGACAATGTGGGCTCTACTTATTTTTGGAGCACAACGGAAGCTACTCAAACCATTGATGTAACAGTTGCCGGAGAAATAATTGTGTTAATTACCAATCAGTTTAACTGTTCTATCTCCGACACCGCCAATGTGTTCTTCAACGCATTACCTGTTGCCGATGCCGGTGCAGGACAAACCATCTGTGAAGGTGAAAGTGCAACGCTTACTGCCAGTGGCGCTCCCGATTTTGTGTGGAGCACTACCGAAACTACTGCTTCTATTAGTGTTTCGCCTACTGCAACTACCACCTACACTGTAACCGTTACCGATGCCAACAGTTGTTCTGCTGCTGCTTCAGTTACAGTTACGGTGAATGCCAACCCCGCTGCAAACATTTCAGGCAATTTGAATACCTGCTCAACAGTAGGCACTACGCTTACTGCTAGTGGTGGGGTTGATTATTTGTGGAATACAGGTGCCACAACTGATGTCATTACGGTGCTGCCTCAAGTGGATTCTACATTCACGGTGGTAGTTACAGATGCTAATAATTGTTCTGCTACTGCTTCTGCCACTGTAATTGTAACAACAGGTCCTACTGCCAATGCCGGCTCTGATGTGGGTATTTGCGAAGGGGGTGTGGTTACTTTGTTTGGTGCGGGAGGTATTACTTTTGAATGGAACACCGGAGTTACCACATCAAATTTAACTGTGGCTCCAATCACCACCACCACTTACACACTTACCGTTACCGATTTAACCGGTTGCTCTGCCAGCGATGATGTAACAGTGTTTGTAAATCCTGCTCCGGTTGTAACGCTTACTATTCCAAACAATCAATTCTGTAATACCGATGCCGCAGTTACGCTTACTGCCACTCCGCCTTTTGGAACCCTTTCGGGTGCAGGCGTAACAGGAAACAGCTTTGACCCTGCCGATGCGGGTATTGGAGGATTTTTGCTCACCTATAGCTATACCGATGCTAATTCCTGTAAAGGAGAAGCATCTGTTACCGTATCGGTTCAAAATTGTGTAGGCATTGAAGAACTGATAGCTGCTTTGGAAGTCGCGAAAGTGTATCCCAATCCTTTCACCAACGGATTCAATATCAGTTTCACTTCAAATGATTATACTGACATTTCGGTGAAAATGATGGATGTAGTAGGTAAAGAAATTTTTGCAGAAACGGTTTCGATAAATAAAGGCGAAAACCATTTGAAATTCGATACCGATAATGCTCTTGCTCAAGGCTTGTATTATGTTCAGTTAGAGAAAGACGGATATAAAGTTTCGTTTAAGATAATGAGAGCGCATTAGTCTTAAATAATTTTTAGATTAAAAGAGGCTGTTTCGAAAGAGGCAGCCTCTTTTTTTTGAAAATGTGAACCTTGGTTTTCCTAATTTCTAGATTATGAAATGGCTTTGAACGGTATTGCTTTTTCAACACAATCGTGGTTAGAACAACTTGTTCTGATTTTTCGGGAAACCATAACAAAAAAACTTTTGAGACAATCTTTTCTATATGCGACCAATTGTTTTCGGTTTTCTTTCGGGCTTATAATCCTCGCAATCCTATATTCTGTTTCGGCCGTGACTCAGACTATTTTTTCTTTACGTCTAATTGTTTTTTCATGCTTTCATTTCTTTTTATAAAAGAAACGAAGAAAGAAAAGCGCAAAATTCGAAGGCTCCTATCAGATTTTACAGGCTTGCGCTCAATTACTTTGATTGAAAGGAAACGCTATTTTTCTTTATGGTTTTTTAGAAGCTTGAATTTTAGCAACAATAGTTCCTAAATTCAAGATGATATTTATTTGCAACTTAGCACAAAGCTCAAGTTCAATAAAATTCATTTTCGCTATCAACCTAACTATGAACGTTTAATTTGTCATTTGGGCTTTCGAGTTACTTTTTCTATCAGATTCTGTTTTCGCAACAAACTCTTCAATAATTTCCACCATGTGTTCCGGATTAATCATGTGGTAGAGATGCTCGCGAAATAAATCTTTTTCGTTGTAGTTAGTTATGTCTATAACGCGAATATTGGGGCTGTTATAGATGCGTGGAACATACTTGGCTACTCCATCCCGTTCACTTTTCACAATAAGCACCTGAATATTATGCGCAGGAGTATTGATAAGCCCTTCCTGCTTGTCGAAAGCAATAGATTGCTCCAAAGCTGAATGGCTTTGTATGGCAAACACTTTAGCCGGAAGCCGGTTTAATGCTTTTTCAATCGGAATTCTATTCAGATGAGGTAAAGAATCCATTTTCGACATCAACTCTAGTATGCGGTTTTTGGCTGCAGCCCAAATTCTGTCGCGAGTAGCAGAATCTTTTCTAATGAGCCAATCTGAAAGTTTGATGCCCCGCCTGCGCACAGCGCTTTTACTATCAATCGGAATAATTCTTCTTAGTGTAAAAATGACAGGCTTAGTAGTGAAGTTGTTTAAATAAGAAAGAGCAGGTAATATTAAAGTATCGAGAAAACCAAGTATGGCATGTTTCGATTCTTCACCAAAAAACGGGTTAGCGCCAATACGCCCGTTTAAATACTTTTTAATGTTTTTGTATTGGTCGAGTTCTTTGTCAATCATCAGGAAATAAATATTTCCCATAGAATGGTCGAGTATATATACCGGATGCCCTTTCTCCCCAAAAAATCCTACTACTGCATCAATGTTTTTGGCAACGTGATGCGAGTATCTTGATGGAGGCAAATCACTGGGAATAGTGCCATAGTGCATGGCAGTAGCAATATACTTGTGAGAAGGTATGGAAGTCAGCAATCCGTCAAAAGAATTCAATCCGAGAAATCCATGAATCAATATTATTACCGGAAGTTTTTCTTCAGCATTCGAATGGTAAGGATTTGCAAAATCCAAACGGATGGTACTGGTTCCATAAGGTGTTTCGCGTTTAATTTCTATCTGGGGCCAGGTAAGGGCTTTGTCGTCAATAAAAACGGTCATGCGTTTTTCTACATTATCTATAAATCGAAGAAAACTGGGGCTTTCATCGGGTTTGCCCGAAGGTGAATACAGCCACGCTAAAGGTCTTCGTTTATCAGCTTTGGTAGCTAAAAATGCAATGCGTTTTGAGCGTTGTAAAAACGATGGGGTAGCGGTGAGTTCTTTTTCCTCAAGGTCGTTAACAATTACTGCAATTTCATCTGAATGGAAGGCTTCAGAATTTCTGCTGATGCCGGCTACTCTCCCGGTTGGGTCTGAAGCAAGAAACACATAATCTAAGCCCTGCTTGTTTTGCAACCTTAAATAATCGCTGATTGAAGCATTAAACCGCTCCGTGTATTCAGTAAGCGATTGCCTGAGAAAGGAGGCCCCCAGCACTTGTTCTTTTTTGATGTATCCGGCACGAAACAGTTTTTTTATAAAAATGCGTGCATCTGTGGCTTCGCTTACATTGCGCTGACGGTCTAATGGCGAATTAACAAAAGTGTAACCGATATTTTGTCGGTTTTTCAATTCATGGTAGTGGTCGAAAATATATTGATAGGCTCCGGCAGGCGACAATCCGTGCGACAAGCCCACCAAGAATTTTTCGCCTTTCGACAGCGCCTCGTTGGCATATTTTATAAAGTCGCGACCAACGGCTTCGTCAAATTGTTGTTTACTTAAAAAGTATCTGGTGTCCGGAGCGATAAAAGGATGTTCTTCTAAAAATTCCTGTTTCATTTTGTTCTGATAAGAACCGAGAGTAAGGTCAGATTGCATTTATAAGAATACGGTTATTGTGAACTTATGTTTCCTGCCGTTTCACTGCAATTTCTTTAATGTTCAGTGCATCAGGACAGTTTGTAAACTTACGCATATCTTTAGAATTTAAGCATTGCAGGTAAATACCCGATGCTTGTTATCAACACGAAATAAACGCCAACAAAAACTATAAAGTTTACTGTTTCAGCAATCTTGCACCATACATAACATCAGCTTTGTATTGGTAGCCTTTGAGATATTTTTCTTCAGAAACAGTAAATCCGAATGGTTCAGCAATGCTATTTATCAGCACTTCATTTTCTTCGGCATAAACCGAGCAAGTAATATAAATGAGTGGTTTGCCCCGTTTCAGATGGGGCGCTACATGCTCAATAATTTTTCTTTGCAGCGCGGAATAATGTGTTATCATATTTTCGTCAGCACACGAAAGTCTTTCGGGATTGCGTGCCCAGGTGCCCGAACCGGTGCAGGGCGCATCGAGAATAATGCCATCGAACAACAGGTTTTTATTCAAACTATTGCTCACAAGGTCGGCTTTTCGGCATTCATAATCAGTAATGCCGGCTCGTTCAAATCTGTTTTTCAGATTTTGCAAAATATTTTCTCTGTTGTCGGTGCAAAGCAATGGAATGCCGGGTTCAATATCTTTCAGCAAAAGAGATTTTCCACCGGAGGCAGCACAGCAGTCCCACCAACGCTCTTGTTTTTGAGGTTGAAAAAGTGTGCCCGTAAGTTGCGATGACAAGTCCTGAATTTCGAACCAGCCATTCTGAAACGACTTCAATGGTGTAAGGTTCAATGGTTTTTCAAAGCCTATGGCATCAGGACTGTGTTCCGAAAGAAAAAAATCAATTCCTGATTTTTCTAACTCGCTTTTTATCTTTGGGACGAATTTTTTCTTGCAACGAATCCATGTGGCGGGCGGAGTAAAAATTGAAGCAAACAGTTCCTTTCTTTCAATTTCAGGAGATATTTTTTCTTTAAAAGGAAAAATATTTTCTTCCATAAAATGCCAACCGGACTTATGAAGTATTTCGATTTTATTTCCTGAAGTTGAATCTTCAGCGAAGTTTTCTCCTAAAATGTTTTTCATCCAGAATTCAGAAAACTCCCGAAGCAATTCAGAATCGGAGCGCCAGGCGCAGAGCGCTATGGTTTTTTCTAAGGACATATTTTGAAAACCCCTGCTAAATCTATAGTAAGCAAAAAGCAAATCCTGTATGGTTTTGCGGTCGCGCGAACCCATGTTTTTATGGAGGTGAAAATAATTTTTGAGATATAAGGATAGCGGTTGGCTGCAATCATACTCCTCAATCAGCCCTATGGCTTTTTGCATTTGCACGTGTGCTTTCATAAGGGACAAATTTCAGGTATTTTTATGTCGCAGTGAAAAGAAAAGTATTTCTCAGAAACATGATGTTGGGTGCAGCAGGTGCTTACCTGTCGGCTCCATTGCTGCAATCGTGCAAGAAACCCGTGCCTGTCAGCAAAGTAGAGTGGAAAGGCAAAGTGATTGTAATAGGTGCCGGAATAGCCGGTTTGCAGGCGGCCAAATCTTTGATAGATAATGGAATTGAAAACGTTACTATTCTCGAAGCCTCATCAAGATACGGAGGGAGAATTCGTTCGTTGCAAAACTTTTCGGGAGTTCCTGTGGAATTGGGCGCGGAAGAAATTTTCGGAGAACATTCACTTTGGTATAAAAATGTAATTCAAAAGCAAGGCACTTCTCATTTTGAAAATAACAACAGGCACGATTATTATTTCAGAAGCAATTTTTTGAGACGCGTAAGCGCATTTGTTACAGATACCGAATTTAACCGGGCGTTATCTTTTATAGATAATATTTACAACTATTCAGGTGCAGAAGTAGCCGTGCAACAATTGGCTTTGCAAGAGTCTTTCTCCCACGATTTACTTTCCATCATTAATGCTCAAATAGGAAATAAATTTGGTGCAGACAATAATCATATAGGCGCGGCAAGTATTGCAACAACTGCTTCTTTAAGGACTGCCGGCAATCGAAAATTTCTATTAAACAATACTTCTCACGAACAGGTATTGCAACAAGAGTATTCCGATTGTTTTGAAAAAATTATCTACGATTCGAAAGTGGTTTCGGTAAAATTTGTTGATGAACAGATTGAAGTAAGGCTGAGCAACAATCGTTTTTTATATGCCGATAAAGTTGTTGTAGCCGTTCCTCTTTCAGTATTAAAAGAAGGCTCTATCAATTTTATTCCACGATTGCCCGTAGAAAAAAATGATGCTATTTATAAAATCGGGTTTGGTCCGGGCATGAAAATTATTTTGAAATTTCACCAACCTTTTTGGCAACCCGATACCGGCTCCATTTTCAGCGAAGGATGGGTTCCTGAATTTTGGGTTACGGGGAATGGCAACGCCCATTTGCTCACCGCATTTGTTATGGGTAGCAGTGCAACGTATCTCAGCAGTATGGACGCTGCGGCAATACCCGAAGTTTTACAGCAATTAGATGTTATTTTCGGAAATAATATTGCTTCAAGTTCCTATGCCGGTCATCATATAATGGATTGGAGTCAGGAGCCGCATATTCTTGGGGCATATTCTTTTCCTGCTCCCGGTTCGGCAAATGCTTTTGCAATACTTGCCAAGAATATTCAGGAGCGTATATTTTTTGCAGGAGAAGCCACTCACTTCCGAGGGCATTACGGAACCGTTCATGGCGCTTATGAAACAGGCATCAGGGCAGCTACGGAAATTATTAACGCTGTGAAATAAAAAATCCCGCAAGTTTCTTTGCGGGATTTTTTCAATCGGTATGTTTATGAATTAAAGTTTCAAATCATCATCGTTCACTTCAGGAGCATCGGTGGAGTCGGGTGCGGGAGCCGGTGGTGGGGGAGAAGTAGTTTCTGATGATTCTACTTTAGGCTCTTCAGATTCAGTTGATTTTGCAGCATTATTATTGTTTTCGTAATAATCGTCACTGTGGCTGAATTCATCGAAATCGTATTCGGGTAACAAATCGGTTTTTACGTGGTTGATAGTGTCGTTGAGCGCTTCTAAAAATTTGTTGAAGTCTTCTTTGTAGAGAAACACTTTGTGGCGCTCGTAGCCATCTTCGTTAAATTTTTTCTTGCTTTCGGTAATGGTTACATAGAAGTCGTTGCCTTTTGTGCTGCGCACATCAAAAAAATAAGTTCTTCTTCTGCCGGCACGAATGGCTTTTGAAAATACACTTCCCGGTCCGTTTTTAGAGTTTTCTGTTCCCACAGTCGTTGGTTTTTTATAGGTTAACTTTAACAAAGTAATTCACATTTTACCGAAAAAACAAACGTTTCAGCTTAAAATATTTTCTTCCGAACGTTGTTTTTCAAATAGCTCGTAATACAAACCTTTGTTTTCCAACAGTTCGCGGTGTGTTCCGGCTTCAGCTATTTTACCATTATCCAGCACCAAAATACGGTCGTAATCAGGCAAAGCCGAAACTCTGTGGGTAACAATTACAGATGTTTTGTTTTGCAATACCGAGCGCAGATTTTGCAAAATCATTTTTTCGGTGCGGGTGTCCACTGCCGAAAGACAATCATCGAGAATAATAATTTCAGGATTTTTTATAATGGCTCGGGCTATGGATATGCGTTGCTTTTGTCCGCCCGAAAGCGTAACTCCGCGCTCGCCCACTACCGTTTCGTAGCCCTGTTTAAATTGCAAAATATCTTCATGCACCGATGAGTTTTTAGCAGCCGTTTCATAAGGCGCAGTAGCATCCATGCCTCCCGAAAAAGAAATATTGTTGGCAATGCTATCGGAAAACAAAAACACATCTTGTGGCACATAGCCTATAGATTTTCTGAGCGAATGAAGACTAACCGTGCGAATGTCTTTGCCATCCATCAGAATTTCGCCCGAAGTAACATCATACATGCGCAGCAGCAATTCGGCAATGGTGGTTTTGCCTGAGCCTGTTCTGCCAATGATGGCTAATTTTTGTCCGGGTTTTACTTCAAAAGAAACATTTTCCAAAGCCTTAATACCCGTGTCGGGATACACAAAAGTTACGTTTCTGAATTCTATATGACCTTTTAGTGGAGTTTCGTCATCGGTAGGCGAAACAATATCTGCCGGTTGATGCAAAAATTCGTTGATGCGTTTTTGCGAAGCAGCCGCCCGCTGAATAATGGAAACAATCCAGCCCAAAGCGGTAACGGGCCAAGTGAGCATGTTTACATACATCACAAATTCGGCAATATTACCTGTGGTAATTTCTCCTTTCATTACTTGTATGCCGCCAATGTAAATAGTGATGATGGTGCTTAGCCCAATGAGCAGCATCATGAGCGGATTGAAGAAAGATTCCACGCGCACCAAGCCCAGCGATTCTTCTTTGTATGCTTCAGCGCCTTTGTTGAACAGCGCGTTGAACATATTTTCTTTCACATACGATTTCACTACCCTGATGCCCGAAAACACCTGTTGCGCTTCGGTGGTGATAGAAGAAAGTTTTTCCTGAATCAACTCGCCTTTGCGGTTAATAATATTATTGACATAATAAATCGAAATAGACAGTATGGGCAGCGGAATCAAAACATAAAGGGTCAGTTTCGGATTTACGCTCAGCATGGCGCTGATAACCATAATAAAGAGTGCGGCAAGGTTTACTGCATACATGATGGCAGGACCTACAAACATGCGCACCCGTGATACATCTTCCGAAATGCGCGACATCAAATCGCCAGTATTGTTGCGCTTGTAAAACGCGGTACTCAATCGCTGATAATGGTTGAACATTTCGTTTTTCATATCATACTCAATGAGCCGCGACATCACTATAATGGTTTGCCGCATGAAAAACATAAAAATGCCTTTAAGCAATGCTAAAGCCAATACCGTCATTCCAAAGAAAAACAATACCGCGCTGAACACTTTGTAAAATTCTGCCTGTAAACCGAATCCGCTGAACAGTTGATAGTAGCCGATATTTTCTTTCACCAAATCGAACGAATAGCGAATTACCTGTGGCGACAGTACATTGAAAAAGTTGGAAATCACTACAAACAAAAATCCCAACAGCAAATGCCATTTGTATTGGAGAAAATATTTGTTGAGGTGCTTAAGGTGTTTCAATTTTCAAAAAATATCGGGCTGAAAAAAAATGGCAATGCCACCGTGTTAATGCTTTCGCAAAGGTAATTGTTCTCCTTCAGCATCAGGTGAGTGTAGGACAAATTGTAATTTTTATACTTCATATCCATGAAGCTGAATCAAAAGTCTGCTAAGTTTCATCAATGTCATCCTAAGCTTGTCGAAGGATATTACATTAACAACGGTTTCATGGTTCGACAAACTCACCATTACAGACTTTTGATTCAGCTTCAACACTGTAATTTGCCCTGCGGCCCATCAAGTCGAACAATTATTGTTTCTGAAAAAATTAACTACTTTCAACTATTCTATTTTTTCAACTTAACATTACTTTATGTCGCAATACACTCAGGCAACTTTACTTGCCGAAACTTTAGACCAAACCAGAAGCCTCACGCGCTGGTATTTGTCGCTTTTGAAAACGGTTGATATGAAACATCGTTTTGAGGTCAATGGCACATTGCTCAACAGTCCGTTATGGATTGCCGCGCATTTGTGTTGGGCTGAAAATTCGTTGATACTCACAAGCACCGGAGGAAAGCCTTCGGAAGAACCATGGCTCAATGATTTTATGTTGGGCGCTGAATATGACGACCAAAGCCTTCCCGATACCAAAACCATTTTAGACACCATGAAAAATATTCATCAGGCCTCGATGGAACACCTGGCATCATTGTCGGATGATTCTTTAGATGAGCCAAATCTTACAGGGTTGAGTTTCGGCACGAATAACTCCAAACGAATGATGATTATTCATGCCATTCGGCATGAAGGCACACATATCGGACACTTAAGCTGGATATGTAAATTGTATGGTATTTCAGCCATCTAATTTGTTTACTTGAAGTTTTAGTAATTAACAGTTTTATTAGTGCCGAAAAATATTTATTCCCTCTATTTTAAATAATTAAATAGTTGTTTCTCGTAGTATATTTTTTCGGATTTCATGTTTTTTCAAACTTAATATTTTAATTAAAAAATAAAGTTCTTAACAAAGCTTTTAAAGTATTTTGGTATTCGATTAAAACTAATAAACCAAAAGAATATGAAAAAAATATTTTTAAGCGTTAAGATTGCTTTCTTTGTATTGGTTCTTCAAGCTCAGGACAATGTGGGCATAGGCACACTTACACCTCATCCTTCTTCCATTTTAGAACTGAATGCCAATACCAAAGGGTTGCTCATGACAAGAGTAACTTCTGCCGAGCGCAATGCCATTGTATCGCCCGCAAGAGGTTTGTTGGTATATGATACAGACACAGATAATTTTTGGTTTTTTGACGGCACTCAATGGGTGCAAGCTATTGGTCCACAAGGACCTGTCGGACCTCAGGGTCCTGCCGGAAATGATGGCGCACCGGGACCTGCCGGACCAACCGGACCTCAAGGTCCCGCAGGCGTAATGATACCCGGAACAATTGGGCAAACCATTCGGCATGATGGAACCGATTGGGTAGCCAACAGTAATATATTCAACAATCCTGCAAACGATTTTGTAGGTGTGCGAACTGCTACTCCGGGATATCCGCTCGATGTCAATGGGCAAATGAGGTTGTACAGAACCGGAGCCAATATCAATACTAACAATGCGTCACAGTTGGAGCTGTTTAACAACAGTAGCGGTGATGTACTGATATCGTTTCACAGAGCCGGTATTTGGGGCGCTCATTTCGGATTGGATGCCACCAACTGGTTTTCTACTACCGGATGGAGTGCGGGCACCGGTTTTACAAGTTTGAGGGTAGGAAATATTCAAGCAAACGGTGGAGCGCAGGTAACGAATTTAGCCGGTGTTGGAAATGCTCCTGTTTTTACCGACCCTGCGGGAAATTTATTTAGAGGCTCAGGAGCTAATTTGCCGGTTCAGATTTTCAGTTTAACTTTTCCTGCCCGTCAAAGTTCGGGGAGTAGTGGATTTGTGGTGCCTACTCAGGATTTTAATACAAACATTCCTGTTTCAAGTTATGATTGTGTTATTGCCGATTTCAGCACTTTATTTGACGTGAATGAAAATAATCCGAGAAGAAGAAAAAACTGGCTTTTTGAAAATACCGATGGAAACTGGTGGTATAGTGTTGATTTTGGAGCGCACTCTAATGGCAATCCGGCACAAGACAATATAGATTTGAAAATTGTCTGTTTCACCAAAAGCACTTCAAACTGGAATGGTCATCCCAGAAACAGAAATGTGAATTACTAAAAACAACTTTCGATTATTCAGATAGCCTTCAATAATGGTTTGTTGAAGGCTATTTTTTTTCTTCCCTCTCAAAAACCATTGCCTCCGAATTAATGCAGTAGCGTAAACCGGTGGGTTTAGGTCCGTCTTCAAACACATGCCCCAAATGTCCGCCACAACGGGCGCACAATACTTCTCTGCGTATCATTCCATAGCTACGGTCTGATTGCTCGGCAATTACAATTTTTTCTGCGGGCGCAAAAAAACTGGGCCAACCACATCCGCTTTCAAACTTAGTTTCAGAATCGAATAAGTGTAAACCACACCCTGCGCAATAGTATTTGCCGGGTTCGTGATTGTCCCAATATTTACCGGTAAAAGCTCTCTCTGTTCCTTTTCCTCGCAGAATTTTGAATTGTTCAGGAGTCAATTCTTTTTGCCATTCAGTGTCAGATTTCTCAATTCTTTTTTCTTCAGGGAAATCGTTTGTACTATTCATCGTAACAGAATTGTTTTTTTGTTTTTGCGCACACGAAGCGAACGAAATTAAAATTAGCAGCGAAAGAGTGAAGTAGGTCTGCATATTCATGCCAATGATAACACACTAAGGTAAAAAGAGTTTCTGAAAGAAATAATTAACGTTTGCTGATTTCCATTTGCATATCGGGTTCGGGGCGCATGGTGATGAGCGGGTCTTGTTTAAATTGAAACCCTTCAGGTTTACGCAGACGAAATTTTCTTACAATCATCGGAACTGCAATCTGCATCTCCATAAGGGCAAAATTGTTTCCGATACATAATCTGGGACCACCACCAAACGGGAAATAAACAAACTTGTGGTAGCTCTTACTTTTTTCTTTAGAAAATCTTTCGGGGATGAATTTTTCAGGCTCTTCCCAATAGCGCTCATCTCTGTGTATGTTGTAAACAGGAATTAAGGTGTTGATTCCTTTGGGAATTTTAAAACCGTCTATTTCATCATCTTCCAATGCCCGCCTGCCAATAATCCAAGCCGGTGGATACAGGCGCATGGTTTCTTCCACTACCATGCGCGCATAATCGAACTGTCGCAGATCTTCCAGCGCAGGATCGCGACCGTTCAAAACTTCACGGGCTTCTTTCAATATTTTTTCTTCCACTTCGGAGTTTTCTTCCACACAATGAAACAACCACGACAATGCCACAGCGGTGGTTTCGTGTCCTGCCAGAAAAATAGTTACCACTTCATCTCTCAACTGAATATTGTTCATCACTTCTTCGGTGTCTTCATCTTTTGCTTCCATGAGCATGGCAAGCAAATCGTCATATTTTTCATGGCTGTTTCTGCGTTTGTCAATAATTTTTTCCACCACTTGATGAATTGCCTTGTAAGCATTTCGTTCCTGCATATTTCCTAAAGTCGGCAGCCAAATCGGAATGCGTAAGGGATTGGTAATACGGTCTATAAGTTTTTCGTTGGCAACACCAAATTCGCGGCTAACGATATCCATGGCTTCATTCACATCGGTGCTGAATAAAGCCCTGCACACTATGGTGAGCGTCAACTCCATCATGTCTTTTGAAACATTCACTACGGTTTTTTCGGGAAGTTTTTCCCATTTTGCCAGCAATTCGTTGGTGGCATCCACCATAATATTGTTGAAAGCAGCTAAACGTTCGCGATGAAAAGCAGGTTGCGCCAATCTTCTCTGCCTGCGCCAAAAATCTCCCTCGCTGGTGAGTAATCCATTGCCAACGAGCAGTTTCATAATCTGATAGCCAAAACTTTTTTGATAATTGCGATTGTTGTCCTGCAATATATGCTTCACATAATCGGGTTTCGAAACAACAATAATTTGTTCCAGAAATTTTGGAGAGCGCAAACGGAAAATGCCGTCATACTTTGGAATATACTCTCCAAAAAATTTTAAAGGGTCGGCAGCAAAGATGTAGCCGCTTCCAAAAAGCCAATGCCCCTCTTGAATCATGGGAAGTTGTTTCGGTTCTGTAGTGGTTGAAGACATGATATGAAGTTATGTAAAGAATATGAAAGGGATGATTTCTGACGGGATATTTATTTATAACAGCACATGTTTTTATCCGAAATTTTCTCGTAAAAAAATTATCCCGCATGATGATAAGGCTCGTTGTTCAAAATGGTGAATGCCCTGAACAACTGCTCTAAAAACATGACACGTATTATCTGATGAGAAAAAGTCATGTCGGAAAGTGAACGCATATCGTTTTTGCGTTCATAAACACTTTCATGAAATCCGTATGCGCCACCTACCAAAAATATTACCCGTTTCATTCCCCGGTTCATCAGGTTTTGAAGTGTTTCGGAAAAATGTATGGAATTTTGTTGCTTGCCTCTTTCGTCTAACAAAATAAGGTAGTCGACAGGGTAAAGTTTTTTCAGAACCATTTCAGCCTCTGCTTTTTTTATTCGTTCTGCTTCTGAGCCTTCTGTGTTTTTACTGTCGGGCAAAATTTCGATTTGGAAAGGAATATATTTTTTTATTCGCAGTTCATATTTAGAAACCAATGGCTCTATTTCTTTAAAGTTTTTTCCGGTAAGCCACAATTCAACTTTCATCTGTTGACTTTTTTCGGGTTGAAGATACTATTTGGAAAAATTGAATGATGTATTTTGCATCAAATATTTTAAACATGAATACTACTAACAGCTTTGGAATACTATTGAGCTTTGCACTGTTTTGTGTGTCTTGCACATCAAAAGGCAATGATAATTTTTTGGTCGGCACGTGGTCGTATCATCAAATGATTGTGAATGAAAACGCCATGTCTTCAAAAGAATTGGGCAGTCCGGTAGTGGATTTCAAAAAAGATGGCAGTTATTTGTTGACTTTCGGAATGCTTGCCGACAGCGGCACCTGGAATATTCAGGGCGATACGGTATTCACCACTGTGAATTCTAAAAATATTGAACAGTCTATGGCTATTGTGAAATTTTCAAAAGACACGATGCGCTTTGTGAGGACATCGGAAGATATGAACATGGAGTTGACCATGATTCCTTATAAAGAGAAAGAGTAAAAATGTTGATGGTTAACAATCGGAATAACAAACATAAAGGGATAGGCATCGGTTGAGACAGACGGTTTAAACCACGGATTATATAGCCCACGGTTTAAACCGTGGGCTATATTTGGCTAAACTATATAAACCGAACAACAAACTATTAACCTATATAGGTCTGTTTCAGTAAAGGGTTTTATATTCTGAAAAAATTAACGGACTATTTCCATATTTTTTTCGGCATAAAATTGCACTCTATATATACAATGCTTTAACTTCATTCTAACAATCAACCTTATATGAGTTCAGTGAATATTAAGTTTTACGATGCGAAAAAAAATGAAGGGCTTGAAGTAGCCACTCCTGCTGAAAATAATTCGAAACAATTTCTGCTCGATTATATTCAATCGAATAAAGAAGCCATAGAAACACGTTTGACGAAAAACGGGGCCATGCTTTTCAGAGGATTCGATATTCATACTGCTGAAGATTTTGAGCAGGTAGCGCTAC
Organism: uncultured Chitinophagaceae bacterium; assembly: GCA_964518215.1. Classification (GTDB taxonomy): domain Bacteria; phylum Bacteroidota; class Bacteroidia; order Chitinophagales; family CAIOSU01; genus CAYSGX01. The sequence goes on from CAZFFP010000028.1 coordinate 26,398, forward strand.
ATATAGATGCCGAATTGAAAAATAATTATTTAGGCACATCGCCCCGCAACAGTATTTCAAAATATACTTTTTCTGCCAGCGAGTTGCCCGATTTTTATCCCATTATGCAACACTGCGAAATGAGTTTTTTGCGCTATCCGCCCCGCAAACTTTTTTTCTTTTGCGAAACCGCTCCCGAAAAAAACGGTGAAACACCCATTTGCGATTTCAGAAAAGTAGCCGCGCAATTAGATACCGAAGTGAAAAAAGCCTTTCGTGAAAAAGGTATTAAAACCATCAGAAATTATGATGGATTAAATGCCAAAGCCAAATGGGATTTGTGGCAACTGAAACGCTGGGACGAAATGTTTCAAACCAAAGACAAAAAAGTGGCGGAGGCAAAATGCAAGGAATATGAAATTGAATTTGAATGGCTCGAAGGCGATAAGCTGAGGCTTTATAATCGTCAGGATGCATTTGTGAAACACCCTCTTACGGGAGATGATGTTTGGTTCAATCACCTTCAGGTGTTTCACCGCGATGCTGCCGCTATTGAGTATAAACATATTGCCCGGCATCAGAAAAGTTTGAGAGCAAATCTGTATTGTCTGCTCACTTCGTTTCTCACAAAAGTGAAAATCATTGGCATGAAAAACGAAAATCTCGGCACACACTGCACCTATTTAGACGGCTCAGAAATTCCAACCGAACATCTGAAACATTTAGAACAAGTTATTTGGAACAATATGCAAATTTTCCCGTGGCAAAAAGGCGATGTGTTGGCGATTGATAATTTCAGCACTTCGCATGGAAGGCTACCCTATAAAGGTCCTCGCAATATTTTGGTTTGTTGGGCTGCCAATAAATAGTGGTTATAAAGTTTAAAAGTTACAATGAACCATTTTCGCATCAGCACTTAAAACTTTATAACCTTTTAACCTCATAAATTTTTGGACACCACTCCCGTCATAAAATTTTCAGAAGAAAGTCTCACGGTTTTAAACTTTGCGCTGGGCTTCATTATGTTCGGCATTGCGTTAGGCATTGAGAGGCGCGATTTTCGGCAGGTGTTGTTTGCTCCAAAATCTGTCATAACAGGAGTGGTATCGCAGTTTGTGCTATTGCCTTTAATAACTTTTTTGTTAATCCTAATTTTGAAACCTTCCGAAGGTTTAGCAATGGGAATGATACTCGTGGCTGCCTGTCCCGGAGGCAATGTGTCCAATTACATCACCTATCTTTCCAAAGGAAATATTGCACTTTCCATCACACTTACGAGCATTGCCACCATATTCGCATTGGTAATGACACCTTTTAATTTTTTCCTTTATTCTGAAATGTATCTGGCAAAACTGGAGCACGTGAATGCTTTTTCCTTAAGCGTGTGGCAAATGATAAAAAGTATTCTTACGCTCATCCTGATTCCATTGATACTTGGAATGACATTGAAAAATTATTTTCCTCGGTTTATAAAGCGCATGGAGCGTCCGGTGAAAGTAATTTCCATGATTATTTTTTTCGGTTTCGTAGCTATAGCACTCATTGCCAATCATAAAGTTTTTTATGCTGCTGCGGCTTTAATTTTTTGGTTTATTTTATTGCAGAATGGCATCGCTTTTCTGACGGGCTTTATTGCGGCAAAACTCATGCGACTTCCAGTGGCTGATACCAAAACTATTGCCATTGAAACAGGCATTCAAAATTCGGGATTGGCATTAGTTTTAATTTTTAATTACTTTAGTGGTAATGCCGAAATGGCATTGATTGCCGCAGGCTGGGGTGTGTGGCATATCGCTTCGGGATATGTTTTTTCTTTGGCTGCGAAAAGATTTTGAAATAAATCAGTGGTTGTATTTTCTTCCCTTCCATTGAAATGAAATTATTTTCGACAGTATTCCAAAACTCAACACATAAAACACGTGTAGCAAATTGCAAATTACTAAAGCTGAAAACGAAAAGCGTAGTTCAAAAAATTGGGCAACTGATGCAATCAAAAATGCCTCACTAATGAATTTCAAAATCCAGATTATTCCCGAAACAACAAGAAGCGTATTTTGGCTGAAAATGATTCCTGAAAGAAAAGTTACTACTAAAAGCAAATTGAAAATATAGGCGGCTACAAGTATGGCAGTGATATACCGGTTGCCGAAATGTCCCGATTTGGAAAGCCATCGCAGGCGTTGATGTGCAAATTCAGAAAAACTTGCAGCAGGGAAGGTGCTTACAATTGCAGCTTTATTTTTAAGAAACCGGATGACATCTCCATATTCTTTTTTCACTTTCAGCAACAGCATTATATCATCGCCTCCGGGAAGATGTTGGTTGCCTTCAAATCCATGCACCTGTTCGAAAACATTTTTTTCGAAAACCAAATTACCTGCATTTGCCATTACCGGAAAACCACAATACAATGAGCCGGCAGTGATGCCTGTTAAGCCGGCTAAATCGAGTTGCTGAAAGGTGTTTAATAAACCTGTTTTAGGTTCAAACTTCACCGGACAAACCATCATCCTGCATGTTGTTTGTTCATAAAAAGCGGCAATGGTTTTTAATCTGTCGGGATGCGAAACGCAATCGGCATCGGTCATCACAATTAAATTTCCGGTAGCCAATCGAATGCCTATTGTAATCGCCTGCTTTTTGAAAGATTGCTCAGAGCTGTTTCCCGAATGCTCTAATTGACTGACAATTAAATTTGAATACTTTTTTTGCAATGACTCCAATATTTCCAATGTATTATCTTCTGAATTATCATCTACTGCAATAACTTCAAATAAATCTAAAGGATAATTTTGAGAGCATAATGAGTGCACACATTGCTCAATATTTTCAGATTCATTTCGGGCGGCAATCACCACCGAAATTTTTGTTTTTAAAGAAATTAAAGATGCATTGGTGCTTTCAGATTCGTTAGCGAAATGTTCGGTTTGTATCCAGCCCCACACAAAGCAAAGCATCAACACAAAATATATTGCGTAAAAAACAAGCAGGAGTATCAATAAAACCTTAACAACCATGAAAGATGTTATTACAATGTTCAAAAATGTGGCGCTAAAGTAGAATAAAGCCTGAAAATTGGCTTCAATAAAATATCTTTGCGCCAATTTGCAAGTTCCTACCAAAATTTAGCAATCAATGCCCAAAGACCCCAGCATCAAATCCATTCTCATTATCGGCAGCGGACCCATTATTATCGGACAAGCCTGTGAATTCGACTATTCCGGCTCGCAAGGTGCACGGGCGCTTCGCGAAGAAGGTATAGAAGTTTCGCTCATCAACAGCAATCCGGCAACCATTATGACCGATGATGTTACTGCCGACCATATTTATTTATTGCCACTCACCATCGAAAGTTTAGAACAAATTCTGCAAGAAAGACAAATTGATGCGGTGTTACCCACGCTTGGCGGACAAACGGCTTTGAACCTTGCTATTGAAGCGCATGAAGTGGGCTTGTGGGAAAAATACAACGTGAAAATGATTGGCGTAGATGTAGAAGGTATTAATAAAGCTGAAGACCGTGAAATTTTCCGCAAGTTGATGATTGAACTGGGCGTGGGTGTTGCCATAGCAAAAACAGCTAACTCGCTTTTGGAAGGAAAAGAAATTGCTAAAGAAATTGGTTATCCGTTGGTGATTCGCCCATCGTTTACTTTGGGCGGCTACGGTGGCGGCTTTGTAATGAATAAAGAAGAATTGGAAGCCAAGTTGGAGCACGGTTTAAAAGCATCACCTACGCATGAAGTGTTGGTAGAGCAAGCAGTGTTGGGTTGGAAAGAATTTGAATTAGAATTGTTGCGCGATTCTAACGACAATATTTGTATTATTTGTGTGGTTGAAAATTTCGACCCTATGGGCGTGCATACGGGCGATTCGATTACGGTTGCCCCTTCCATGACTTTGAGCGATACTGCTTATCAGCGCATGAGAGAACACGCCAAAGTAATGATGCGGGCTTTAGGAAATTTTGCGGGCGGCTGTAATGTGCAGTTTGCCATTAATCCTGAAAACGAAGATATTATTGCCATCGAAATCAATCCGCGCGTGTCGCGTTCTTCGGCTTTGGCATCGAAAGCAACGGGCTACCCGATTGCTAAAATTGCCGCCAAACTTTCTATTGGTTATGAACTTTCAGAATTAAAAAATCAGATTACAAAAACGACTTCTGCATTTTTTGAACCCGCTTTAGATTATACTATCGTAAAAATCCCTCGCTGGAACTTTGATAAGTTTCCGGGAGCGAAACTATCATTGGGCTTGCAAATGAAATCGGTAGGCGAAGTGATGGGCATTGGAAGAAGTTTTATTGAAGCGTTGCAGAAAGGCTGTCAGAGTTTAGAAAATAACCGTATTGGTTTGGGTGCCGATGGTAAAAACTGGACTAAAACCGAAGATATTGTTGCTGGTTTAGAGAAGCCCAATTCAGAAAGACTATTCCGCATAAAAGATGCACTGGCTTTGGGTATGCCTGTAAAATCTATTCAGAAACTAACAGGTATTGATACTTGGTTTTTGCGCCAAATAGAGAAGTTGGTGGTGCTTGAAAAAGAGTTAGAAAAATATAAACTCGAAGAAGTGCCTGTCGAATTTTTACGCGAGCTGAAACAACACGGCTACAGCGATGCTCAGATTGCTTATGTAGTGAAAGATGAAGTTTCGGAAGATGAAGTATTCGCTTTGCGCAAAAAATATGGCATCAAACGCCAATACAAATTAGTGGATACTTGCTCGGCAGAATTTGAAGCCAAAACACCTTACTACTATTCTACTTTCGATGGTGAAAACGAAAGTGTGCGCAGCGACAGAAAGAAAATTATTGTGTTGGGTTCGGGACCTAATCGCATTGGGCAAGGCATTGAGTTTGATTATTGTTGTGTGCATGGGTTGTTGGCTATTAAAGAAGCAGGCTATGAAGCCATCATGGTAAACTGTAATCCTGAAACCGTTTCTACCGATTTTGATGTTGCCGATAAATTATATTTCGAGCCTGTGTTTTGGGAACACTTAATTGAAATTGTTGAACACGAAAATCCTGAAGGCGTTATTGTGCAGTTGGGCGGACAAACCGCTTTGAAACTTGCTGAACGATTAACCGCAGCAGGCATTAAAATTATCGGCACTTCTTATAAAGATTTAGACCTTGCTGAAGACCGTGGCGCTTTTAGCGATATGCTGAAAGATTTAGACATTCCTTATCCTGAATATGGTGTGGCATGGAATGTTGATGATGCTTTAGATGTGGTGAAACGAGTGGGCTATCCGGTGTTGGTGCGCCCTTCGTATGTGTTAGGCGGGCAGCGCATGAAAATTGTAATTGACGATGAAGATTTAGAAAAGAGTGTGATTAGTTTGCTGAAGCATATTCCTGATAATAAAATTTTGATTGACCATTTCTTAGACCGTGCCAAAGAAGCTGAAATAGATGCTATTTGCGATGGTGAAGACGTGCAAATCATGGGTATTATGGAACATATCGAGCCCGCAGGTATTCACTCGGGCGATAGCAATTCGGTGTTGCCGCCTTTCAGCCTTGGGCAAATTGTAATTGATACTATGATTGAATACACCAAGAAGCTGGCAATGTCTTTAAACACGGTGGGTTTAATTAATATTCAGTTTGCCATTAAAAACGATAAAGTTTATGTAATCGAAGCCAACCCTCGTGCTTCGCGCAGTATGCCGTTTATCGCCAAAGCACACAAAGTGCCTTACTTAAATTATGCAACTAAAGTGATGATTGGCGCCAACAAACTGAAAGACTTCAAATTTGAACCCAAACTTACCGGCTTTGCAATAAAAGAGCCGGTGTTCTCTTATCATAAATTCCCCGAAGTGCAAAAAGAATTAGGTCCTGAAATGAAATCTACAGGCGAAGCCATTCGTTTCATCAAAGATTTAAAAGACCCATACTTCCGCCAGTTGTATAGCGAGAAGAGTATGTATTTGAGTAAGTAGTTGGGAGTTTATTAGTCGGTAGATATAAGAATCTGTCTCAAAAAGTATAGGGAACGTCATTACAAACGAAACGAAAATCTCTTGAAGGTTGGTTCGTCATTCTCTGCATTTTTATAATGGCTTGTGCTAACACCAACGATAGCAAGAAAAAGTCAATCACTTTAATCTTCATAAGATTTTTCAACTTTTACCATCTTTTTTAAAAAGGATATGCGCGAGACGTGTTAGAAAATGTAAGCCAAATAGAAAGTCAAAAATATTAGACTTGAATTGCCTGTTGAAAAATAAATTAAATTTTTAGTAATAATATTTTTAATCTTGCATAGATAATTTTTCATTTCTAAACCATTGAATTTTTAAGCCATGAAAAAAGCAATTGTTTACTTACTTAGCGGACTTATCGCGCTGATAATTATTTTGTTTGTTTTTGTTCAAGCTACTTGGAACAAAAAATATGATGCCCCTTATCCTGAAATTACCACCAGCACCGATTCTGCCGTTATAGCGAGAGGTAAATATCTCGCCTTTGGTCCGGCACACTGCGGCACTTGCCATGTGCCTATGAATAAGGTGATGGATGTAGAAAACGGTGAAGAAATTCCTTTAAGTGGTGGATGGGAATTGACCATTCCGCCCGGCACTTTCAGAGCGCCCAATATCACTCCCGATGAAGAAACCGGCATCGGAAAACGCACAGATGGGGAAATTGCCCGTGTCCTTCGCTATATGGTCAGTCCCGAAGGCAAGTGTGTTTTTCCATTTATGCCATTTGCAGAATTAAGCGATGAAGACCTTACGGCAATCATTTCTTTTTTACGCTCGCAACCACCCGTTAAAAACGAAGTGAAAAAAAGTGAATTAACCTTTTTAGGCAAAGCGGTTTCAGCTTTTGGAATGATAAAACCCGAAGGCACCAAAGGAACTCCCCCTAAATCTGTAGCGATGGATACCACGATTGAGTATGGAAAATATCTTGCGAATTATGTGGCTAACTGTGTGGGCTGCCATACCGACCGCGATTTAAAAACCGGAGCATTTATTGGCGAACCGTTTGCGGGCGGAATGTTTTTTCATCCCGACCCTTTCAGTGAAGGAAGGTCTTTTATTACTCCTAATATTACGCCACATGTCGGAACCGGCATCATGGCGGAATGGAGTGAAGATATGTTTGTGGCAAGAATGAAAGCAGGACGGGTTCATAAAGGAAGTCCGATGCCGTGGGGGGCATTTTCCAAAATCAATGATATGGAATTGAAAGCTATTTACCGCTACCTGCAATCGTTGAAACCCGTACCTAAAAAAATCGAAAAAATTGTATTCGAGCCGGGAGAAAAATTGCCGGGATAATAGATTTTTTAGTGTTTTTTTAGCCCGTAGTAGATAGAAAACAGAAACACGCCCGCAAGATTTCAAATAATCTTGCGGGTTTTTTATTATAGTCAAAGATTAAAAGGCTACTGCTTCACCACTCTCATGCTTCTCACTTCGCCTCCTGCTTTTACATGGAACAAATAAATGCCCGCAGTCGGCATGCGCTTTATAAAAATCCATGTTTCTCTCCATAATGGCTTACGCTACATTATTTTTACACACATCAAATCATTGCTTTGGGCATTAAATCCTTTCTTATAAAACCCTATGCAGCTTTTGTAGCTGCAAGTGTTAAGCGTTGGAGCAGTCGGGCAACAGCGTGTCAGCAGGAAATATTTGAGAAAATTATACAACAGGCAACTCATACACAATTTGGAAAGGAGCATCTTTTTTCACAGATAAAAAATTATGAATATTTTAAAAAGGCGGTTCCTTTGCGCGATTATGAGCAACTGAAATGGTATTTCGATAAAATTGTTGAAGGCGAAGAAAATATACTCTGGCGCGGCAAACCGAAATATTTAGCCAAAACATCGGGCACTACTTCGGGAGTAAAATACATTCCTATTACACACGATTCTATCGGCAATCATTTTTATAGTGCACAAACCGCCATGATGCTTTTTATGCACGAGCAGCGCGATACGAGTTTGATGGACGGTAAAATGATTTTCCTTTCGGGAAGCCCGGAGTTAGAATCAAAAAACGGAATTAAAACCGGCAGACTTTCGGGCATAGTGAATCATGAAATTCCGGCTTATCTGAAACGCAATCAGGTGCCTGCTTGGGAAACCAATTGTATTGAAGATTGGGAAACCAAAGTGCAATGCATTGCAGACGAAACTCTAAAGCAAGACATGCGCCTCATCAGCGGTATTCCGCCCTGGATGCAGATGTATTTCGATTGCTTGCATAAGCGAACTAATGGCAAGCGAATCATAGAAATTTTCCCCAACCTGAAAGTAATTACTTATGGCGGGGTGAATTTTGAACCGTATCGTGCCGGATTGGAAAATAGTATAGGAACGAAAATTCCAACGGTTGAAACTTATCCCGCTTCCGAAGGATTTATTGCCTATCAGGATTCGCAACACGAAGAAGGTTTATTGCTCAACAGTAATTCGGGAATCTTTTTTGAATTTGTTCCCACTGCTGAAATTTTTCATTACAATCCCACGCGCTTAAATTTATCTCAAGTCGAAACCGGAGTCAATTACGCCCTCATCATCAACAGTAATGCGGGTTTATGGGGCTATGTTATAGGCGATACGGTAAAGTTTGTCAATCTGCATCCGCACAGAATAGTGGTTACCGGACGTATCAAACATTTTATTTCGGCTTTTGGCGAACATGTAATAGTCGAAGAAGTAGAGTTTGCCTTGCTCGAAGCTGCAAAAAGACATCAAGTAGAAATAGTTGAGTTTACTGTAGCTCCAAAAATTCAGACAGAAAACGAGTTGCCTTACCATGAGTGGTGGATAGAGTTCGGTAAAAAGCCGTCCGATTTGGCTACCTTTGCCCGCGATATTGACGATTTTCTGCGAAAAAAAAATATCTATTACAACGACTTGTTAGAAGGAAAGATATTACAACCATTGAAAATCAGAGAAGTGAAAAAAGACGGTTTTATCAATTACATGAAATCGAAAGGAAAATTGGGCGGACAGAATAAACTGCCACGATTGAGTAACGATAGGAGTGTGGCAGAAGAACTGGTGAAGTTTGAAAGTTGAAAAGTTATAAAGTTTGATTTTAGAAGGCAGATTTTAGATTTTTGACTTAGAGTGATTTTGAGATGTTGAAATTTATAATTGCTTTACTTTATTTTATAGAAGTAAGATTAAAAGTCGAAAATCGCAAATCGAATATCGTAGGTCGAATAATCGCACATCGAAAAAAAAAAATAATCAATGGAAAAATTTGTAATGGCAGGTCAGTTATTGTTGGGATTAGGCTTGCTTGTTTTTATTCATGAACTGGGACACTATCTGGCAGCCCGTGCATTTGGTATCAGGGTTGAAAAATTTTACATCTTCTTCGATTTCAACGGATATAAATTATTCTCCAAAAAAATTGGTGACACAGAATACGGCATTGGTTGGTTTCCTTTAGGCGGCTATGTGAAAATTGCCGGAATGATTGACGAATCAGTGGATAAAGAGTTTCTCAATCGTCCACCGGAACCCTGGGAATTTCGCAGCAAACCTGCTTGGCAACGCTTCATCGTTATGATAGGCGGCATTACCATGAATATTCTTCTCGGCATATTGATATTCGCATTTTGGCTCAAAGTGTATAAACAAGGTTATGTGCCCGTGCAGGAAGTAAACGAAGGAATTTATGCCTACGAACTTGCCCGTGAAGTAGGCTTGCAAACAGGCGATAGAATTATTGCCATTAATGGCAAGCCGGTGGTGCGCGCCAGCGACCTCAGTTCTATCAAAGTGTTTTTTGGAGCTACGCTTACCGTAGAAAGAGGCGATAAACAATTACTGATTGATTTGCCCGATGAATTATTCACCCGATTTGCTTCAGCCAAAGACCGTTTTTTAAGTCTCGAAAATTATTTATTTCAAGTGGACAGTATCTTGCCCGAATCGCAGGCAATGACAGCGGGTGTGTTGCCCAACGACCGTTTTATTGCCGTCAATGAAACACCTGTTACATCTTTCGGAGCATTCAGAGAACTATTAATGAACCATTCTGAACAGGAAGTGAACTTGACTACACTGCGAAACAATGATACCGTTCTACTTTCAGCAACCGTAGCCGCAGATGGAACTTTAGGTTTTTTGGCATCGCCAGCCGATAATTATCAAATGCCCGTGAAAATATACTCTACTGCCGAAGCATTCCGCTTCGGAACCAAAGACGGTTTTGAAGCCATCTATTACAATGCGGTAGGTTTGGGTAAAATTTTCACCGGAAAAGTAAATGCTTCCGATTCGGTTCAAAGCCCCATTGGTATTGCTAAAATTTATGGCGGAAAATGGGATTGGGGACGCTTTTGGTATCTCACCGGATTGATTTCTTTCATTCTCGCCTTCATGAACATACTTCCTATTCCGGCATTAGATGGCGGGCATGTGGTGTTCATCATTATCGAAGTCATTCAGGGCAAACCCGTGAGCGAAAAAGTGTTGGAAAGAGCGCAGGTGGTTGGCATGGTGTTGTTATTAGCGTTGATGGCTTTTGCTTTTGGCAATGATATTTATAAGGAACTGTTTAAGTAAATATTCATCGCCTCCGGTGAACTAAATACTGCTCATTCAATATTCCGGTGTAGATATTCGGGGTTGTTTTGCATCCATAAAATGCAAAGTTTTGTTCCATCCATTTTCAGTAAATATTTTCTTATGAAAAAAATCAGTTTATTTCTTACAGGCTTTCTCATGTCTGTTATCGTTTATGCGCAAGATTTTAATTCAGTAATGATTATTCCTTTCGACCCCGATATGTATTTCAGCGATTCTGATGAAATGCTTTCAAAATACAATCAGAAAAGTGTAAAAGAAGTGCGCACTTTGTTTCGCTATGGTTTGAATATTAATTTGAATGCCCGTGTCATGACTCAGTATAAAACCACCAATCTTTTGAGCGATTCCACTTCGGGCGCATTGAACGATTTGGCAATGATTTACAAATCCATCACCTATGCTCAGGCAGATGTAACGCCTTCAGTAGAATCAGCACCAAAGGAAACAACTGCTTCTAAAGGAAATATTTTCAGAAAATCTACTGATGAAAAAGCGCAAGCCAATACCAAAGACCAACAACTGAATTTGCCTAAGAAATACATGACTGTTCAAATCAGAAACAAAGAATTGCTTCCTTATCTGGCTGAAAAATACGGGGTGGATGTTTTTTTGTTTTGCAATCAATTCAATTTGCAAACCAATTATCAGCATTGCTTAGACAGAGCTACCAATACTTTTCAGCGCGATTTAATGGTGCATTATACTTTGGTAGATAAAAACGGAAAACAACTTGCAGGCGGAATTACTCAAGTGCATTTCCCATCGAACAGTAATGATATTATGGAAATTATGAAAAACAATTTTCCTAAACTGAGCGAACAAATGGCTTCTCGCTTACCCGGCAAACCGGTTACTAGCCTTATTAAACAAGATTAACGCTCTTATTGCAAAGTCTATAGCGTTTAATTACATTTGCACTCCCGTTCTTTAATTGAACATGCCCAGATGGCGGAACTGGTAGACGCGCTGGTCTCAAACACCAGTGATAGCAATATCGTGCGGGTTCGATTCCCGCTTTGGGCACTTGTTAAAACCCCTGAAAATAAAGGGGTTTTAGCAATTATTTAAGGGATAATGTTAACTCACTTTTGTCTCATTTTTTGGTTGCGGCAACCAAATTTTGAATATGACAAGAGAAAAAAAATTTTTTGTTCCTTACCTCGCTACTTCTAATAATAATATAAATACAAGGTGGTTTGTGTTTTGGTATGAACCGGTGCCCGGAACAAATCTTCGCAAACGCAAAAAGTGCCACGGCAGAATAAATAGTTTTAAAACTATTCAGGAACGCATCGCCAGAGCGAACGATGTGATATCAGAACTTCGGGCAAACAATTTCTATTATAAGGACCGAAGCGATAAACAACCTGAGCAATCAGAAACTATTCTACACAAAGCCATTGCAGAAAAATCGTTACGCAGACATGCGAAACGTTTCTACACAACGCACGTAAGAGTTTTTTTGAAATGGTTGAATGCAAAGCCTCAAAGCTGCAACGTTTACAACGCCAAAGAATTTCTGAAACATTTAGCCAATAAAGGCAGAAGCAATACTACCATAAACCATTACCGTAACACTTTGCGAACGCTCTATGCTCAGGTGGTAGATGAAGGCAAAATGAAAGAAAACCCTTTTGCAAAAATTAAGAAGCTGCCGGAGAGCCGACAGAGCCAACGGGCATTTACTCCGGCACAGGTCGAACGCATTAAGCAGCATTTAATGAAGCACGACCGCGAATTATGGATGGTGTGCCAATGGATATTTTACTGCTTTATTCGACCGAACGAATTAAAGCAACTGAAAGTAAAAGACATTGATTTTTACAACATGACTATTACTATACCCGGTTCAATTTCTAAAAACAGGAAAACGCAAACCGTTGTGATACCTGAGCCGTTTTATGCCGATGTAAATATGTTGGCGAAGTTTCATCCGGAACGCTACATAATAGGCAACGGCAGCGAACAGGTAGGCGATACCAACCTGGGCGAACGCTTTAGAAAAGTATGCAGCGAATTATACTTCCCGAAGGGATATTCGTTGTATAGCTTTAAGCATACTGGAGCCATGTGGTTTGCTCAAAAAACCAAAGATGTGAAAGCACTGCAAAGGCAGTTGAGGCACCACAGTTTAGACATGGTAAACGAATACCTGAAGAACATGAATGCTTTAGATAATGAAGTAGTGAGGTTTGAATTTCCGGCTATATGATTATTCTAAGATGAGTTCCATTCGCATAAACTGACCGTTCACATTGCCGTTGGTGGCAAATTACCAAAACCGAAATAAAAATATAAATGTGTAACCCAAAGGGGCACTTTCTTTTCGGACTTTCGGACTTATAGGGCTAAAAGCCCTTATTTTATTACGTTTCAGGCAGTCCGAAACACAGTCCGAAAGGGTGTTTTGATTTCGGACTGTCAGGCCGAAAAAGTGGACTGATAAAAACACAAATCCCTGTTTTCCGTTACAGAAAACAGGGATTGCCGCTCTGATGGAGCGCGAGCGCGTTTAAAGCGTGTGCCTCACAATGTTTAAAATAAGCTGCCGCGAATAGCTCAGGGCTTCGAATTGTTCTAAGCGGTCATCGAGCGAAAGCGACATATTTTCTTTCATGTGTTGCGAAGCCCAAATAATATCGCATTCGAATTGTTCCAGTTGCAATACTATATCTATGGCTCCTTGTTTTCCGTAAGCATCTATAAATTGTTCGTGTGGCAAATGGGCTTTGGTAGCGCTGTGTTTGATTGATTCTTTGTGGCTCATAGCTCTAACCTCCCTGTTTTTAAATCGTTATCCAATTCGTTCAAAGCCGTGCGTAGTTTTCGCAAGCATTGGCGTGGAGTAGATTCTGTGAAAGAATAGGCAAATGTTTTGGTAGGCAAATCGCTGCATTTGAGTTCGGCAGCGATGGTGTAGGCTGTTTTACTTCGATGCCTGGGCCGAAGGTTCTTGGGTTTGGTCATAACTTTTTAAATGAAGCGCCCCCACTCCTGCGAAACAATACCAACGAAGGTAGGTTACCGGGCTTACACCGGCTGCGTGGGGGTTTTTCTTTAAAAATGTTAGAGATGATTGAATCATGTTAATATTGTTTCGCACTACTAAGGTAGGAAAGAATTCGGAAAAACAAAATGCAGGGGGGCTTAGAGCCAACCGGGCGAAAACTTAATGAGTTTCAGCCCTTTGTATTTAAAGTCTGAATGGTTTTCGGTAATAAGGGTAAGATTGTAGGTGAGCGCAGTGGCGGCAATTATAAAGTCGGCTAATTTGTGCTTAGAAATTTGCTCTTTCATACACATAGAAAAAAGTGTTTCGTTCACTTCTTTTTCTACAGCCAGCACAACAAAATCGCTCAAAAATTTACGCGAATCGGCTTTTCGTTTGGGGGTAGCTCCGCCCAAAAATTCGACATGCGAAACTACCGAAATATAAAAATCTCGAATGGCAAGTTCGCTAAAAAACAGTTCTGTTTTGCGCTTGCTGCGATAGAGCGAAATAAGCACGTTGGTGTCTAATATATAGTCTATTCTGCCCATTCAAAATCCATAGGGTGTTTTTTGGCAAACTCCATCGCTCTTTTTACGGCTGCCGGAGAGCCTGCATCGGGCACACCAAAATCTATAATGGTCATTTTTTTGCCGTTATACATTTTAGTTATAAACCTTGGCTTTCTCAAAGTTCCAATGCGTTTTGGAGGGGCTTTTTTAGCCGGTGTTTTTTTTCTCATGGCAAATGGTTATGCAACAAATATAACTCAGTTGAGCAAATTTTCATTCAGAAAACCCCTTCTGCGGTGCAACACAGAGGGTATCATTTGGAAAAATGGAGAACTATTTATAAACTTTAGAGCGATGCTCAATGGTAAATATCAAAACTGTTTGGTTACTTTCGTTAATAGTGAATAATACTCTTTGGTCGCCAAATCTTTGTTTTCTTACAACTGCATCTTTGAATTTTTCTATAATTCCTTCGCAGGCGTGGTGAGGGTCTTTTACTAAATCTTTAGAGCGCCATTTTTCATAGCTCTCTAAAATTTTTTTTTGGAGTTTCTTTTTTGCCTTAGCAACAGTTTTCGATTCAATAACTTCGTATGGCACAGGTGAAACATTAGGCGTTGGCAAATAGTTTTAGCTCGCTCATCACGTCTTCATCTGCATAAATTTCGAGCGCTTCTATACTCTCAGCAATATGGTTGCGAATTGAATACATGCCTTCTAATACTTCTGTTTTATCTGTTTTCAGAAGTTGTGATTTTTCTAAATTCAGAATGCAGTCATCAAACATTATTAGTAAAGTGTCAAAAACTTTAATTCCAATTTCTGCATCATTGGGGGGCATACCTGAAAAATCTATTTGTTCAAATAGCTTATTTGCTTTGGAAATGTTGTTAAGAAGTTTTTGCACTTTCTTGTCTCTCTCTGCTTTGACAACTTTTTGTTCGGGATAAATCAATTCATGAAATTTACTCATGCTGTTGTATAGCATGGAGTTTAAATCAAGAAAATCTTTTGTGGTGGACATTGCTAATGCATTCATGTGGTTCAGTTTTTATAACAGTTAATTGCAGAAAACTGTTCAAAGTAAATAAGTTTTATACGTGAGAACAAATTGGCAGTTACAAATATTGTGTGAATGTAATGACATTTGCAAGTCTTTTTGATTTTTTTACACATTTCATACCATGTGGAAATCTCATTTTTGTAAAAATACTTATATGTGCCGTTTAATTTAAGATGTTAGAATTAAGCATTTTTACCGAACAGCCATACTTATCAAACACTTTCCTTTTCAGTTTAATAAGGTTCACTACATCTTCTTTGTTGTATTGTAGCACAAGCTTTCTACGGGTAGGGTGATGCCAGTCGCGTAGAGCCGAAAAAATAGAGTGTTTGTATTGCGTAGTAGTGCGAAATAAGCACGTTGGTGTCTAATATATAGTCTATTCTGCCCATTCAAAATCCATAGGGTGTTTTTTGGCAAACTCCATCGCTCTTTTTACGGCTGCCGGAGAGCCTGCATCGGGCACACCAAAATCTATAATGGTCATTTTTTTGCCGTTATACATTTTAGTTATAAACCTTGGCTTTCTCAAAGTTCCAATGCGTTTTGGAGGGGCTTTTTTAGCCGGTGTTTTTTTTCTCATGGCAAATGGTTATGCAACAAATATAACTCAGTTGAGCAAATTTTCATTCAGAATAAAAAACCCTCTGTGCGCGACCACAGAGGGTAGAAAGAAAAACGATAAACACAAAAAAATTTATGCGGCTTTTCGCGGCAAAGAAACTACCTGAATTTCAGAATCGTTTTGGCGCATTTCTCTTACTTTATTTAAAAGAAGGCGTGTGGTTTTTTCGTCAAAAATTTTGGCACCGCAGTTGTCGCAAATATGGGCAGGCACGTTTTTGATAATGATAATGCTATTGGCTTTGTCGAACATAGAGTTGGCAAATCCTTTCCGGTAGTTTCCGTTTTTGCAGATGTTACATTTCATGTTCGTTTCTTTTTTCGGGTTTTAAAATTATCGACCCATTTAGCGGGGTCGGGCTTATAGGTGGTAATAATGCGAATGTAATTATTATCATCGGTAGCACAAACAACGTGTATAGGTTGGTTGTTCCAAAAGCCCGAAAAATATAGTTTCAGTTCAGATGGGTATGGTTTATCGTTGGGGTAGGTTTCAATAGTTTCGCCTTGCTGTGCAGCGTGTTTCACATCGTCAATATCTAATTCATCTTCAAGCATTTCTTTGAGAGCGTGCTCGGTAAAAAAGAATTTCCCATCCATAGCAACAAATTTACGTTAGTTGAGCAAATT
>CAZFFP010000029.1:0-39806 GCA_964518215.1 uncultured Chitinophagaceae bacterium
GCTGCACCGCAGGGTAGCTACGTTCGGACGGGATAAGCGCTGAAAGCATCTAAGCGCGAAACCCACCTCGAGATGAGATTTCTTTTAAGGGTCGTTAGAGATGATGACGTTGATAGGTTGTAGGTGTAAAGGCAGAAATGTCAAAGCCGAGCAATACTAATTACCCGTAGACTTTCATTTTTTATTTTTGTTGTATTATTTCCAGTATGTCTAATTTTTTAACGGTGGTTATTGCAATGGTGTTCACCTCTTCCCATTCCGAACAGAGAAGTTAAGCCCATTTGCGCTGATGGTACTTGGTTTTCCTGGGAGAGTAAGTTGCTGCCGATTTTTTTTTAAGCCCTTAAGTCTATGATTTAAGGGCTTTTTTATTTTATACTACTTTTGTCTTTCTTAAAATTTTTATTCTATGCTAGTAAAAACTTTTGGTGGAGCGGTATATGGTGTTAATTCTTCAACGATTCAAGTAGAGGTTAATGTTTTAGATGGGCAGGGTTGGTTTTTTGTAGGGTTACCTGATAGTGCAGTTAAAGAAGGGCAACAAAGAATAGAATCTGCATTAAAATCAAATGGATTTCGTTCGCCAAGACAAAAAGTAATTGTTAATCTTGCTCCAGCAGATATTAGGAAAGAGGGGTCTTCTTATGACCTTCCGATAGCACTTGGAATGATTGCTGCTTCAGGTCAGATGAAAGAAAATATTTTAAAAGATTTTATCATCATGGGAGAATTGTCGCTGGATGGCAGCGTGCAACCTATTAAAGGAGCTTTACCAATTTCTATTCAGGCTAAAAAGGACAAATTCAGAGGTTTTATTTTACCTACAGAAAATGCACGTGAAGCAGCAATAGTGAGTGATGTTGAAGTATATGGAGTAAAATCATTAATGGAAGCTGTTGAATTTTTGAATGGAGACTTGACGCTGGAACGCACAATTGTGAATACCCGAGATGAATTTTATCATAATCAGGCTAATAATTCACTTGATTTTTCTGATGTAAAAGGACAAGAGAATATAAAAAGAGCAATGGAAATTGCCGCTGCCGGAGGGCACAATGTTATTTTAATTGGACCTCCGGGTGCAGGAAAAACTATGCTGGCGAAAAGACTTCCTTCCATTTTACCTCCACTTTCTCTGCATGAAGCATTAGAAACTACCAAAATTCATTCAGTTGCCGGTAAATTAGGAGCTTCATCTTCTTTATTATATCAAAGACCTTTTCGCTCTCCACATCACACCGTTAGTGATGTGGCTTTAGTTGGCGGAGGTATGGTGCCTCAACCGGGTGAGATTTCGTTGGCTCATAATGGGGTATTATTTTTAGATGAACTTCCGGAGTTTAAAAGGAGTGTGCTTGAGGTTTTAAGACAGCCTATAGAAGAAAGAAAAATTGTTATTTCGCGTGCGAGATTTTCAGTTGAGTATCCTGCATTTTTCATGTTAATTGCGGCTATGAATCCTTGCCCATGCGGATATTATAATCATCCGGAAAAAGAGTGTATGTGTGGTCCGGGTGTGGTTCAGAAGTATTTAAACAAAATTTCCGGTCCACTATTAGACCGTATTGATTTGCATGTAGAGGTTACTCCTTTGCCGGCAAAAGAATTATCTATTGAGAGAGACGTAGAAAAGAGTGAAAATATCAGAAACAGAGTAATTGAGGCAAGGAATGTTCAGGAAAAGAGATTTTCTAAAAGTGAGGATATATATTGTAACGCACAAATGGGTTCTAAGGAAATAAGAGAAATCTGTAGGATAAGTCAAGCAGGAATAAATTTACTGAACAAGGCTATGGATAAATTAAAACTTTCTGCCCGTGCTTACGACCGCATTTTAAAAGTATCTCGCACCATAGCAGATTTAGAACAAAGTGAAGATATTAAGATTGAGCATTTAGCTGAAGCTATACAATTCAGGAGTTTAGACAGAGAAAACTGGGCGGGGTAATTTTATCAAAGCAACATATTAATTGTTCATTAAGGGTATGCATGAAACTTTTTCATTGTTGTTGCGTAAAAAAACGCAAATTCTACAACAATGAAAAACATTATCGCAACAATTACATTAATATGTGTTTTAGCCGGAGTGGTTAAATCGCAGCAATTATATTTTTCGCTGGAGCCTTATACCGGAAAGAAAGACATCGTGTCTATTGATATTCCTCAAGGATGGTTGCAAACGGATAATGAAAACGTTGGCGTGGCTGCTCATCAGTTATTTACTAAAGTTGGCGAAACGCTTGAGCACAACAAGGGCTTCGTATTTATTCAAACTATTGCCACCGATGAGACCTTTAAAACTCCTGAGGCAATTGTTGAACAGGAATTAATGATGCTGAAATCGCAATCAGTTAAATTGGATGTGTTATCCAAAATTCATTCAGACAAGAAAAAAGTTCAAGCAGAAATTATTTCTATAAAAGGGTCGGCAGATGGAGATATGCTGATGGCTTTTATACCTGTTAAAAAAGCTGTTATTGTTATAACATTATGCGCTTCGGAAACTGATTATATTATCAGCAATACAGTTGATTTTGTTTCGATGGTAAAATCTTATCAAATAAATCCTATAATCAATCCTCCTTCATTTGCTGATTTAGTAATTTGGTAACCAAATTGTTTTACAAAAAAATAAATTTTTCGCATAAGTGAATGTCAATTCAACTTATGCGATTTTTCTTTTGCAAAGGGAATTCGGGTTTAATATTTATAAGACTTTCTGCCCATTTAGTCTTTACTCTGTCATAACTTTATAACTTTGGATAGTGATATTCAAAATTATATATCTATGGAAACAAAAAGACAGAAACAGGTTGCAGGAGAAGTTCAGCATGCGTTGAGCGAAATTTTACAAAAACATGGAAGAAATTATTACGGTTCTTCGTTCGTAACAATTTCGGGAGTAAAAGTAACTCCTGATCTATTAGTGGCTCGCACATATATAAGTGTGTTTCAGGAGAATGAGCGAAAAGGAGTGATAGATGCCTTAACTCAAAACACTTCAGAAATAAGAAAATATCTGGGTAATATGATGCGTAACCAACTCAGAAGAGTTCCGGAACTTGAATTTTACTTAGACGAATCGTTGGACGATGTTTTCAAAATTGAAAATTTACTGAAGCAATCGAAAGAACAACAGTCGCCCGAAAAAAATGACTAACCGACTCACGTTAACCATTGCCTGGCGTTATTTGGTTTCTAAAAAATCCACCAACGCCATCAATATAATTACGGCTGTATCAATGTTGGGCATGGCTGTGGGTGCTATGGCATTGGTATTGGTTTTATCTGTTTTTAATGGGTTCGAAGGGTTAGTAATTTCTCTATACAGCAAGTTTACTCCTGACTTTCAAATTACTTCTTCGCAGGCAAAAGTTTTTTCTATTTCTGAAGAAAAACTTAAACAACTTCGTTCGTTAGCAGGAGTTGAAAATGTATCGGAAGTGCTACAGGAGAAAGGGCTGTTGCGCTTTAAAGACCGGGAGTATATTGCAACCATAAGAGGCGTTGATGAAAATTTTACTTTAGTTACCGGGATTGGAAACATGACCTCAGCCGGCAAATTTGTGCTGGAAACTGATGAAGAAGATTTTATGGTGTTAGGGGCAGGAGTTAAAGCAGCTATTGCTGCCGACCTTTCTGAAAAACTCGACCCCATTGCGCTCATGCTACCTGCCAGAGGAAAGCAAAGCACCGGATTGTTGCCTACCGATGCGTTTAAAAGAAGGTTTTTGTTTCCATCGGGTTTTGTTTCGGTGCAGCAAGAATTCGATTATGAGTTTGTTTTTGTTTCGTTGAATATTATGCGCGAAATGTTGAAATACACCGATGAAGTAACTTCGGTTGAAATAAAACTGAACCCAACCATTTCGGCAGAACAGGTAAGAAAAGAATTACAACAGGTGATGGGTAGTGATTTTTACATTAAAGACAAATGGCAGCAAGACGAACATTTGTTTAAGGTAATGCGCACAGAGAACTTTGTTACTTATGTTATCCTCACATTCATTCTCATTATTGCATCTTTCAATATCATTGGTTCGCTCACCATGATAATAATGGAAAAGAAAAAGGACATTTCCATTTTAAGAGCCATGGGTGCATCGCAGCAAAACATCATGAAACTTTTTCTTGCCGAGGGAATTATGATTGCTTTAGTAGGCGGGGGTATAGGGCTGTTAATTGCTTTTGTTCTATCGCTAATTCAGGTGCAGTTCGGAATATTAGAATTAGGAGGCAGCGGAACATTTGTTATCAGCGCTTATCCTGTAGATATTCGTTTGTTTAATTACCTTTTAGTACTCTTTACAATAATAGTAATTAGTGTTTTTGCATCTATATATCCTGCACTTAAAGCCGCTAAAGCAGCATTAGTATTAAATCAGAAATAAGTTCGTTGTAAAAGAGCTAAAAGATTTATTTCAATTTGCTTGGAAACAAACCTGACTTTGCCTTTCCCTTACTTCCACTCATGCCGCCATCGTTTCCTTTATCAACTGCCGGGCAGGTGCTGCGGTTACAAGCAGATATAATAATGGAGAAAAAGATGAGCAAGTAAAATATTTTTTTCGAAAACATAAGCCAAAGTTACAAAAATCAGTGGTAGATATTTTTCAGAAATTGTAACGAGCGTTGTGACTCTATAGTATTGATTCTTTCTTCGGTATGAGTCATTTCGTTATAAAATTCATCCATGAGCAATAGGGTAGCAGGAGAATATTTATTGAATACTTTCAGAAATTCTTCCTTAGGTATGGCGCATACAGTGCATTCGGTAGTGGCAATGGCAGAACTGTAATAATACCCGTAAGGAAACATGGCTTCGAGTCCGGCAAATTTTCCCGGTTTTATAAGGCTTACTTGCATTTCACTGCTATCGAAGCATTTTTTGGTGAGCTTCACCAAGCCGTTAATAATTACAAAAACATATAATGAAGTATCGTTTTCGCGATAGATATATGCGCCAGCCTTATAACGTTTGCTGTGCTTTTTCAGGAAAGGCGCTGCAAGTTTTGACAAATGCAGTGCTTCGCGAGAATTTTGCTCTCTGCGGCTCATCGTTTTGGGGTTTGATGAAGTCATACCTGCACTTATACGTTTTTTTCATACTGGAGTTTCGTTGCGAATATTTCTTTCTAATCTCAACACTCCAAGTCTTAATATGCCATAACTTTATGCTTCGATGCCACAGAAAATTCAGATAGAAGAAACACAGGAAAACGAAAGCGTGGAGCGCAAGGAAATACTGAAACGCTATCGCCACCTATTACGTGCTGTGGGCAACAAAGCCAATGCTGCCGATAAAAAACAAATCCGTCAGGCATTTGAAATGGCTTTGGAAGCGCACAAAAATATGCGCAGAAAATCGGGGGAGCCTTATATTTTTCATCCGTTAGCAGTAGCACATATTGCGGCTCATGAAATAGGATTGGGACCTACTTCGGTAGTTTGTGCGCTATTGCATGATGTGGTGGAAGATACTGAAATTTCGCTTGATGATATTACGTTGGAATTTGGTTCTAAAATTTCAAAAATCATTGACGGCTTAACGAAAATTTCGGGCGTGTTTGATTTGAACACTTCCGAACAAGCCGAAAATTTCAGAAAACTGCTGCTCACCCTCACCGATGATGTGCGCGTAATTCTCATCAAAATTGCCGACCGCCTCCACAACATGCGCACCCTCGATTCGATGGCTCGCAATAAGCAGTTGAAAATAGCCTCTGAAACGGCAGCCATCTATGCGCCCTTAGCGCATCGTTTGGGTTTGTATGCCATCAAATCTGAGTTAGAAGATTTGGTGATGAAATACACCGAAGGCGAAACTTACCGAACCATTGCCCGCAAACTTGCTGAATCGAAACGTGAGCGCACTCGTTATATCAACGAGTTTTTAAAACCAATTAAGGAACGACTCGATGCTGCCGAGTTGAAATATGAAATTTACGGCAGACCCAAATCTATCTATTCGATATGGAACAAAATAAAATCGAAAGGAGTAGAGTTTGAACAGGTGTATGATTTATTTGCCATCAGAATAGTGCTCGACTCTGAACCCGAAAACGAAAAGTCTGATTGCTGGAAAGTTTATTCCATTGTAACAGATATATATAAGCCCAACCCATCGCGATTGCGCGATTGGGTTTCCACTCCTAAAACCAACGGATATGAGGCTTTGCATACTACAGTGATGGGTCCCAAGGGTAGGTGGGTGGAGGTGCAGGTGCGCACCGAGCGCATGGATGAAATTGCAGAAAAAGGTTTTGCCGCCCACTGGAAATACAAAGAAAATAGCAACGAAAATGCTATTGACGGATGGTTGACGCGCATCAGAGAATCATTGCAAAGTCCCAACTCCAATGCGCTCGATTTTTTAGACGAATTCCAACTGAATTTTTTCTCGGACGAAATATATGTATTCACTCCTAAAGGCGATTTAAAAATGCTCCCAAAAGGCGCAACGGCTCTCGATTTTGCTTTCGATATACATACCGCTGTAGGAAGCAAGTGTATTGGAGCAAAAGTGAATCATAAATTAGTGCCGCTCAGTCATACTTTGAGTAGTGGCGACCAGGTGGAAATCATCACTTCTAAAAAACAAAAACCAAATGAAGACTGGCTTACCTATGTGGTTACCAGCAAGGCGCGCACCAAGATTAAGGATGTGCTGAAAGACGAAAAACGCAAGGCTTCTGAAGATGGCAGAGAAAAGTTAGAGCGCCAACTGAAACAAATGAAAATTACACCTACGCCTCAGTTGCTCAACGATATGGCGCAGCAGTTTAAGTTCCCGAGTCTGTTAGATTTTCTTTATGCCATTGCTACCAAACGCTTTGACCTGGACGAACTTTTACGACTCAAAATCAGTGGCAGCAAAGTTTCGCTCGAACGC
Organism: uncultured Chitinophagaceae bacterium; assembly: GCA_964518215.1. Classification (GTDB taxonomy): domain Bacteria; phylum Bacteroidota; class Bacteroidia; order Chitinophagales; family CAIOSU01; genus CAYSGX01. The sequence goes on from CAZFFP010000029.1 coordinate 6,893, forward strand.
ATTCCCGACAAGAAAGAAAGCGTGGAAGAAACAGTGAAGAAAACGCTTCAGAAAAATGCAGAGTTGCTCATTTTCGGAGATACCGGTGAAAAGATTGATTACAAGTTTGCCAATTGTTGCAGCCCTATTCCGGGCGATGATGTTTTTGGTTTCATCACCATCAGCGAAGGCATTAAAATTCATAAAACCAATTGCCCCAATGCTATTCAACTGATGTCGAAGTATGGCTACCGCATCATCAAAACCCGATGGACTAAAGAGCACGAAATTGCTTTCCTCACCGAAGTAATGGTGAGCGGTATTGACGACACCGGTGTGTTGCAACGCATCACCAATATTATTTCGGGCGAACTGAAACTCAACATGCGCTCGCTTGCCATTGAAAGTAAAGACGGCATTTTTGAAGGCACTATTGGCGTTTATGTAAAAGACACCGAACAAGTGGACCAACTCATGTCCCGTCTGAAAAAAATTGATGGTATTTTGAGTATTAGCAGGCTTTGATAGTGAAGGATAACTATGGGCTGAAATGTTTAGCTTAGTCTTTTTAGAGACTGTCTGTTTCAGCAGTATAACATCAAATAATATCATGAAGTAATTCAGGTTTTCAGAAGAGTAATTTATAAATCTGCTTACTTGAAATATTTCAAATCATTTTCGCTGACATTGTAAGTCCAAATTAATTTCCCCCTATTATTGAAGGTTTCGAAGGTGCATACTCTTTTTCCCGGCTCGCCTGAAATCTTAATATGACCGTAGTTTTGTTTGTCTATTAAAGTTCCGGGTACGCGGTCAGAATTATTTTTTTCCGGTGAGCGAGAGGTTTTTCGTCTGAAACTGGTAATTGCTGAACAGGTAAAATCATACAACGGATATGCGTTTTCCCGGTCTCTTTTAATCAGTTCTGTGTGATGCCTGTCTCCGGTAAGAAAAATAACTCCGGAAATTTTTTCCGCTTCCAGAAAATCAAAAAGTTTTTTCATTTCTTGGGGAAATTGGCTGTATGATTCATTAGCGCTAAAACGATTAAGCACTTGAGTGCCGGTTGCAATGAACTTAAAAGTTGCAGTTGATTTTTTAAGTGCATTCATGAGCCATTGCAACTGTTCTTCTCCAAGCATTTCGCCATCGGGCATGTTTCTTTCGGTTCGATAGTACCGCCCATCGGTCATGAAAAATTCTGCATCTTGATAAGCGAATTTGAAAAATATTCCGGGAACTTCAGGTGTGCCAAATGATGGGTTGGGCCAAAATAATTGATGCAATTTCAATGAATGTTCTTTGAGAATGAAATCTTTGCCACTATCATTTGAACCATATTCGTGGTCGTCCCAAATGCTGTATTGCGGGCGACTACGCATAAAATCCATGTGTAAATTATGTCTGCGCGTATTCACATACCGCTTAAACATCATTTCGGCTGATTTGTAGTGCTTAGGAAAATAATATAGATAGTCGCCTAACCAAATCATGAATTCACCGGGTGCTTTTTTCATGTGAGGATAAATACGCTCCTCATTACCCGGATGCAACCATCGCATACCTTTAGGAACCCATAATGCGCAGGATCCTGTGAGAAAAGAAAAATCCTTGTTTTCGCCACTATGCAGCGTTTTTACAAACATATTTTTCCGCACCATCTTCCCATTAAGTTTAATGTCTAAATCATATATGGTATTACTTTTTAGATTACTGAAATGAAAAGTGAGCGGGAAAATTTTGTCAAAATGCGGAATTGAATCTGTATGTTTCATGAGTATTTGCTCTTCGCCTGAAACCAAATCTTTCAGCTTTACTTCTACTAAAGCCTTGTTTTTAATCATAAGCCAAATGTTGGTTGAAGTGGCAGAGGTGTGCCCTTGCATAGGTCCGGAAAGAAGCTTTTCTTCATCAATTATTTGGGCAAAAAGCAGCTGATTTATTGTAAGAATGGTAAGCAGAAATAAGTTTTTCATAAATTGAATAGGACAATTGTTAAGACGAAAAATGAGTTAGAAATAATTTGCAAGGTTAAAGATTTCTCGCAAAACCTGCCATTCATAATTAAAAATGAGGGCAACATTTCATCCTCTTATAATGCAACTTTTTACTATATGCAACGTAAGAATTCTGAAAACTTGGGTTATGCGTAAGATTATATTGAGCATTACGGCATTGAGCGTATTACTGCTGATAATGTCGGCATTCATGATGAAAGAAGAATCTTTTTCGGGCGCATTTAGAGGCGCTTATATTCAATCGGTGTCTGTGCCGCAAGGCTGGTCAATAAATAATGGCGGATTTAAGGGCGCGGTTATTCAAAACAGTAATGAACCTAAAGTGAAAATTTCCATCAACACCATATCGGTGGATACGGAATTAAAATTTATGGAGAGCATTATTGCCGACCAAATAGAAAGTTATCGCGAAACAGCTTCGGCACTGTTTGAAGTGCATAAGTCGGGAACATTTATGGTGGATAAGAAAAAGCATATTGCATACATCAGGCACGTTTATGGAGCCAAACCCGCCCGCTATCAGGCAATAGCATATATTGGAGAGGTAGGACAAGTTGTAACCATTGCCTTGATGTGCGATGATGGATTATTGTTTCAGGAATATCTTCAAGATTTCAAATCTTTTGTCGAATCATATACTGTGTATAGCGAACAGGATTATATGGCTTTGAATACTGAAAAGGAAAAAAATTCTGAAACACCATCTCGAATCAGTTCGCCTATTCCTCCGCCACCACCTTCCAAGAAAACTTATTATTGATTTCAACTTACATTTCCGTAAATATTTATTTGCAAATGTTCATTAGTGGAAAAAGAAGTTTTGCTTTACTTTTTCTGCCACAGGCTTAATCAAATGGTTCTTTTACCGCAAAAATCACTACGCTAAAGAAGCTATACTTTTAAACTACTTTCACATTCTGTGAATAAAACTTTCGACATACTTTGTCGTTGCTTAGTTTTTTTGCAATATTTGAAGGTTTTTAAAATAATATGGGAATATTCAACTTCTTTAACAGCGAAATAGCTATAGACCTTGGCACAGCCAATACACTCATTATACACGAAGACAAAGTGGTGGTTGACGAGCCTTCCATTGTAGCCATAGACAGAACTACCAATAAAGTGATTGCCGTAGGCAAGCGCGCCATGCAAATGCACGAAAAAACTCACGCAGACATCAGAACCGTGCGACCACTCAAAGATGGGGTAATAGCAGATTTCAACGCTGCCGAGAGCATGATTCGTGAAATGATAAAAATGATTTACAAAAAGAAACCGCTGTTTTCTCCTTCATATACCATGGTGGTTTGTATTCCATCGGGCATTACCGAAGTGGAAAAACGTGCCGTAAAAGATTCTGCCGAACAAGCCGGAGCGCGCGAAGTGTATATGATTCATGAGCCTATGGCAGCAGCCATCGGTATTGGTATTGATGTGGAAGAGCCGGTGGGCAATATGATTATTGATATAGGCGGGGGCACTACAGAAATTGCCGTCATTGCACTTTCAGGAATTGTGTGCGACCAATCTATTCGGGTGGCGGGCGATGAGTTTACAATGGATATTATTGATTACATGCGCAGGCAACACAATATTATGATAGGTGAGCGCACTGCCGAGAATATCAAAATCAATGTTGGCTCTGCGCTTACCGAACTCGAAAATCCGCCTGATGATTTTCCGGTGAATGGTCGCGATTTGATGACCGGTATTCCGAAGCAAATTATGGTATCGTATTCTGAAATTGCTCACGCTATTGATAAGTCTATTTCGAAAATTGAAGAAGCTGTTTTGAAAGGACTTGAAACCACTCCTCCTGAATTGGCGGCAGATATTTACAAAACCGGCTTGTATCTTACCGGTGGAGGTGCACTCATTAGAGGTTTAGACAAGCGTATTGCTCAAAAAACCAAATTGCCCGTGCATGTTGCAGAAGACCCTCTGCGTGCCGTTGTGCGCGGCACCGGAAAGGCTTTAAAAAATCTCAATCGCTGGAGTTTTCTGATGACATAGCGCGAGATTTACCTGTGTATTAATGAGTTAATTTTTACAGGCTTTTTTCTACTGTATCCGCGCATTACTTCGCAACCACTTATCAGGAATTTCATCGTTGCAGGCAACCTGATAATCGGCAAGGGTGCAGGGCACAAAATAGGTTTTGCGTTTTTTCGAATCGTATAGTTGCATCCACCAGCGCTCGGTGAGTTTACTTTTGTAGAAAACTATTTCATAATCGAACTCACTTATCTCGACTGTGAATTTCACAAAGTTTTTATCGTCTTTAAAGGGGTCGTCTTCTCGTCTGGCATAAAAGCCATCAACAAAATACCAAACCATTTGTCCAATCAGTTGTGCAGTTTGATGGCGCTCGTCAGAAATCGGATGGTAATTGTAAATGCCCATTGTAGAAAGCTTATTGCTCAACCCCGCATAGCGCATCAGCCGACAAACTTCTTCGCTGTAAAAGCCATTGGGCGATGGAATAGCCACGCCCGGAGCATCGGCATATTTAATGCATTCCATGTCGAAACTGAAAATGTCTGCATCGCGCAACACCGGCTCTGCTTCTTCCATATTATCTCTCAAAACGCCCAGCCGATAGGTGTCGAAATTCATTTTTTCCAAAACACTCACGGCTACTTCATCGGCAAAATAAGATTGATAACCGAGCAGGCTGAAATTGAAAAGAAAATTAGGTTCGTGAGTAAAAATTTTACCCAAAAAATTTCTGTCTGAAATATGAGCATCGGTGTTTTTCATATTGATGCGCTCATCTGCCACTACTAAATGAACCGGCTTCTTGAGTGTTTCGAAAGCCAGATATTGAGCAAAGGTGAGGTCGTGTGTGCCACCTAATAGGAGCGGAAAAATTTTACTTTCCATCAATTCATGAACCACATGCTTCAGCGCCACATAAGTATCTTGCGGAGTTTCGCCCGGCTCGAGATTTCCTATGTCAATAATTTTAAAAGGTCCTTTGTTTTTTATCAGCCCGTAAAGTTCCTGACGAATGGCATCGGGCGCTTCTTTACAACCCATATTGACGGTGGAGTTGCGGTCTTCTTTCACTCCAAAGATTGCAATATCATAGCCGCTCAACTCCATGTTTTTGTCATAAAACACAATGTTGCCCCCCCACGAGTTGGGTCCGATATTCTGATAATGTTCTACATCTTCGGGGCTTACCGGTCGCATGACTTCGTCTATCATTGCTGCTGATTTTGTTGCACATAAAACTACACTGTCCGGTTGCCTGCAACAGCTTCATTTTTCTGAACATTTCAACACGGATGCTTTATATTTTAGGGGTATTGTTTACTTTTAAGCCCACGCAATAAAAAGGTTACAAGGTTATAAAGTTTGAAAGTAAATAGTTTATAACCTTATAACTTTATAACCTTGTAACCTTATAACCTTACAACGCACAACAATTATCTATGCTCCTTCCGTCCGCTCCCGATTCATTATCAAAAATGCAACACCCGACACCTCCTTTTGGCAGATACAAAGGTTTAATTATAGACACTGATGTGAGCAGTTGGCAAAAACTTTTTTACAGAAGATTGGTGCGCAAAGGATGGATATATGCAGGCATTTACAATCAGGATTTTGCCATGGGTTTTGCCGTTGCCGACACGGGCTATCTCGGCAAAGCATTTATTTACCTGTATCATATTCCTTCAAAAACTTTTATAGAAGAAGCTGCTGAATTTCCTTTTTACTTCGGAAATAGTTTTATGCCTTCGCTCAGCGCGCCTTGGTTTTTTAAGCAGGGAAAAAAATCGTGGCATGTGGCTCGTGTTGAAGACGATTTGGAATTCAGTTATGAAGGAAAAAAACTGAAAATAAATTTTATCCTTTCCGATTACAGAAAAGGATTGAGCGTGGTGGCTCCTGCCGGAAGCCGACCTTTCAACTTTACTTATAAAAATGCGGGCTTAGATATAGCTGCCGAAATTGAATTTAACGGAATGCATCATTCAGTAAAAGGCAATTATGGCGTGCTCGATTTCACTTTGGGCTTTCCGCCCCGGCATACCCACTGGAATTGGGCAAGCGCCACCGGAATTACTGATGATGGCAAAGTGGTGGGACTGAATTTGGTCGCACACTTCAACGATAGTTTGGAAAATGTTTTATGGTTAGATGGTAATATGATTCCACTGTCAAAAGCCGAATTCAACTATGCATCGCCACCCGCTCAAAGCGAATGGCACGTGCATACCACCGATGGAATAATTGACATGAAATTTCAGCCTGAAGGTGCAAGAAAGGACCATATCAATGTCGGTATTTTGAAACATCAATTTGTGCAACCCTTCGGTTCTTTTAAAGGAATTATAAAGCATGAAGGAAAGGCAATTCCTTTCACCGCATTTGGTGTAACAGAAGAGCACGAATCTATTTGGTAAGAAGAAAGTTACAAACCAACAAACATGACAAATCCCGAAACTATACCGCTTCACTTTTCCGATGGCGAATCGAACGCCATCAATGTATTTCGTTGCGAAAAACAGGAGGCAACGGTAGTAATAATTTTTCCGGCTTTAGGCGTAAAAGCAAATTACTACCGACACTATGCAGCAGCGCTGGCGCAAAAGAATTTTCATGTGGTTACAGCCGACCATCGGGGACATGGCAACTCAAGTGTGCGCGCTTCGCGAAAAAGCGATTTCGGTTATAAAGAGCAAATAGAAACAGAGTATGAAATGATTTTGAAAACGGTGAAAGAAAAATTTCCGCAGTCAAAAATCATCGTTATGGGGCACAGCATTGGCGCACAAATGGGAGCTATGTTTGTGAGCCGCAATTACCCGCAGTTAGATGGGTTGATTATTAATGCCGGCTGTTCGGTGTATTACAAAGGTTGGGGAACTTTTAAAGGTTGGGGCGTTTGGTTGTTTGCCGTTTTTTCAAATTTTTTAGCTCAAACTTTAGGCTCTTATCCCGGACACAAAGTGGGATTTGGCAATGTAGAATCGAAAGGCATGATAAGCGATTGGTTTCATACTGCCATGTTCGGAAATTTTATGGCGAAAGGTTCTGATTTTGATTATGAAAAAGCCATGAGCCAAATGCCGCTTCCGGTGCTTGCCATGAGTTACAAAGGCGATGCTTCGGCTCCTCCTTTAGCTTTAAAATATTTGACCGATAAGTTTACTTTTGCAACGGTTGAAACACATCATGTAAAACATCCTGAAGGAAAAAAATACAATCACTATTCATGGATACGAGAACCTGATGCTTCGATGAACTTGGTTGTGGAATGGATAGAAAAAATTACTACAAATACAAGTCTGTAATCTTGATTTTTTACTTCCGTCAATTTTGTATTTAAGCAGTTTGTTTCAAAATTCAAACATGAAAGCTGAAACAGATTCAGCAATAAATAACACGTAAAAAGAATCTATAATTCTATTGGAGTCCATTAAACATTTTTGGGTTAATTTGCATCGCAAAATTTAATCAATATGAACTATGATATTATTGTCATTGGCAGTGGTCCGGGCGGTTATGTAGCTGCCATACGCGCTTCGCAATTGGGTATGAAAACTGCCATTGTCGAAAAAGCTGAATTGGGCGGTGTATGCCTGAACTGGGGTTGTATTCCTACCAAAGCTCTGCTGAAAAGTGCGCAGGTTTTTGAATATATCAACCATGCCAGCGAATATGGTATTAAGGTAGATAAAGCCAGAGCCGATTTTAGCGCTATTATACAACGCAGCCGTGGAGCAGCCGAGCAGATGAGCAAAGGCGTGCAGTTCTTGATGAAGAAAAATAAAATTGAGGTGTTGCATGGCGAAGGAAAAATTAAAAAGGGCAAAAAGATAGCCGTTACCGATGCATCGGGAAAAACTTCGGAATACACTGCAAAACACATCATACTTGCCACCGGAGGCAGAAGCCGCGAAGTGCCCGCAATGAAACAAGACGGAAAAAAAATATTCGGCTACCGCGAAGCCATGAACTTGCCCAAACAACCCGAAAGTATGATTATAGTGGGTGCCGGAGCTATTGGCGTAGAGTTCGCTTATTTCTATCACAGTATCGGAACACGGGTTACATTGGTAGAATACCAACCGCGTTTGTTACCGATAGAAGACGAAGACATTTCAAAAGAATTAGCAAGGCTTTATAAAAAAAGTGGCATTGAAATTCTTACCGAAACTTCTGTTGAAGCGGTTGATACTAAAGGTAAACTTTGTAAAGTAACCATCAAAACTGCCAAAGGCACTCAAGAGTTGGAAGCCGAAGTGGTATTGTCGGCTGTTGGAGTTTCTCCCAATGTTGAAAATTTAGGCTTAGAAGAAGTGGGGGTAAAAGTGGAAAAGAACCAAGTGCTAACCGATGAATTTTATCGCACCAACATTGAAGGCATTTATGCCATTGGCGATATTGTAAAAGGACCGGCATTTGCTCATGTGGCTTCGGCAGAAGCCATTACTTGCGTGGAAAAAATTGCAGGCATGAATGTAGAGCCGATAAACTACAATAATATTCCCGGTTGCATTTATTGCAGTCCTGAAATTGCCTCTGTTGGTTATACCGAAAAGCAGGCGATAGAAGCCGGCTACGAAGTGAAGGTGGGTAAGTTTCCGTTTACCGCCTCAGGTAAAGCTACAGCGGCAGGAGTGCGTGCCGGCTTTGTAAAAGTGATTTTCGATGCCAAATATGGCGAGTGGTTAGGCGCCCATTTCATCGGAGCCAATGTTACCGAAATGATTGCCGAAGTGGTGGTAGCACGCAAGCTCGAAACTACGGGGCACGAAATCATCAAATCGGTGCACCCGCACCCCACCATGAGCGAGGCTATTATGGAAGCTGCCGCTGCGGCTTATGGCGAGGTGATTCATTTGTAGGTAGAATTTGAGGATTGTTTCTGCAATTTTTCAAATCCAAAAAATAAGATTTAGAAATCATCTATTGATGGCTCTTTGTCTCGATAATCTTTATCGTTCATGCGCGAAGGAAGGGTAATTTCCTTGGTGTTGTCCGGTGATTGAGGGGCAAACTGGTTGAAGTAATCGGTTTCCAAATCTTCAAAACGGGCGTATTGGTCAATGAAGCGCAGGCGCACATTTTCGAGCGAGCCGTTTCTGTGTTTGGCAATGATTAATTCTGCCGTGCCTGCCAACGATTGCCCGTCATCCGATTGAGTGATGCCGTAGTATTCGGGACGATAAATAAACATTACCATGTCGGCATCTTGCTCGATAGCGCCCGACTCGCGCAAGTCGGAAAGTTGCGGGCGTTTGTCTCCACCGCGGGTTTCTACCGAACGGTTCAACTGCGAAAGTGCAATTACCGGAACATTCAATTCCTTGGCAATGCGTTTCAGCGCACGAGAAATGGTGCTGATTTCCTGTTCGCGATTACCCGAGCCTTTTCCATCGGGACTGCCACCCGACATCAATTGCAGGTAATCAATAATAATGAGTTCGATGTTGTGATGCTGCTTGAGTCTGCGACATTTAGCGCGCAACTCAAAAATATTGATGGCTGGCGTATCGTCTATAAACAAAGGCGCTTCTTCGAGGCGTTTTATTTTGTGATAGAGTTGCTGCCACTCGTGGCTTTCCAATTGTCCCTTTCTGATTTTGCTGATAGAAAGTTCCGTCTCGGAAGCAATTAACCTGGTAACCAGCTGCAATGATGACATCTCCAGAGAAAACACCGCTACCGCTTTTTTATAATCAACGGCTGCGTTGCGAGCCATCGAAAGCACGAAGGCAGTTTTACCCATACCGGGACGTGCAGCAAGAATCATTAAGTCGGATTTTTGCCAGCCCGATGTTATGCGGTCTAAACCCGTAAAACCGGTAGGCACGCCCGTAAGCCCGGTATCCGAATCTTTCTTCTCTTCAATTTCTTTAATTGCCTGCATGATGAGGCTATCCATTTTAGAATAGCTCTTGTTCAGATTCTTTTCGGTGATACTGAACAGTTGTTGTTCGCAATCATCGAGCAGTTCGAACACATCGGTAGTGTCTTCATAAGAGTTACGGATGGTTTCGCTCGAAATACGAATAAGTTCGCGTTGAATAAATTTTTCTGAAATAGTGCGGGCGTGATGTTCAATATGCGCACTCGAAGCCACTTTATTGGTGAGTGAAGAAATATAGTAGGCACCTCCTACTTCTTCCAATGCACCGGCTTTCTTCAACGCTTCGGTAACCGTGAGCATATCTACCGGCTGGCTGCGCGAAAACAGTTCCATTATTGCCTGATAAATTTTTTGATGTTGAGGCAAATAGAAAGTTTCGGGTGTAAGAATTTCTATTACCATGTTGATGGCATTTCCTTCCAACAGCATGGCCCCCAGCACAGCTTCTTCCAAATCTATAGCCTGAGGAGGCTTCTTTCCAAAGGTATAGGAGGAAAGGTCAACATTGCTTTTACGGGTTTTGGCAGCGGTTCTGGCAGTGGTTTTATTTTCTTCAGACATTTATAATTAATAATTTTAATTTGTTTAAGATGGAAGCCAAAGTTAGTTTCCTCAAAAAGAAAAAGAGCAGGATGAGCAGAAAAAATTCATCAACATGTTATAAGTATGAATATCAACCTTATTCACTCTCTTTTCAACAATATAATTAGATTTTCAACAGGAAAGAAATGGTTAATCAACAATTCATGAATTTGTGTGCAGAAGGTGTTTACAACCGCACTAATCGTGTTAAGATGATTTGCAAATATATGTTATAGCAAAATATCCAAATCTGTTTTGAGCGGTTTTTTGCTCTTAATCAAGCCCTTATCTATCACTCTCTTTAGTTAAGAAATACCAAATATAATCGGCAACAATTGCTTTAAACTTTTCACTTTAATAAAAGATTAATTTTTTATTTCACACACACAGTAGCTATTTTGCGAAGCATTAAAAAGTTTGAAGAAAAAATGAGCACTCCTTCAGAAAACAAAAATTGGAATAAAATATATTGGCTGCTTGCCTTTTGGTTGGTGGTGATGATTGGTTTGTTGTTGATGTTCACAAAATATTTTTCATGACAATTTTCAGCATTCAAAAAACTATTTGAAGATTAAATATTTGTAATGAGCCTTTTCGACTGGATTACTTTAAGCGGCACACTGATTTTTATAGTTGTTTACGGCATTTGGAAAAGTCGCGGACAGCAAAATATTGAAGGCTATTTGTTAGGCGACAAAACTTTGCGCTGGTATCATGTCATGTTTTCGGTGATTGCCACGCAGGCAAGCGCCATTACTTTTCTTTCCGCGCCCGGGCAGGCATATACCGATGGTATGCGATTCGTGCAGTTTTATTTCGGAATGCCTTTGGCTCTTATTGTGGTTTCGGCAGTTTTTTTGCCTCGCTACAGCAAGCTGAATGTGTTTACTGCCTATCAATATTTAGAACAACGGTTCAATGTGCAAACGCGGGCTTTAGCCTCTTTCCTCTTTTTGATGTTGCGCGGATTATCTGCTGGACTTACCATTTATGCTCCCGCCATTATTCTTTCCACCATATTGGGCTGGAATATTTTTCTTACCAATATCGTAATGGGCGGTTTGGTAATTATTTACACCGTGAGTGGCGGCACCAAGGCGGTTTCGCATACTCAGATGATGCAAATGATGGTGATTACCACAGGCATGTTGTTAGCGGGTTACATGATGGTGCATTTGCTGCCCGATGATGTGGGTTTTTTCGATGCGCTGCATATAGCCGGAAGTCTCGATAAGCTGAACACTATAACCACTAATGTTGATTTCAGCGATAAGTATAATATCTGGAGCGGATTGATTGGCGGATTTTTTCTGTCGCTTTCATACTTCGGCACCGACCAATCGCAAGTGGGCAGATACCTTGCCGGAAAATCTGTAAATCAGAGCCGCATTGGCTTGTTGTTGACAGGCTTCGTGAAAATTCCCATGCAGTTTTTCATATTGCTCACAGGCGCTTTGCTCATTGCTTTGTATCAGTTTCAACCGGCTCCTTTGTTTTTTAACCAATCATTGCTCAACAAAGTAGCGCAGTCGGAAAATGCCCAAGCATACAAAGCCATTCAGGACGAACAGGCGATTAATTTTCAGCAGAAAAAAGATATAGCCTATCAGATTTTGGATGCAGAGAAAAAAGGTAATCAAACTGCCAAACAACAATATGCCCACGATTTAAAAAATATTTCGGCAAAAGAACAGGACCTGCGCGAACAAACCATTGTGCTCATTAAAGCTACCGATAGCAAAGCCGATACTAACGACACCAACTATATTTTTCTCGACTTTGTGTTTCGATACATGCCTCAGGGTTTGATTGGCTTGCTCATAGCCATGATTTTTTGCGCCTCATGGAGTTCTACCTCATCAGAACTCAATGCGTTAGCTTCTACTTCGGTGGTGGATATTTATAAAAGAATATTGGTGAAAAACGAAACAGCAAAACATTATCTGAATGTGTCGCGCCTCATCACTATCGGTTGGGGAATTTTTGCCATTGGCGTAGCACAGTTTGCCACTGCTATGGGTAGTTTGATAGAAGCCGTGAATATTTTAGGCTCGTTATTTTATGGAACCATTTTAGGCATTTTTCTTACAGCGTTTTTCGTAAAGCCGGTGAAAGGCAATTCGGTTTTTGTTGCGGCAATTATTTCAGAAACGCTTGTAATACTGCTGTATGTGTTTGATGTAACTGCTTTCCTGTGGTTGAATTTGATTGGCTGCGCGCTAGTGATGGGTTTATCGTTACTGTTGACACCTTTATTGAAAAACTTAGAAAAACACTATTCGCAATAGTTGTTCTGTTTATACCACAAATACATCATTACCTTTAAAATAAATCAAGAATACTTTTCTAACAAAAATTAACAGCAAGAATCTATCTGTTTGCTTTATCAAAAAAAGCTATACCCAAAATATGCTCCCAACAAAAAATCGGGAAGGAAATGGAGCGGGTGAAACTCAGGGAGGTGTTAACAATCTTTTTGTATTTCCATTAATAGCTGTTACTTTTATTTAAAATCAAAACCCCAATTTATGTTTCTCCCCAACCGATGTTTATACATATTGCCTATCGTGGCAGCCATTTTTTTCACCGGATGTAAAAAGGATGATAATAATGACGATGATGATGACCAGCCCGATGAACAAATCATATTGGCACCCTGCGATAACGGTATTGCACTGGACGACACTCTGGCAATGAATGCCGTAAAGGCGATTGAACTTTGTAAAACAACTTCTGCAGGGAACGATGAATGGGGTGTTATCAGTGCACGTTACATTCGCGCCAATGGAACCGATGCCGCACACAGTGCTCAAATTGGCATTATGAGCGCTTTCGGCAATAAGGTAACTCCTCAGCGTGGCGAAAGGCTTTTGGTATTATCTACAGGTGCGGCAAGAACCATTACCCAGCCATCCGCATGTGGCTCAAACAGTTGTCAAACCACTTCGGGAACCATCGCACCGGCAGGATTTCCTCAGCAGGTAAGTGGTTGTCCCACACCCGCTACCACGATTTATGATGATATAGGTTTGGAAATCAATCTGCGCGCTCCTAAATCTGCCAAAGGCTTCAGTATAGACTTTATGTATTTTACGTTTGAATATCCAAACTTTGTTTGCACTTCATACAACGACCAGTTCATCATTCGCATGAATGCAGCCCCTTCAGGCGCAGTAAACGGGAACATTGCAATGGAGGGACAAAACAACAATCCCATTACGGTCAACGCTCCATTTATTTCAACTGCCAATGACAGCCTTCTCGATGGAACGGGTTTTGGACATTGGGGCGATGCCGGTTGCACAGGATGGCTGCGCACTTCCGCTCCTGTTGAAGGCGGGCAAGAATTTACTTTGCAATTTATTATTTTCGACACAGGCGATGGACAGATTGACGCTACTGTGGTACTTGACAATTTCCGCTGGATGACAGAGACTCCGGCTTTGGAAACAAAAAAACTTTAATTACAATAATTCAGCTACAGATGTTAATGAATGTATAGAATCAATCTTAACGAATGCAATACCCTAAAATTGAAAAACCCGCAAGGCTCGAAAAACCTTGCGGGTTTGTTATGCATTTGAATTCAGGAATTACTTCTTCTTGCCTTTCGAAGCAATCATCATAGACATGCGTCTGCCTTCAAGTTTGGGCATTTGTTCGATAACACCCACTTCGGTAAGGCGCTCGGCAAGTTTTAGCAGCATGAGTTCGCCACGCTCGGCAAACAATATATTTCTGCCGCGAAACTGAACATAAGCTTTCAACTTAGCGCCTTCTTCCAAGAATTTATAAGCGTGCTTGGCTTTAAATTCAAAGTCGTGCTCATCGGTTTCCGAAGTAAAGCGCACTTCTTTAATCACCGTTTTCTGAGTTTTGGCTTTAATTTCTTTTTCTTTCTTTTTCTTTTCGTAAAGAAACTTTTTGTAGTCAATAATTTTCGCAACAGGCGGGTCGGCATTGGGTGAAATTTCGACTAAGTCGAGTCCTTGTTCTTCTGCCAAAACAATAGCCGCGCGGGTTTCATATACGCCCGGCTCTATATTTTCGCCAACAAGTCTCAGTTTGGGAACCCTGATGAGGTGATTAATTCTGTGTTCAGCTTCTTTTTGCGGAGGTCGCTGGAATCTCCTTCCAAATGGTGGTTTCAATCAGTAATATTTAGTTAAAAAATGAATTATTCAAGCGTAATTTTTATTTCGTCTTTGATGCGCTGCGCGAATTCTTCTTTGCTCTCAGTGCCTTGGTCGCCTTCGCCATGTTTGCGAACAGCCACCGTTCCGCCTTCCACTTCCTTTTCTCCAATAATGAGCATGTAAGGAATTTTCTTTATTTCGGCATCGCGAATCTTCTTGCCTATTTTCTCGCTGCGCTCATCAATTGTTGCACGAATTTCGTGATTTTTCAAATAACTTAAAACTTCTTTGCTGTAAGCTACAAACTTATCGCTGATGGGAAGTATGCTTACTTGTTGTGGCGCGAGCCAAACCGGGAAGTTTCCGGCATAGTGTTCGAGCAGAAAACCAATGAAGCGTTCATGTGTGCTTAACGGTGCACGGTGAATAATGATAGGACGCTCTTTTTCATTGTTTTCGTTGGTAAAAGTAAGGTCGAAACGCTCTGCCTGTGCAAAGTCCACCTGATTGGTTGCCAAGGTAAATTCCCTTCCGATAGCGCTCCAGATTTGAATATCAATTTTTGGTCCGTAGAAAGCAGCCTCATCTTCCACTTCAACATATTTAATACCCGAATTGATAAGCACTTGGCGCACCATATCTTCGGTTTTAAGCCACATTTCGGGCATGTTGATGTATTTCTGACCTAATTTTTTCGGGTCGTGTTTGCTGAAACGCATCACATATTTATCTATGCCAAACACTTTGAAATATTTGACATAAAGCGCATTCACGGCTTTAAATTCTTCTTCGAATTGTGCTTCGGTGCAATAGATATGCGCATCGTTCATTTGCAGACTGCGCACACGCATCAGCCCGAACAATTCCCCGCTTTGCTCATAGCGATAACAGGTTCCGTATTCGGCAAATCGCAAAGGCAAATCGCGGTATGATTTCGGTGTGGCATCGAATATTTTGTGGTGATGCGGACAGTTCATGGCTTTGAGATAATATTTTTCGCCATCTAATTCCATAGGCGGAAACATACTTTCTTTGTAATAGGGCAGGTGTCCGCTTTTGATATACATGCTTTCTTTGGCAATATGCGGAGATTTCACGCGCACATATCCTGCATCGGCTTCGGTTTTTTTGGCAAACGATTCTAAAATTTCGATTACCGCAGCGCCATTGGGCAACCACAACGGAAGTCCGGGTCCTACATCGTCATCGAAAGCAAACATTTCGAGTTCTTTGCCGAGTTTGCGGTGGTCGCGCCTCTTGGCTTCTTCGAGCATTTTTAAATACTCTTCTAAAAGTTCAGGCTTCGGAAAAGTGATGCCGTAAATGCGGGTGAGCATTTTGTTTTTTTCATCTCCACGCCAGTATGCGCCTGCAATGCTCAGCAGTTTGATGGCTTTGATATGTCCGGTATCGGGCAGATGTGGTCCACGACACAAGTCGGTGAAGTTGCCTTGCTGATAGAAAGTGATTTCGCCATCGGGCAAATCTTGCAACAATTCTATTTTGTATTCATCACCTTTTTCGGTGAAATAGTTAATGGCATCGGCTTTACTTACTTCTTTCCTCACATAAACATTCTTCTGCTTTGCCAACTCCACCATCTTTTGTTCAATCTTATCCAATTCTTCTGGCACAAGCGTTTTTCCTCCCAAATCAATATCATAGTAAAATCCGTTTTCGATGGGCGGACCAATACCGAATTTCACTCCGGGATACAATGCTTCCAGAGCCTCTGCCATGAGGTGTGCAGACGAATGCCAAAAAGCATATTTGCCTCCGTTGTCGTCCCACGTGAGCAATTTCAAAGAAGCATCGGAATGGATGGGGCGCGTGGAATCCCACACTTCACCGTTTACTTCGGCAGATAAAACTTTTTTGGCTAAACTGTTGCTGAGGCTGTTGGCAATATCGAGCGCAGTAATGCCTTGGTTGAATTCTTTCGCTGCGCCATCGGGAAATGTAATTTTTATCATAGCAGTTATAATATTCAGGGTTTGTTCTTTTTAGCTTTTGCGCGTTTTTGTCCTTCTAACGCAAGTTCGTGTTTTGGAGTGATATTGAGACATTGCACAAAAAAGTATTCGGCTTCTTTATAGTTGCCCAACACTTCTTCGCACAAACCGAGCATATAAAAAGCATCGTCATAATAAGGTTGAATATCAATTGCCATTTCAAAATGCCGAATGGCTTTTTCGAGGCTGTCTTGCTGAAAATAAATATAGCCGAGATTGTATGGCGCTCTTTCAAACTGATAATCGGTGATGATGATTTCGCGATAAACTTCTTTGGCTTTTTCGTATTGTTTTTGCTGCTGAAAAACCATTGCTTTGGCATAGCGCGCTTCGGTGCTGTTGCTATCTATTCTCAAGGCATTTTCGTAATATGCAATAGCACGTTTTTTATCTTTTTCTTCGGTAAGCAAACCTAATTGCATATATGCTTCATACATTTCAGGGTTCTGTTCTACGGCTGTTTGAAAACTCGAAAGGGCTTTGTCTTTCATTCCTATTTCTTTAAAAATAAGACCTTTCAGAAAATAGGCTTCGGCAATGCCCGAATTAATTTTCAGCACATTATCGGCATAAACAATGGCTTTGTCGTAATCTTTCAAATACAAATGATACTTGCAAAGCAATAATAAAACATCTGTGTTTTCGGGTTCTTCCGCATTGCCTTTTTCCAAGGCATTGATAGCTCGAATTAGTTCGCGCTGATTGAAATACAATTCTGAAAGCGTAATATAGTATTTGGCTCTGGTGGAATCTAATTGCATTGCCCGGAAAATATCGGGAAACGATTTTTCGGGCATATTAAGCCTTAAAAATTCGTTGGCACGTGCGTAAAAAAGTTCGGGGTTTTGAGGTTGCAATTGTATGTGCTCGTTCAGTTTCATAAGTGTTTCTGTATAATTCAAATCCGGTGGAGCCGGTTCAGATGGTTCTTGTTCGGTTGCAGGAGCATTCTTTTTGCCGAAAATATTTTGCAGCCTGTCGCAGGCAGAAAAAGAAACTGCAAGCACGAGTATTAATATGAGGGCATTTATTTTCAACTGAAATATTTAAGAGCGGCAAAGTTACGAATTATGAAAGTTGGGGAAGTTTTGAGGCGAAAGAAAAAATTGCATGTATAATTCTTGCAAAAAATCATATTTTGCGCTCAACTAACCGATGATGAATACCTCGCTTGAATCGCTGAAAAACAGTGTAAACGCTATCAGAACTTTGAATGATGAAGAATGGAATGCTTTTGCCGCCATTTGGAAACCTTTTAGTGCTAAAAGAAAAGAAACCATTACCATAGCGGGTGAAAAAGAAAAGTATCTATATTTTGTGTTAGAGGGCATTCAGCACATGTATTATTTCGATGAGCAGGGGCGCGAAGCCAGCGTATTATTCACCTATGCGCCTTCATTTGGCGGAGTGTTAGATTCGCTGATGCTTCAAAAACCATCTAAGTTTTATTATGAAACCCTCACGCCCTCTTCGTTTGTAAAAACCACTTACAAAGAATTAGAAACCCTCACCAAATCTTATCCCAATATTGAATTCATCGTGAGGCAGGGCATTACACAGGCAATGTCGGGAGTATTAGAAAGATTGGTAGAGTTGCAGTGTTTTTCATCGGAAGAAAAATTCAGAGCCTTGCTAAAGCGCAGCCCGCATATTCTGCAATTGATTCCGCATAAATATTTAGCCAATTATCTGGGCATAGATGCTACGAACTTCAGCAAGCTGATGAATAGGGTGAAGATTTAAAAAATCCTCCGCCTCCCCCCGTCTGGTCTTAGTGTCCAAGACACCAAACCCCATGAGGCGGCCGCTCATATTTTCTACCATCATTCAAGATATGCAATTTCACATTATTGGTAGTAGCGGATGCTGCTAACATTGTGGGACAAGAAGTTTGAAAGTATAAAATCAATGGCGTCCGTCTCGTTTCAAGAATCAATCTTGCATTCTACGCAACATCAAACCCATTCGGATATTTATCTTTCTTTACTTCTTTCACCATGTCCTGCACTTTTTCTTTTAACGAAGATTTGAACTGCTCTAAATCCTGCGCCACTTTTTCATTGTAAGCGCCAATGATTGAAGCTGCTAATATGCCCGCGTTTTTAGCGCCATTTAGCGCTACGGTAGCCACGGGAATGCCCGATGGCATTTGCAGAATAGACAGCACCGAATCCCAGCCATCAATGGAATTGCTCGATTTTACGGGAACACCAATCACTGGCAAAGTTGTGAGCGAAGCCACCATGCCGGGCAAATGTGCTGCGCCCCCGGCTCCGGCAATAATTACTTTTAATCCTCGCTTGCGGGCGGTGCGTGCATAGTCGAACATGCGCTCGGGCGTGCGGTGTGCCGACACGATGGTGAGTTCGTAAGGTATCTGCAACTGTTCCAAAAATTCGGAGGCTTCTTTCATAACCTTGAGGTCAGAATTGCTGCCCATAATAATGCCTACAATTGGCTGGTTCATGCTATGGCTTTTAGGGTTTCTTTTACAAAATGCGCTTTCTCTTTGGCGCGCTCCAAACTGCTGTCAACAATGGTAACATGCCCCATTTTGCGGAAGGGCTTGGTGATTTTCTTTCCGTAAAGATGCACATTCACTCCGTCTAATTTCATCACATCGCTCATGCCGGCATACACAGCATTGCCTTCATAGCCGGGCGCACCGAGAATGTTCACCATCACCGATGGCAACACCGTAGTTGTGTCGCCCAAAGGCAGGTTGAGGATGGCGCGCAGGTGTTGTTCATATTGCGATACCAGATTGGCTTCAATGGTATGATGCCCCGAATTGTGCGGGCGGGGCGCTATTTCGTTCACCAAAATGCGGTCGTTTTCGTCTATAAACATTTCCACCGCCAATATACCCACCATCTTCAGCGATTCGATTAACTGAACGGCAATGGCTTCGGCTTCGCGGACTTTTTCGGCACTGATGTTTGCAGGGGCATAGAGAAATTCCACTAGGTTATGTTCGGGATGAAAATCCATTCCCACCGGAGGAAAAGTTTTTACTTCACCGCTATCGCTGCGTGCCACAATTACCGCTATTTCGGCTTTGAGCGAAACACTTTTTTCGAGCACCGAAGGCTTTTCAAATGCCTTATCGAAATCGGCTTCTGTAAGAATTTGTTGCACGCCTCTGCCATCGTAACCTTCTTTGCGCAGTTTCATAAAGAAAGGCAGAAAATCTTTGTGCTTCTCCAATTCCTCTTTCGAATCAATAATGCGGAAATCGGCAGTGGGAATTTGATGGGTTTTGAAATACTGCTTTTGCAAACCTTTATCTTGAATGAGCCTGATAATTTTCGGCTGCGGAAAAACTTTTTTACCTTCTTCTTCCAACTTAATCAGCGCTTCGCAATTCACGTTTTCTATTTCGATGGTGATGATGTCGGCATATTTTCCAAAATTATAAACCGTATCGAAATCGGTGAGTTTTCCCTGATAAAAACGATGGCAAATACCATTGCAGGGCGCTTCGTGGTCGGGGTCTAAAACGTTAGTGGTGATGTTGAAGTTGATGGCAGACTGAATAAGCATTCTTCCCAATTGTCCGCCACCGAGAATGCCGAGTTTAACCGTTTCGTAATGCTGCATGGGGCAAAGTTAAGGCATCTCCACGGTTGATATAGCCCACGGTTTAAACCGTGGGCTATATCAACCGAAAAACAACAAACAATTAACCCTCCCTTTTAAGGGACAAGCTTCGGATTTTGCAATACTGACTAAATTAGCGCGATATTACTTCAGCCATGCAAAAAATTCTGAACTACATAGACGGAAAATTAACCGAGCCTGCATCGGGAAATTTTTTCGACAATATGAATCCCGCTACAGCCGAAGCGTATTCATTGATTCCCGACAGCGACCACCGCGATGTGGCATTGGCGGTAGCTGCTGCCCAAAATGCTTTTGCGAGTTGGTCAAACTGTGGAGTGCAGGCGCGATATAAAGTATTGAATAAAATAGCCGTCCTCATAGAGCGCGATTTAGAAAAGTTAGCTTTAGCCGAAACTACCGACAACGGCAAACCCCTTTGGCTTTCCCGCAAAATGGATATACCACGGGCGCAGGATAATTTCCGTTTTTTCGCCACTGCCATTTTACATTTCGCTTCCGAATCTCATATCATGGAAGGCGAAGCCATCAATTACACCCTGCGCCAACCATTGGGCGTGGTGGGTTGTATTTCGCCCTGGAATTTGCCTTTGTATTTGTTCACATGGAAAATTGCTCCGGCACTTGCTGCCGGAAATTGCGTGGTAGCAAAGCCTTCTGAAATTACTCCCATGACCGCTTTTTTACTTTCTGAAATTTGCATGGAAGCGGGTTTGCCCGCAGGCGTATTGAACATTGTGCATGGCAAAGGCGCACAAGCGGGCAATGCCATTGTAGAGCATCCGCAGGTGAAAGCTATTTCATTTACGGGCGGCACTCAAACGGGAAAAATTATTGCGCAGAAAGCTGCGCCCATGTTTAAAAAACTTTCGCTCGAATTGGGCGGCAAAAACCCAACGGTGATTTTTGCCGATTGCGATTTTGAAAAAGCAGTGGAAACGGCTGTGCGAGCCTCATTTTTGAATCAGGGAGAAATATGTTTGTGCGGCAGCAGAATTTTGATCGAAAAAAATATTTACGAAAAATTCAAAACGGCTTTTACAGAAAAAGTGAAAGCCCTGAAAGTAGGCAATCCTGTGCATGACGACACTTTTATAGGCGCGGTGGTTTCGCAACAGCATTTTGAAAAAATTATAGGTTACATAGAATTGGCAAAACAGGAAGGCGGAAAAATTTTGTGCGGGGGAAATAGTGTTCGAATTGCCGAAAACAATTTCGGATATTTTATTGCGCCTACGGTTATTGAAGGATTAGATAAAAATTGCCGCACCAATACCGAAGAAATTTTCGGACCGGTGGTTACGCTGCAAAGTTTTGAAAGCGAAACGGAAGCCTTAAAGTTGGCAAATGCCACTGAATACGGCTTGGCTTGCAGCATCTGGACCAATGATTTGAATCGGGCACATCGTATTGCCGAAAAAATTCAAAGCGGCATTGTGTGGATTAACTGCTGGTTGCTACGCGATTTACGAACGCCTTTCGGTGGTGTAAAAAATTCAGGTGTGGGCAGAGAAGGCGGTTGGGAAGCGCTCAGATTTTTCACCGAGCCAAAAAATGTATGTGTGAAAATTTCCTGATTACTATATCAAATTAAATACCTTTCGCGAATTACTTTGATGTGGTGTAGCTCATGTCCGGCAATAAAAAATCCGATGGATAAAGGAGACATACTGTAATTGTTCGCCATTCCCATAAAATTCATTGCTTCGGGGTCCATGTATTTGAAGAGGCTGATAGTTGCATCGCGCACAGTGAGGTATTCTTCATAAAACGATTCGGTTTTGCGGTCGTTGGCAAATGATTTTTCTGCATACAAATTTTCATCAAAGCCCGGTAATGATTGTGTTTCGCCACGGGCAATGCTCAATGCCCTGTATGCCATAATTCTTTCCGTGTCAATTAAATGAGTCAGCACTTCTTTAATGGTCCACTTACCAATGGCATAGCAAAAGTTCATTTGCGAATCGGGAATACTTTTCAGCAACTGAAACATTTTTACTTTATTATTAACCAAAGCATCCAATACGTTTTCTTCTTCTACAGAACTCACATAAAACTTTGCGTAGTCGGGCAAGAAAGGAAAGCGGGTAGTGTTCATGCGGTTTTATTTTAATGGAATGAAGAAAATAATAGTGAAAGTAATCTCTTTTGATTCATTTCCAATAGTGAATCGCCACTTTGTATCTTTGCGGCACTCATGGCGCTTTTTTCCAAAACACAACCCGATGGTGATGCCGATATGCCTTTTTTGGCGCATCTTGATGTGTTGCGCTGGCATTTAATGCGTTCTGCCATTTATATATTGGTGTTTTTTATTGTTACGCTTTCTGCAAAAAAATGGCTCTTCGATGTGTTTCTGTTTGGTCCTACCAAAGATGATTTTATCACTTATCGGGGCATGTGCAAGCTATCGGTTTTACTTGGTTTGGGCGATTCGCTTTGTTTAGAGGGCATTAAAGTAAACTTTATCAATACTGAAATGGCAGGACAATTTATGATGCATATTAAACTTTCGTTAGTAGCTGCATTTGTTTTGTCTTTTCCGTTAATTGTTTGGGAATTTTGGAAATTTATTCGCCCCGGACTTTATGAAAAAGAAGCCAAATACACCGAAGGTTTCGTATTGGTGGCATCCATGCTTTTTTTGGTTGGGATTGCATTCGGATATTTTGTGCTGGTTCCTTTTTCTATAAATTTCTTTGCTAATTATTCCGTCAGCGATGATGTTCAGAATTTATTTACCGTTACCAATTATATTTCTTTCATTACCATTTTTTTACTCAGTTGCGGGCTGATGTTTGAATTGCCCATGCTGGTGTATGTGCTGTCGAAATTCGGTTTGTTGACACCTCATTTCATGCGCACTTATCGCAGACATGCCATAGTAGTGTTAATGATTGTAGCAGCCATTATCACCCCTACTGCCGATGCGGGAACATTGATGTTGGTGTTTGTACCGCTTTATGTGTTGTATGAAATTAGTATTTTCATTTCTGCCAGTGTGAACAGAAAGCGGGAAAAAGAAATGCTTTCTTGAAAAGGGACGGGGGACGAGGGGCGAGGGACAAGGGGCGAGGGACAAGGGAATGAACAAAAATCGTAACTCTAAAATCGTAAATCAAAATGAGTCATCTCACCATAGCCATCGGCAGCGACCATGCCGGATACGAATACAAAGAACAACTCAAAAATTTTTTAACAGAAAAAGACTATACCATCATTGACTTTGGCACAGATGGTCTTGCTTCGGTAGATTATCCCGATTATGTGCATCCGCTGGCTGCTGAAGTAGCTTCGGGACAAATCGAATTAGGTATTTTACTTTGTGGAAGTGCCAATGGCGTTTGCATGACTGCCAACAAACACCGCGATATTCGAGCGGCACTTTGTTGGAATACCGAAGTGGCAAAATTGGCTCGACAACACAACAATGCCAATATTATTTGTTTGCCTGCCCGTTTTGTTTCCATCGAAAACGCCCAGGAAATGGTGCTGGCATTTCTCACTACCGAATTTGAAGGAGGCAGACATCAGACAAGAGTGGATAAGATTTCGAATTGTTAGCAGAATAATCCGGCATTTAACTTCCATTTTCAAGTATGAAATTCCACTCCAAACATTTTTCGGAAGAACAACTCAGGCATCTCTATAAAGCCATTCTGAAACCGCGATTGGTGGAAGAAAAAATGCTCATTCTTTTGCGACAGGGTAAAGTGAGCAAATGGTTTTCGGGCATCGGGCAAGAGGCTATTTCGGTGGGTATTACTGAAGCGTTGGAAAGCGATGAATACATTTTGCCGCTACACAGAAATCTTGGAGTATTCACTTCGCGAAATATTCCTTTGGAAAAATTATTTCTTCAATGGCAGGGCAAGCATGGCGGATTCTCGCAAGGGCGCGAACGCTCCTTTCATTTCGGCACCAATGAGTATCATATTGTAGGAATGATTTCGCACTTAGGACCACAACTCTGTGTGGGCGATGGTATTGCGTTGGCGTGCAAACTGAAACAGGAAAATAAAATTACTGTGGCTTTCACGGGCGATGGTGGCACCAGCGAAGGTGATTTTCATGAAGCATTAAATGTGGCGGCTGTGTGGAATCTGCCCATCATTTTTATTATCGAAAACAACGGCTACGGACTTTCCACGCCCGTGAACGAACAATACAAGTGCAAACAATTAGCAGACCGCGCCAAAGGTTACGGCATGAAAAGCAAAGTGATTGACGGCAACAATATTCTCGAAGTATATGAAACGATTAAAGAGGTGAAAGAAAAAATACTGAAAAAGCCTCAACCTTATTTAATCGAGTGTATGACCTTCCGTATGCGCGGACACGAAGAAGCATCGGGCATTAAATATGTGCCGAAGGAACTGTTTCAAATATGGGGACAAAAAGACCCCGTGCAGAACTTTGAAAAATTTCTTTTAGAGAAAAATATTATTGATACCGCACACATCGAACAATTGAAAAGTGAAATTGATGCTGAAATAGAAGCAGGATTGAACATTGCTTTTGCCGAACCCGATGTAATTCCCGACACAGAAAAAGAAATACACGAAGTATATGCGCCTCATGATTTTGTAGAAACGGTTTCTACTTCAGAAATCAAAACCAAAAAGCGCTTGGTAGATGCCGTGAGTGATGCGCTGCGTTTAGCCATGCGCAAGCACGACAACTTAGTGTTGATGGGACAAGACATTGCCGAATACGGAGGTGTGTTTAAAGTAACCAAAAATTTTGTTCCCGAATTTGGCAAAGAGCGCGTGCGCAACACACCACTTTGCGAAAGCGCCATTTTGAGTGCCGGCTTAGGCATGAGCGTGAAAAGAATGAAAAGCGTGATTGAAATGCAGTTTGCCGATTTTGTGAGTTCGGGTTTTAATGCCATTGTGAATAATCTGGCAAAAAGCTATTGGCGCTGGGGACAACCTGCCGATGTGGTGGTGCGCATGCCCACAGGCGCGGGTGTAGGTGCCGGTCCTTTTCATTCGCAAAGCAACGAAGCATGGTTTACGCATGTGCCCGGATTGAAAGTGGTGTATCCTTCCAATCCATACGATGCCAAAGGTTTGTTGTTGGCTGCTGTTGAAGACCCGAATCCAATCATGTTTTTCGAGCATAAATTTTTATATCGCAGCGCTACCGATGAAATTCCCGATGATTATTATACGATTGAAATTGGCAAAGCAAATTTGGTTGCTGAAGGAAGCGAAATATCTATTATAACCTATGGAATAGGAGTAACATGGGCGTTGGAAGCGTTGCACTCCCTCCCCTATGGGGAGGGTTGGGGTGGGGCTGATATTTTAGACTTGAGAACTTTATTGCCGTTGGATTATGATGCCATAAAAAAGACCGTTCAGAAAACAGGCAAGGTTCTCATGCTGCATGAAGATACTTTAACCGGAGGCATAGGCGGTGAAATTGCCGCATGGATTTCGCAGCATTGTTTTGAATATTTAGATGCACCTGTGATGCGTTGTGCTTCGCTTAATACACCTGTCCCGTTTGCCATTCCTTTAGAACAGAATTTTTTGGCGAAAGCGCGGTTTAAGGAAACATTGGAAGCATTATTGAAATACTGACAATCTTCTAAATTCGTTTTTGATTAAATTTGAATCAGTTAAAATAAATGTCATGAACATTCAATTGGAAAAAGCACGAATTATTGAAAAGCTGCAAGATATAAACGATGCGGATTTGATTATGACGTTCAAATCATTGCTGGAATACGGAAGCAAAAAACAAAAAGAAATTAAAGAAATATCCATACCCGATTGGCATAAAGATATTGTCCGAAAACGACTGATAGATTCTAAAGAACATCCCGAAAAAATACTTACTTGGGAGGATTTGATGAAAGAAATTGAGGACTAATCAAACGTTCATGGCTTACAAATTTCTTTTTCACGAGCGATTTAAGTCAGACATAAAAGAGTCAAGAAAGTGGTATAATCAGCAACAAAAAGGATTGAGGAAAAAATTTTATATCGAAGTTAAGAATGTGTTGGAAACCATTCGGAAAACAACTCATTTTCAAATCAGATATGATGAAATTCGTTGTGTGCCTTTAAAGAAATATCCATTCATGATTCATTACACAGTTGAAGAAAAAACAAAAATAGTTTTGATTTTAGCCTGTATTCATTGCTCATTTAGTCCTCACATTCATTGGCTGAACGAATAAACTTATAAAAAAGATTGATTCTATATTTCGATAACTCATCAAGACAAGTGTTATTTATTCTTAAATTAGAACAAAATAATTGCCATGCTGAAAGTAACTTTTGAACTGAAAGACGATGTGGATGTGAATGAATTTTTAGCACATCACAAGGATACCAAGCGCGTGAAAAAAGTAAGCGTAAGCGGCAGGAAAAAAGCCGCTCCCAAAAAATCTTCCGTTGTTGCCGAACCTATGACCGAATATTACAGCAAAGGCAAACAGCTTTCCGTTAAGGAATTTAAAGCCCGCATCAAAAAAGCTGAGCAGGATATTAAAGAAGGCAGGTTTTATACTCCTGAACAATTAAAATCCGAAATGGAGTCATGGAAAAAAGAAAAGGGCTACAAGTAATTTGGTCTAATCACTCTAAAATTTCGCTGCAATCTGTTTTTGAAAATATTGCTTTGGATTCAAAATTTCATGCGAATCGGGTGATTGATGAAATTCAGGATTTAGGCAATTCATTATGGCTGTATCCATACAAGTATCAGGAATGCTTTGAACTGCCCACCAAAAATCATATCTACCGAAAAGCCACGTATGCAGACATTTACAAAATCATATACAAGATTGTGAAAAACGAAATCTGGATATTGGATGTTTTTCATGGCAAAAGAAATCCGGCTGAAATGCAAAAACTGAGAAAAGTGCGTGTATGATTCGCTTCTTTAAAAACAAATGTTGCAAAATGCAACTTGTTCTATGACGTTGACAATCTCAAAACTTATCTCCTTGCATACGACTCAAAATATCCCCATATTTCTTTCATAAAACAGTTTCATGGAACTTTTCACTATCGAAAATCTCATTGCGTTACTTACGCTTACTTTTCTCGAGATTGTTCTGGGCATAGACAACATCATTTTTATTTCTATTATTACTAATCGGCTTCCGAAAGAACAACAGCCCAAAGGAAGATTTATAGGGCTATCGCTCGCAATGATTTTTAGAGTTTTGTTGCTGATGGGCATAGCATATATCATCACACTCACCAAGCCTTTGTTTGTAATTTTTGAACATGAGGTAAGCACCCGCGATTTGATTCTTATGGTTGGAGGATTGTTTCTTATTGCTAAAACCACTTCTGAAATTCATGGTAAGGTATCGGGCATGGAAATGAAAAAATCTGTAGTGAAAGTTTCATCGTTTGCTTCGGTAATTTTTCAGATTGTGATGATTGATATTATTTTCTCGTTCGACTCTATACTTACTGCCATAGGGCTTTCCGATAAAATTCCGATTATGGTTACAGCCATTGTTATTTCCATTATTATCATGATGTTGTTTGCCGGAATGATTTCTGAATTCATCAACCGCAACCCCACTTTGCAAATACTGGCGATGTCGTTTTTGATTCTGATTGGATTTATGTTGCTGATTGAATCGTTTCACTACCATGTGCCCAAAGGCTACATCTATTTCGCAGTGGCGTTTTCGCTGGGCGTGGAAGTAATTAATTTAAGAGTGCGGAAAGCTATATCGCCAAATGACGAGGCGTAGTGTTTTACCTGATTAAAACTATACTGCCTTTCATTTCCAAAGCAGGTGCAATACCTCTTACAAATGTGGCGCGCAAGTGATAGGTAAACACTCCGGGGTCTAATAGTTTTCCTCTGTAAGTGCCATCCCAGCCGCGCTCGGCATCGGCAACATTTTCGGCATGAAACACTTTTTCTCCCCAGCGATTAAACAGCATCAGATTTAAGGTAAAGAGTTTGTCTAACGCACCATAAAGTTTCAGCACATCATTGGTTCCATCGTTGTTCGGAGTAAAAGCATTGGGCAAGTAAAGTTCAAGATTTTGAATGATCTGAATCAGCACCGAATCAAAAGCCGGACAGGCTTGTCCTTTATTTACTGTTACAGAGTAAAGCGTGGTTTCATCGGGCGAAGCCACAGGGTTGGGGCAATCGTAACAACTCAGTCCGGTGGCAGGTGTCCATTCAAAAGTTTGTGCCGCAGCATTGGTAATGGCGTTAAGCGGTGCGAATTCGCCTAAAGTAATGGTAGTGTCACGCTCGGCTATTACAGTTGCAGCAGGATTGGCGAAAGCAAACGGGCTGAATGTAATATTGCTCCAGTTATTGTTGCTCAATACATCGAATGTAGTGGAAGACGAAGCAATGGCAGGACCAATATTTTCCCAACGCGGATTGTTTTGCCAATGTGCCACCGTTACCCAATCGCCATCGGCAAAGGCATCGTAAAAGAACGCAAGACGGGCTGCGTCAGTGCCATCGTTGCGATACAAGCGATGATAGTAATTAGGATTAATGAGGCACAATTCTTCTTCTTTTATGCTACGCGAAAAATTTTCAGCCGTGGCATCGGTATTGGCAAGGCGAACACCAAAAGAATTGAAATTGGTTGAGACAGGAGTTATTTCCACAGGGCGATAGCGAACGGTTCCCAGTGAAGAACCCACAGGAAATAAATATGCGGCACTCTGATTGGTGTGCCGCGAAAGCTTTCCTGTATCGAGGCTGCTCACAAAACCGGTGTTTCTCAAAACTGCATTTACATCTGTGTTTGATACCAACATTTCATGTTCGTTGGTAGCAAGTTCGGAATCGCGCAAATCGAGCGTGCCGCTTACTTTTGTATCAATGGTTTGTGTTTTGATTCCGTTGCCCGTAAAATACAAATTGTAGAAAGTGGTTTTTTGTGTGCCGGTAATCAGTTGGTTGGTTCCGCTCAATTGCACGGTGCTTTGATGGGCGGTAAAATTGTCGTGGTTCACCCAATTGCCAAACACTTCATAAATTCCGGTGGCGCTATTGTTTCCGGTGGCAAGGTCGCTGTTAATGAAATCGCCTTCAACAATCAGGTTTCCGGCAATGTCAATCCTGCCTGAGTTGTTGTCCACCGTTCCGGTTTTCACTATCATCAATGAGCCGGCATTCATGTGCATTTGTGAGCCGTTGTTGTAAAACAAAGTTTGCCCATAAGTAGCAGTGCCGATAAAATACAGCAACAGAAAAAATATTCGGTGAAAAAAAAGCATACCCGTATTTTGAAGAAAAGTGCTCACTTGTAAAATTACCCAAAGAATATCAGCCAAACCCGTAATTACGGAAGTGCTTTCGGGTTAAAAATTCATTGATAACTTCTAAAAATCGCCATTAATTTTTTCAGGATGAACATCAATAAATTCAACACTTTAGGGCATTCATGCCTGCTGAAAATAGCACTCTGGATTTTAAATATTCGGGGAAAAATATCCTGCTGAAAATCTAATACTCAAATCAAATACCCAAACAACTTATCATCCTTGTTGATTTCGGAATAATCAATCTGGTATCTTTTCATGTTGTTCATCAGCGCTTGGTAGTCCAATTTGTTTTGAAGCTCAATGCCCACCAATGCGGGTCCGCTTTCTTTGTTGGTTTTCTGCATGTATTCAAAACGGGTGATGTCATCGGTGGCGCCCAACACATGGTTTACAAATTCTTTCAGCGCACCGGGGCGCTGCGCAAAGCGAATGAGAAAATAATGTTTCAATCCTTCATACTGCAAGGAGCGCTCTTTGATTTCGGGCATACGGTCAATATCGTTGTTGCTTCCGCTCACAACGCACACAATGGTTTTGCCTTTTATTGCTTCGGCATACTCATCTAATGCAGCTATTGATAAAGCGCCCGCAGGCTCTACCACAATGGCATCTTCATTATACAATTTCAGAATGGTGGAACACACTTTTCCTTCAGACACTAAATGCACTTCGCTCAATACTTCTTTGCAAAGCGGAAAAGTAATATCGCCCACACGCTTCACCGCTGCGCCATCTACAAATCGGTCTATATGTTCGAGCGTAACCGGCTTTCCGGCTTTCAGCGATTCATACATGGCAGGCGCGCCTTCAGGCTCTACACCTATAATTTTTGTTTCGGGGCTGTAAGTTTTAAAATAAGCGCCCACTCCGGCACTCAGTCCGCCACCGCCCACCGGCACAAACAAAAAATCAATATTTTGCAAATCTTCCAAAATTTCGACACCTACGGTTGCCTGCCCTTCAATAATTCGCAAGTCATCAAAAGGCGGAATGAAAGTCATTTGATGTGCTTCGGTATATTTTTTTGCTGCTGCCGAACAATCGTCATATGTATCGCCCGTGAGCATAACTTCAATATTTTTTTCGCCAAACATTTTAGTTTGATTCACTTTTTGGCGCGGAGTAATTACCGGCATAAAAACCACTCCTTTCAGATTGAGTTGCTTGCACGAATAGGCAAAGCCCTGTGCATGATTGCCCGCGCTGGCGCAAACCACGCCTTTTTGCATTTCTTCGGAAGAAAGATTGCTCATCATGTTATATGCGCCCCGCAATTTATAGGAACGCACCACCTGCAAATCTTCGCGTTTCAAATACACTTTGCACTGATATTTTCTCGAAAGATTCGAGTTCAGTTGCAGAGGCGTATGAATGGCAATATTCTTCAGTCGCGCTGCTGCTTGTTGGTAATTCAATGCGGGTAAGGTTATGGCAGTGGTATTCATTGTTTGATAATTTTTTTCCGTCAGCTAAAGCACACGACAATGAGTTTTGGGTTTGATTCGGTTACGCAATGATTGTGTTTGCGGGCTGTCATCCTGAGTTTATCGAAGGATTTTGCGTGGCTCAGCCACACACTTCAACAGGCTCAGTGTGACAGACTCTCGTCATTACGAGCGCACCATTCACTCCTATGTTCTTTTCATTGCTCATAATTTTTTTGCTGAAAGTTAAAGGCTAAACGCTTACGGCTCAAAAAAGCTTATTTCTCACTTTCACTTTTCTGATTTTCAGGGCGCAGGCTTCTCACAGTTTTTCCTGCCTGCCACAATTCGCTTTCGCGCAATTCTTTCAATTCTACTTCTAACTTTTCGCGATAATCGGGTTTGCTGTTGGCGGCTATCACCACTTCGGTTTCTTTTCCTGAAGAAACTCTGTCATACAATTCATTAAACACCGGAAGTGTAGCATCGCGAAATTTCTTCCACCAATCCAACGCGCCCCTCTGTGCGGTGGTGGAGCAGTTGGCATACATCCAGTCCATACCGTTTTCTGCCACTAAGGGCATGAGCGATTGCGTAAGCTCTTCTACTGTTTCGTTAAAAGCTTCGGAAGGCGAATGCCCGCGCTGACGCAACACTTCAAACTGTGCTGCAAAAATTCCTTGTATGGCACCCATCAGCGTGCCACGCTCGCCCGTAAGGTCGGAATACACTTCTTTTCTAAAATCGGTTTCGAACAAATAGCCGCTACCGATGGCAATGCCCATAGCCACTACTCTTTCAAATGCTTTGCCGGTGGCATCCTGATAAATGGCATAGCTGCTGTTGAGTCCGCGCCCTTGCAAAAACATTCTTCTCAGTGATGTGCCTGAACCTTTTGGAGCTACCAAAATCACATCAACATCTGCCGGAGGAGTGATGCCCGTTTGGTCGTTGTAGGTAATGCCGAAACCATGAGAGAAATACAATGCCTTACCTGCGGTGAGATGCTTCTTCACGGTGGGCCACAACTGTATTTGCGCGGCATCGCTCAGCAAATAACAAATAATGGTGCCGCGCTCCAATGCTTCTTCAATTTCGAAAAGTGTTTCGCCCGGAACAAATCCATCCTGAACGGCTTTGTCCCACGACTTCGAATTTTTTCTTTGCCCTACAATAACATGAATGCCGCTGTCGCGCTGATTCAATGCCTGCCCGGGACCTTGCACACCATAACCGATAATGGCTACGGTTTCGTTTTTCAATACTTCCTGTGCTTTTGCCAAAGGAAATTCATCTCTTGTTACAACGTTTTCTTCTACGTTGCCAAAGGTCATTTTTGCCATGATATGTTTTGTTTTTAGTTTTTAGTTTGAAAGGTTATAAAGTTGGAAGGTTATAAAAAGTAGAGAGCAATTCAACTTTATAACTTTATAACCTTATAACTACTCCCGCTACATCGTAAATACTTCTTCGTTTTGGTTTAAAAATTTGTTTTCAATATTTTCTATTTCGGGTTTCATTGCTTCTAATTCTTTCAGCTTGTTGTGTATACCGCTGCTGTGGTTGATAATAGAAACGCGGGCGCTGCGCACAAATTCAATGAGTCCGTATGGCTCTAATGCGCTGATGAGTTTATCGGTTTCCTCGCGGTGTCCGGTAGTTTCAAAAACCGTGTAGTCTTTTCTGATAACTACAGCACGCGCACCATATTCGCGCAACAAACGCTCTACTTTAACCTTCTCGATAATGGCATCTGTGGGCACTTTATACAAAGCCAATTCCTGCCACACAATATCATCGTTGATGTTGAAATACACTTTGATGACTTCCACCTGCTTTTCGATTTGGCGAGCCAGTTTACGCACCACATCTTCCGTTTCGTTAATCACAATATTAAAGCGATAAATGCCTTTCACTTCCGAAGGCGAAGTATTGAAACTGTCAATATTGATTTTTCTTCGCGAAAAAATCAT